>JALEZQ010000083.1 GCA_022772475.1 Bacteroidales bacterium | reverse complement strand
AACAGGGTGTCGATGTCTTCCTTGAGGGCGCCTTCCTGCAGCAGGCGGGCGAAGAGGCGGGCGTGGGCTTCGGCATCGGGATTGCCGATGGCGGCGATGGCGGCGTTTTCTTCGTCAAATTCCTCGCCCTCAATCTGTTTGGGGCAGCCCACGATGATGCGGCTGGGGTAGAGGTTGTCGTAGAGGGCCTTGCTCTCGCGCAGAAACTCGGGAGAGAAGAGGAGGTTGAAGTGCTTGCCTTTGAGGTCGGGGTTGAGGAGGAACTGCAGGGCATACTTCTTGTAGAGCGAGCGGGTGTAGCCCACGGGGATGGTGCTCTTGATGACCATCACGGCGTCGGGGTTGACACTGAGGACGAGGTCGATGACGTCCTCGATGTGGTGGGTGTCGAAGAAGTTTTTGACGGGGTCGTAGTTGGTCGGCGCAGCGATGACGACGAGGTCGGCATCGCGGTAGGCCGTGGCGCCGTCGAGGGTGGCGGTGAGGTCGAGCTCCTTCTCGGCGAAGTATTTCTCGATATATTCGTCCTGGATGGGCGAAACGCGGCGGTTGATTTTCTCCACCTTTTCGGCAACGACATCGACGGCCGTCACCCGGTGGTGCTGCGCCAGCAGCGTGGCGATGCTCAGACCGACATAGCCCGTACCGGCTACGGCGATATGAAGGTCTTTGTATTCTCGCATAATGATTCGTTATTTTACCAACTGTATATACTCTGCTTCCACCTGTATGGCGGCGGAGAGGTTGCACTCCTCGAGGTCGATGAGCAGGCGCTTGACCTTGCTGTCGCGCTTACCCATCAGGCGGCCAACGAGGCCGTCGAGTCGGCCGCCGACGATGCGTATCTGCTTGCCGTAGAAATGGGGCGAGACCTGGTCGTAACTGAAATACTCTACCGATTTGGCCTGACGGACGGCCTCCATGAAGCGCACCATGACTTCGTGGGGCACGGCCATGGCTTCAAACTGCCGTCCGCCGCGGACGTAGCGGTACTGGAGCAGTTCCATGCTGCGCACCACCGGGTCGAGTTCGGCGCGGGTTTTGTGCACGAAGACGAGGTCGGGCATGTAGGGGACGCTGCGCACCACGCGCTTGCCAAACTCCACGAAGGCGCATTGCTTGAGGGGCACGAAGACGCAGTCCTTCATGTCGGGCATCTCCTGCAGTTGCTTGTACGCCGGATTCTTGGCATTGGGCCGCGCCAGGTCGCGCAGCACATACCAGCAGTCGTCTGTGGTCAAACATGCGTCCATACGTACAATAAAGAGGTGTTCTGATATAGAGGTGGAGGGCCGAAGGAACTACAAGGGGAGCCCGAGGATTAAGACAATATCTTTTAGTCCCGCTTGCTTCTGCTTTTTATTGAGAAACAAGTGGTTACAGAGACAATATGAGAGAAGCGGCTGTTTCCGGCACCTTCCCTATAGCTTGCGTTTTCATCTTACCCTTTCATCCTTTTGCGGTTGAAGCCGGCGCCATTTTGGGGTGCGCGACCGGTCATTTCTCTTGGCAAGAGACGGACAGACTTCCGTAACGTACATGGTTTCAACCATTAAGCAATATACAGCCCACGATTCGCTCCACATTTGTGCCACGTTTCGTGCAACTGCTCAACAGCCGCAGCCTTGCTTTTTTCTACAAATCCGAAATATAATCCGTTTATTCTTAGGTCCGTTTGAAACCTTTTTATACCTTTGCAGTCACCTAGGTCCGTCTCTTGCCAAGAGACGGACCTATTTTTTTCATCGTGGCATCCCTTTCTTCCGCCCTGCTGTCTTGGTCTTGCCCTCGGGCATAATGGCGCTGAGGACGCGCTGATTGGCGCTGTCAGCGGCGGTATTGACGAGGATGGCGAGGTAGATGCGCGTGGTGCGCTCGGAGGTATGACCCATGGCCTCGCTGATGGCCGCCAAGGGCACGTTGGAACTCTTGGCGATGCTGGCCCACGAGTGGCGCGCCACGTAGGAGGTGAGGCGCACGGGGAGCGCCAACAGCTCGCCCAATATCCTAAGTTGGCGGTTGACCAGATGCAGCGCGTTCTGGCATTGCCGTGTGGCGTCATGCTCGGGCCCCGTGATGATGGGGAAGAGATAGGGCGAGCCCGGCCGACGGTATTTCTTGACCAACTGCTGCATACAGGGCTGCCAACGCACGCGGATGGCCTGCCCCGTTTTCTGACGGCGATAGCAGAGGTAACGGCCCCGGATGTCGCTCCGCTTGAGGTGCGCAATATCTACGAACGACATGCCGCAGGTGTAGAAACTGAAAAGGAAAATGTCGCGGGCGAAAGCGGCGGCCGACTGCGGCGGCAGCGGTAGAGCCATCAGGCGGCGGACATCATCGGCGGTGATGGCGCGCTTGGCCGTGCGGGCCACGCCGGTATAGATGCGGGCGAAGGGGCGGGTCTGACGGACAAGGCCGTCGGCGGCGGCACGGTTGTAGATGGCGCGCAGGTTGCGCATATAAAAGGAGGTGGTATTGAGGCAGAGTCCCTGCCGTTGCATCCACCGCTCATAGTCGAGTAGCAGCGCGGCATCGACCCGGGCGAAGGCCAGCGGACGGCCGCCGAGGTAGCGCCGCAGACTGCCAAGCGCAGCCCGATATTTCGCAGCGAGAGCGGCACGCCCCTCGTCGTGCAGACGGGCGATGAGGGTTTCGGCATAGGCCATAAAACTGTCGGACGGCGTTTTCTTCATAAACTGCAGAACAACGTCGTCGGCACAATAGGGCCGCCGGCTGTGGTCGAGGGTAAGGACGATGAGGCGCAGGCGCTCTACGTCGCGCACCAACGCCTGCTGCACGGCCAACAGATATTGGCGACGCTCGGCCGAAGGGGCGGCGGTGAGGACCACGGTCTGGCCTTCGGCATCCCATTCGTGGGGCAGCAGACGGTAAGAAAGGACGGTACGCCGCGTCACGCGCCGGTGAATGACCTGAAGGAAAAGGGTGCCCTGACGACCCGGCACCGAGGAGGCCCGAAAACGGATTTTGGTGGTTGCCATAACGTAAAGAAGTAATTAAGGGGTGTCTATATTATATAGACGGTGTGTCATAATGGCCAATCTGCTGCGTTGCTATCGTCTTCGGGCTTGGTCATGTACTTCAGTACACTCCCGGCGCCCTCATCCTCAGCGCCTCGCATCTTAACCATTCTGACGCACCTTCGCGTGTGCGTCAAAATTTGCATTTTGATACACCCTCCACGGAGCAAAGGCTTGGCGGTGAAAGCCGGCGCATTGGCGCGAAGGCTGCGGCGGGAGGGCGTACAAAAATGGCCATGCAAAACGGGGACGTCTTGCATGGCCATGAGGTGGAGAAAAGAGCGGCAGCCGGCAGTAAGGACAGCGGGCGGTGTTTGAAACGGGAGGTGTGGTATGGGCGTATCTGCCATCACCGGACCTCGCGTCGAAACGGAGGCCGATGAATGTAAGGAGGGGGGGATGAAAATTTGCACAGGCATGTGCAGACAGCCTCTACGACGGCTGCACATGCCTGCCAAGACTATTCGGCATTGATTTCGTCGGGCCAGGGGCAGGGCTCTCCGGTGGCCTTGAACGTGGGACGCTGGGCGTTGACGGAGCGGAGGTAGTCGGCCAACTGGCGCGACAACTGGTGGACGATGTCGGGATGGTCGGCGGCCAGTTCATGGCTTTCGGCAATGTCCTCGGCCAGGTTGTAGAGTTCCTTCTTGCCATCGATGTACCAATAGACCATCTTGTAGTCGCCCTGGCGTATGGCGCAGGTCTGTCCGATGCCCTCGCTGCGGTGGTCACCGCCAATCCACTTGTTTGGCGTGTTCCAGTAGAGCGCACGGCCCTCTGAGGGGTCGGCCGTACCCGTGAGCAGGGGCACGAAACTCTTGCCGTCGATAGGCTGGACGGTGGTGTAGTCGGTCACCTGAGCCATTTCGAGGATGGAGGGATAGAAGTCTTCGATGATGACATACTTGTCCTGCGTGGTGCCGGGCTTGGCTACACCCTTCCAATAGACCATCATGGGTTCGCGCACGCCACCCTCATAGACCGATCCTTTGCCGCTACGCAGGGGCGCGTTCTGCACGCCCAGCGGCGCGGTGCGGCTGGAAGCAGCCAGGCCGCCGTTGTCGGACATGAAGATGATGATGGTGTTGTCCATCTGACCGGTGCGCTCGAGGTAATCCATCAGGTCACCAAGACTCTTGTCCATGCCTTCGACGAGCGAACTGTAGGCCGCCTCGGTGTCGGAAAGGCCGCGGTCCTTATACTTCTGGTAGAAGCGCATGTCCTTCTGAATGGGGATGTGCACGGCATAGTGGGCCATATAGAGAAAGAAGGGCTTGTCGAGGCTGCGCGACTGCTCAAGCGTCTTGATGGCCTCTTGCGTCAGGGCCTCGGTGAGGAAGATGTCCTTGTCCCAATAAGCCTCGAGTCCGGGGGTAGAGAAGGCCGACGTGGGCTTGCCGTTGGCATCGTGGCCAAAGCGCGCCGTGCCGTAGTAACTGGCGGGTGCGCCGCCGGCATGGCCGGCAATGTTGACGTTGAAGCCGAAGGCGGTGGGGTCGGCGCCGGGCGTCTGCGTCGCGCCGAAGTGGGCCTTGCCACAGTGAATGGTGTGGTAGCCGCTCTGGCGGAGCAGTTGGACGAAGGGTGTGGCGTAATACGAGCGCTCGATGCCATCGACGGGCTGTATGCCGTTGACGTTCCACTGCGGCATGGCCAGGACGTCGTCGGTGTAGTCGGTGGTGCTGTTGTACGTCAGCGTCCAGTTGGTCACGCGGTGGCGGGCCTGATTGGTGCCCGTCATGAGACTGCAACGCGAGGGCGAACTGATGCTCGAGGCATAAGCCTGGGTAAACTTGACGCCCATCTGTGCCAGGCGCTCCATGTTGGGGGTATGGTAGCGCTCGTTGAGCGGCGTGCGCTGGGTCCAAAAGGGCAGCGAGGTGTCCTGCCATCCCATGTCGTCCACCATAAAGAGGATGATGTTGGGGCGCTGGTCGGTGGCAGCGGCGGCCAGACCGGCAAAGGGCAGCATGGCGGCCATGAGGGTTTTCTTGTCCATAGTAGTGGGGGAGAACAGGCGGGGAGAATAAAGGGAGGAGGAGACATGGTAGGCCTCGCAAGGAGCGAAAACATGGCACAAGCCTGTCCCAATGCCACAAAGGTACACGTTATTTCTGGGATGGTAAAGCCATGGGGGCTATCAAAACCTGTCGGGTTGATGTGGTTCATCTGCCGTTGCCATCGGGCCGCCACCCTACCGGTCGCCGGTGGCTCAACGGCCGCAAGGCGGATGCTGAGCAGGCCGGGTGAGGCGGTCCATTTCCTTCTGGATAAGGCCTTGCATCTCAGCCTTTCTGATGAAACTGAGCGGAGGGTGTATCAAAATGCAGAATTTTGATACACCCTCCGCTCAATCGTTAGGGAAGTTTTGCGTCGTCGCTATCGGCATCCCTCTTTCTCACCCTACAATTGCAGCGTGATGGTACCGCTGATGGTGTCGCCGGACTTGAGGGGTTTGCGGAAGGGAGCATAGTGGCTGCCCAGGAACATTTCGGCGCCAGCGGTGACGAAATCGGCCACGAGGAAGCGGGAGCGTTCGCCGGCTTTCCATGCGCGCCAATGCTGCTTGCCATCGGAGCATACCATCACTCCGCCAGCAGCACCGGGCTGACGCAATCCGGCACGGAGAATGTTGCGGCGCGTAGAGCGGAAGTCGTTGCTGCCAAGAGCATTGTGGTCTTTGCTCCAGGCCCATGTGGGCGCCGTGCGGGCATCGGGGCGTGCGGGCACCTCGGGATAGAAACTCAGTGCCGTGCCCGTGGTGCGACCTATATGGTCGTCGGGATAGACGCTCCAGAGGCCCTGGCGCTGCCAGAAGGTCTCGTCGTAACCCTTCGACGTCTCGAAGACCATGCCCCACTGTCGGGGATTGATGTCCTCGAGGGCGGTGAAGCGGTAGTCGATGCGCAACGTGCCGTTGGCATTAATGGTAAGGTCGTAACCGCCATCAAACTGCCGGTAGGTGCCCTTGACATGGACAACGACGTCGTTGCCCACGGTCTCGGCGGTGACAGATGTGGCCTTCCAGCCATCGCAGAGGTCGTTGAAGACGGGCGTATCGGCGTTGTGGTTGGGGTAGCAGCCGCCACCCGTCAGAGGCAGTGCCATGAGCCACGGTCCGCCAGTCAAGACTGGACGCCCGTCGCGTTCGGCACTGATCAGAGCGCCCGTGGTGCGGTCGATGGTGCAGCGGAAGGTACGGCCGCTGGCCGTCAGCACGCTACGGCTACTCTTGAGACGTGTGGGCTGTGTGGGAGGCAACGAGAGGCTATCGGCAGCCTGCGGACCAACAGGGATGAGGTATTCGTCGGCCACGAAGCCGCGCGGATCCATCACCTCAAGGCGCAACTGTCCGGCCTGTGCGGGGCACCCCGTGACGATAGCCAAGGTACCCGTGCTGCCTGGGGCCACATCGGCCGTGACCGTGCCTTGAGCGCCAGCGAAGTGCCAGCGGACGAGCGTCTCGTTGAGGTTGGTAAAGGTGTAGCGGTTTTCGAACGCCACATGCAGCGTGGCGGCAGGTTCGAGGCGGGTGGTGGTGACCTTGAGGGGCGTGAAGACCTTCTTCATGTCCCAGTATTCGGGTTTGGTGCGCCGCCAGCCGTCCACCGGTCCCCAAGAGCCGTAGCCCACGGCGCGGCCATCGGGCAGTTGGAAGATGTCGTCGATGCCCGACCAGATGGATCCGCCCAGGATGCCCGGGGTGGCATACATCCGTTCCCACATGGGCTGGAGCGCCAATGCCCAGTCGCTGCGGACACCAGGGTCGGTCTCCAGTTCGGTGCGGTTATAGACGTTGAGGTGGCAGTATTCGCCGTAGGTCATGGGACGACCAATCTTCTCGGCCATGCGGTAGCCGCTGGGGCCAGGGTAGTGGATGTTGGCAATGGGCGTCGTACTGCCCTGGTTGTTGTAGCCGCCGTAGGCCTGGTCGTGGAAGGAGAAGGGGCGTGTGGGGTCGGCCTTACGGACGTACTCGGCCACCTGCGCGAAGCCCTTGTTCCAGCAAGACTCGTTGGCGAGAGACCAGAAGAGCACGGAGGGGTGGTTGCGGTAGAAATGGACGGTCTCCATGTTGGCCTGGAGAATATATTCGTAGTAGTGGTCGTCCTTATAGTTGAGGCGCTGCCAGTTTTCGTTAGCCGAATGGCCCACCCAGCATACGGGGGCTTCCAGTTCGACAAAGAGGCCCATGGCGTCGCACCATTCGATGAACTCCTCAGCGGGCGGATAGTGGGAGGTGCGGATGAAGTTGCAGTTGGCCTCGCGGTAGAGTGCGGCATCGGCTTTCCACTCCTCGGGCGTGAGTGAGCGTCCATAGAGGGGATGCGCCTCGTGGCGGCATACGCCCTTGAGTTTGACGGGGCGTCCGTTGACCAGCACCTCGTTGCCGCGCACCTCCACCTCACGGAAGCCTATGCGTCGGCGCACCTGTGCCAGGGTGGTGGTGTTGGCGTTGAGGTCGAGGCTGAGTTGGTAGAGGTTTGGATGCTCATTGTCCCAAAGCAGGGGGCTCTGCACATCCACCTCCATGGTGGCGCGCTGCGTCTGTCCGGGAGCTATGTCGGGCATAGAGAGCGTGCCCGATGCCGTATGGCGGTCGAGGGTGGCGCGCAGGCCGATGCCTCGTGCGATGGTGTCGGTGGCATTGGTCACGGCGACGGTGAGGCGCAGGCGGGCATTGTGGTAGGCACTGTCGAGGTCGGTCTCCACACGGAGGTCGGAGAGATAGACGCCGGGCACGGCAAAGAGCGTCACCTTGCGCGTGATGCCGCCGAGCTGGTGGGCGGCATACTGCGTCATGCTGCCCAGCATGTCGGCCTCGGTCTCGCTCTGCACGTCGAGCGCCACGCTGTTGGTGCCGGGGCGCAGCAGAGCGGTGACATCGAGGTCGTAGGGCGTCATGCCGCCACTGTGGGCACCGGCGCGGCGGCCGTTGACATAGATGGCACACTGGCTGTGAACGGCATCGAAGCGAAGGAACACGCGCTGGCCGGCCCAGTCGGCGGGTACGTCGAAGGTGCGGCGGTAGCGGGCGGTGCCGGCCGAATCGACGCGGAAGCCCTGCATGGCCCACTCGCCGGGCACCTGAATGGCATGCCAACGGTCTCCCTGCGCCTGCTCAGAAAACTGCCACGTGCCGTTGAGCGACTGCACCGGGCGATAGACGCCGTGTACGGCGGCCGGCACTGGGACATAGAGCGGCAGCACACTGTCGGCATTAACGTTGGTATTGACGTGGTACGACTGCACCCGCTGCAGGGCCATGCGAGCCTCAGCAGGTACGGCGTCAAGAGGCTTCTTGTTGGTGGACAGCATGCGTATTCAGACACCAAGGCGTTGTCGCCCTGCTCCTTTTCGATGACGAGGACAAACTGCCCGTAGGCGAAGGCATGGCGGGGCAGGTCGATGACCTTGCGCACCACCTGACCCGCAGGTACGTCAATGGGGTCGCAGAGGGCGTTGCCATCGGCAGTAAGAGTGAGACGGCGGGCATGGTCGGCGAGGAAGGCGATCTCAAGGCGGTAGTTGGCCTGGATGTCGAGGTGGTCGAAGGCGTAGATGACGCGGCCGCCAAAGTTGCAGGTGCGCATGACCATGTCAGAGCCATAGCGCTCGGGCATGACATAGTTTTCACCGAGAATAAGGTGGGGCTGACGGTCGGCATCGCCGCAATCGTCATAGGCCACCTGATGGAAGGGCTTGTCCTGGCCCTTGATAGCCGGCGTTGCAAAGAGCAGACTGCCGGCAAGGAGCAGACGGAAGAGATTCATAGGAATCGGGTAAAAAACAGATTAGTTAAGAAAAAAGATAAAAGGAAACATTTTGAAAGAGGCCAGCCTCAGCAGCCTCCACCGCCTGCAAAGTTAACTAATTTCAACCTATGGCAAAGAGGATAAGGGTATTATTCGGCGAGGGGCGAGGGGCAAGGGACGGTCGCTATCTTGAACGTTCTGGGCGATGTATCATAATGGCCAATCTGCTACGTTGCTCTCGGCCATTCTGATGCGCCTTCGAGTGCGAATTAAACTTTTGCTTTTTGATACACCCGCATTCTGCCCCATACTACCTGTTCGCCCATTCTCCGTTTGGCCACCTCGCGGGAAGTATGTACCTTAGCCGGCAAAACTTTCAACCACCCCTTAACTCCAACACCTTTATCTCCTCTCTATGAAACCCACCACCGACGAGACCAACCGCCCGATGCCCACCGCCAACGCCTGCACCACACCCTATCGCTACGACATCCTGGACGGCCTGCGCGGCGTGGCGGCCCTGATGGTCGTCGTGTTCCACCTGAGCGAGGCTTTCTCTTACGACCCTGTGTATAAGCACCTCAACCACGGCTACCTCTGCGTCGATTTCTTCTTCGTCCTCTCGGGCTTCGTCATCGGCTACGCCTATGAGCAACGGATGCGCAGCGGGCTCATGAGCCGCCGGGGCTTCCTCCGGGCGCGTCTGATCCGCCTGCAGCCGATGGTGCTCTTCGGCGTCCTGCTGGGGACGGCGCTCTTCTTCTTTCAGGAGGGTCCGTACTATGCGGGTATCGCCGGGGCCAACCTGGGCTATCTGGCGCTCAATGCGCTGGGGAGTTTCTTCATGCTGCCCATCGCGCCGGAATGGAACGTGCGCGAGAACGGGGAGATGTTTCTGCTGAACATCCCGCAGTGGTCGATGGTGTTTGAATATGTGGCCAACGTGCTGTTCTGCCTCTTCGTCTTCCGCATAGGGCGCCGGGCACTGGCCGCGCTGGTGGCGGTGTTTGGCGTGATGCTGGCCGACAGTGCCCTGTCGCTCAACCTGCTGGGTATGCTTGAGACGCACGACTACCCGTGCTCGCTCAACGCGGGATGGTCGCTGACGGCCGAACAGGTGTATATCGGCCTGGCCCGCGTGGGCTTCTCGTTCTTTGCCGGATTGCTGATGTTCCGCCTGATGGCGCGCCGTCCCGACTACCTCACCACGCGCACCAGCCGTCTGCCGCGCTTCACGCTCTGCTCGCTCATCATCATCGCCGTGGTGTGCACCGACCAGATTGGCGGCTACGCCCACCCGCTCCTCGACGGCATCTTCAACCTGCTCTGCGTGGCCCTGCTCTTCCCCTTCACCGTATGGCTGGGGGCACAACGCGTGACGCTGCAGCCGCGCACACAGCGGGCCTGCCAGTGGCTGGGCCGCCTGTCCTATCCGCTCTACCTGGCCCACTATCCCATCGTCTATCTCTTCTTTACCTGGATCGACACGCACCACGACGCGCCCGTGGCCAAGCAGGCCTTCGTGGCCACGGCCACCTTCCTGCTCTGCCTGGCCACGGCCTACGCCGCCATGCGCCTATGGGACGAGCCTATGCGCCGGTGGCTCAACGGCCGAAAGAAGGGCTGACGTCTATCTCTGAAGATTCTGGAATCTCTATAATCTCTAGATTTTCTAGAATCTCTAGAAAACCTAGAACATCTAGAAAACTAAAATATCTGAAAGCCCCCACCCTCTCCTCCCTCCACGCCATGAACCCTCCCGACATCCTCTGCTCCACCCGCGACGAGCGCCTGCGCTTCGTCCGCGATGCCTGGCGCTGCCTGCACCACTGCGAGGTGTGCGGCAAATGCCACATCCTCAAAGGGCGCGACGAGGAGACGCTCTATGCCGACTACATCGAGGGACGACGCAGTTACATGGACGTCACGATGGACATCCGGCGCTGACGGAGGCATATAAGACCACGAAAGGAGAGGAGAGAAGAATTAAAATTTAGAATGATTTTAAGAAAAAAGTTGGTATAAGACTTGGAGCATACCAAAAGGTTTACTAACTTTGCGGACAGTTAAACCCATATTAAACACCAAACACCATGAGAAGCATTGCCACTTTAGACTTACAGTATGCCCACCGTTTCTACGGTTTCAAGGGCGAAGCACAGTATCTGCACGGCCACACGGGCGTCCTGACCATCGAAGTAGAAGAGCCCATTAACGAGGGCGTCAACATGGCCTACCCCTGCAACGAGATCCAGAAGGTTGCCTGGGAAGTGCTCAAGAATTTCGACCATGCCCTGGTGCTGCGCGAGGACGACCCGCTGCTGCCCGCCATCCTCGACGTCTATGAGAAGACAGGCATCAAGAATGGCACGCCGCAGAACAAGATGAAGGGCGCAGCCTTCAAGACGGACCTCTGCCAGGCCTTCCCCGACTGCCGCCTGGTGGTGACGAAGGAGACAATGACGGTAGAGGGCATGATCAAGATGGTCTATGACCTGCTGAAGGACAAACTCAACATCGTCAAACTGACCTTCACCAGCGGCGTCAACGCTGCCACGCAGGAGTTCCCCTCGCACATCAGCATCGAGCGTTGCCCGCTCTGCGGCATCGCGCTGAACGAGAAGGGTGTCTGCCCGAAGTGTGGCTACAAGAAGCCGTGACACCGCCCGCACATCCCCATTCAATCAATCCGCAAATTCTTTCCGGCGCCGCCGCGGCCTCAACCGCGACGGCGCTCTTCGTTGACCGCCACCTGCCGTCACACCCCGGCGCACCGGAAAGATGGTGCGCTGATTATTGCACACCCGGCCAACAACGTGAATTTCGGCGCCAATAACGTGAAGCGCCGCGGCCGCACAAATAGAAGCGAAACGGCGTGACACAGGGTGAAAATTGCATTCGGCCGCCACAGTAAGGGCGACAGAATTTCCTGTAAGCGTTACAGAAAATCCTGTAACGCTTACAGTGACCGCCAAAACGCACACCCTTCGGCCGGCCGACGAGGGCCTTTTTCGAGCCGAAAACACCGAATTTTCACCGGATTTAACCAACGGCCTACCTCATCACCCCGTTTTCGCTATATTTCGTCAAAACCCGCCGCGCCATGCTTGCGTTATTTTCGAACACGAGGGTGGGCGGTGCATTCCGCGCCCCTTCTCGAGGTTAACAAATGTGAAGAAGCAGATTGCACACTATGCCCGGGGCAACGGTGTGCACGCCCCATGGGGGAGTTGTAACAAATATGCACCGCCACGAGCGGAAAAAAGCGTATGCGCAATCGTGCTTTTTGACATATTTTCAAGAAAAACTTGGCCATATAGCGCATTTTTTAAGAAACTTTCTTTGTTAATTGTAAATAAGTGTATAAATTGCGGCGCGATTCCGGGGAACGCAATCCATCTATTCATTAACCTTAAAACCTGCATGACTTATGAAAAAGTTTTTCCTCTCCGCTCTGGTTGTTGGCCTGTCGCTGGCTTCCTGCACCACCGTGACCAAGACAGCATCGACGCTTGACGTTGCCACAGGGCTCGAAGCACAATCGACGGCCGACCTGATTGTTTCTTCCCAAAAAATAACCTACACCCACCACACCATCAGCGCGGAACGCAAGGGTGGCAAGCAGAACGTCATCAATGCCGCCATACAGGCTGCACTGGCCCAGAACGGCAATGCCGACGTGCTGGTAGCCCCGCAGTATGTGCTGGTCAAGCATCACGGCCTCTTCGGCAGCAAATATAAGACGGTAACCGTCAGCGGCTATCCCGCAACGTACAAGAACTTCAAGGTGGCTCGTTAACCTGTACAAAACGCTTCTGCCATGAAACACCTGAAATACCTCTCCCTCGCCGCGGGACTGATGCTGATGGCGTCGTCGTGCACGACCATCAGGAAGACGGCGACCACTGCCGAAGTGGACAACACGGTTGTGACCTATCCCACAGTGGCCGACCTTGAAGTGAAGAGCAAGACGTCGAAGACCATGACGTGGAGCTTCTCGCCCTGCCACATCGCCGAACCCAAACTGAGCACGGCCAAGGGCAACCTCATCGCCGAACTGCTGGAAGAGCAGAAGGCCGACGTGCTGCTGGAGGCTCAGTTTACCTTCCAGCGGACGCCCTACGGCGAGCGCGTACTGACCGTTACGGGCTTCCCCGCTGTGTATAAGAACTTCCGCAAGGCCACCAAGAGCGACCTGGATGCCATCAAGGCGATCCCGGCCAACGAGAAGACTATTTACAACAAGGGCGGCGGCCTCCTGGGCGTCTTCGGTAAATAACGCCCCCGCCCTGCACCCATAAACGCTCTGCGGGCCAAACCTTTCCTCACGTAGGTGTGGGGGAGGTTTGGCCCGCAGAGGGGTTGATGGTTTTGAGGGGAGGGAGCATGGTCAGCAACCGACAAAGCACAAGATGATGATGAGGAAGATGAGCAGGCATCCCAGCACCCCATTGCGGGTCTCTGCCATCTGCTTTTCTGCTTGCTGCTGTTGCCGACGAATACGTCTCGATCTACGTCAGAGAGCACATTATCCTTTTCTTTTCGGCCATTCTTTCAGATGCTCTTCTGCAAGTGGCGACAACCTTATCCTGTACTTCATTGTCCGAGCCTTTGTTTGAGTTCTGCAGATGTATATATCTTTCCTCCGCCTGCTTCAAGACTATTTATACCGCTGCGGACAATGCGCCTATTTTCTTCGTCTTCAAACCAGGGGTCGGCTGATGACGAGAGGGCATTTATTATTTCGTGCTGCATTGCTTCAACCATTCGATAAAGTCGTTGCGGGAAAGCCCTAATGTACGCAGGTTGTTCTTTACGATAAACTCAGGAACGGGGTCGATATGCGTTTGCAGTATGACGGACCTTAGGCATCCTTCCTTCTTCCATTTCTCGTGTCCTCCTGACGTCGATACACACACGCAACCTATGTCGGACAGAAACTGGCGAAACTGCGTCAGAGAGACGTTGCTTAGTTTGTACGTGTTCATCAGCAGAGGATGCCAGTGTGAATATTCGTCTTTTTGAACTCCGGCAACGAGAATATCTTTCCTGCCGACTTATTGCCCCGTATCATGTCTGCCACGCTTGGCTCTATGGCCTTTTCCTGCCCTACCTTCCATCCGTGTTTGGCAAGGTCGCGGTACAGCGTGCCGTTGTCCATCTGCTCTCTAAGCCATTCGCGCAACACATACTCAAAGTCTTGCTTGGCGCTATCCTCCGTGGCGTCGTACCCGCTGAGGTCGAGCGATGGGCAGTAGGCGATATATGCGTTTTCCTCCTTAAAGAGAAACACGCTTACGGATATGCTTATTTCCTTTCCCGCGAGGGCTATATAATTCTGCGTTTCCATGATATGTATGTGTTTGCGTTTCAAATGGACGTCCTTCCCTTCCGGCCGGCCCGACGTCAATCCGGACACACAAAAGTACACTTTACCAACTGATTAAGCAAAGATTTGACGAAAAAAGCAGGGGAGAGGGGGCGGATGATGCTTTTTTATCAGCTCCACACTGGCAGTGGGCACAGGGGGCGAGACATAATCGACGGCCAATCTCCCCCATAAACCCCGCTGCGGGCCAAACCCTCCCCCACACCAACGTGAGGAAAGGCTTGGCCCGCAGATGATGTGTATTGGGGGTTACTTACTCCGGAATCTGATAGGCAGTACGTAGTCCACGGCTACGGGCGCACCATTCTTCATGGCGGGCTGGAAGCGTTTCAGCAGGCCAACGACCCGCAGACTTTCGCGGTCACATTCGGGCGTAAGCGACTTTGTCACTCGGGCATTTCCTATGCTGCCGTCGGTGTTGATGGTGAACGTCACAATGCACTTTCCGTCCACCTTATCTTCCAAGGCTTTGACCGGGAAACACAACTTGTCTGCCAGGTCCCGCATAAGGGCCGTCTCGCCTCCGGGATAAACGGCGCCTCGGTCGTCAGACGGCGCCGTCAGCATGGTTTGAACCGTGGGGCGCACTGTTGTTTTGGCCCAACTGAAGCAGGTTGTCACGGCAAAAGCAGCCGGTATGAGCACAACATACTTGAATGCCCAAAGTTTGGACGTAGGCTTTCTGTTAAGCATGGCAATTCTTTTTTTAAGGGATGACACATTGAAGTTATTTAATAGAGCAGCTGCCGATGTTGAAGTGTGATGGAGCAGGGCCAGTTGGTAGCCTTTCGCATCTGAGAATGCAGGTTGAGCCGAACGGTCGGCGAGATATTCGTGCACCAACTGCAGTTCGCGTATAAGCAATGGCACAAAGGGGTTGAGCCAGAAAAGGGCACGCATCACCTGCATCCATATCATGTCTAACGAATGGAGTCCGCGGACGTGGGCTTGCTCGTGGCGGAGAATATAGAGGAGGTCCCTGCTCGGCTCCAAAGTTTTTCCGATAAAGATGTACCCGAAGAAAGAAAAGGCGCCTTCGCCGTCAGCGTCGAGCAAGCGATAGGAGATGCCGGAGCTCATACGCGGCGTGGAACGGCGAAGCAGGCCGCGCAAGCGGAAGATACTGCTTAGCAAGCGCAGGCAAAGAAAGGCTGCGACACCACCATATACCCACCAAAACAGCGTTTCAGCGCTTAACGACGCGGGCTGTGGGCTGACATCGTCAGCGGCAAACAGCGTATGAATGGCCGCCTGCGTGACTTCCATAGGAGCGGAGAGCGAGGCCACCTCCTGTCCGGGAGCCAACGGTGCTGCCACCAAGGCAAACAGCGTGATGCCTATGAGGAACGCCCTACGAACGCCGAAGAACGTATCGTGCCCCATCAGCTTGTACAGCAGATAGCCGACCGCCAATAGCAGATGGCATGAAAGGAAGTACTGCGTAAACATATCGGTATCCGGTTGTCATGGTTATTGACCTCGATGAATGATCTGGATGAGTTCTTCCAGCTCTTCCTTGTCCAGCTTTTCTTCTTTCACAAAGAAGGACACCAAATTGCGATAAGAGCCGCCAAAGTAATTGTCGATGAGTCTGTTCAGACTGCTCCGCTTGAAGTCCTCCCGGCGAACGCATGGCGTATAGAGGTAAGTATTTCCCACCTTCCTGCTCGTCACGTATTGCTTCCGCTCCAGGTTTTTCACCACCGATGCTACGGTGGTATAGGGTTGGCGCTCATTTTCAGGAGTAGCGGTCAGGATGTCTTTTACCGTACCATCCCCGAGCGCCCACAGCACTTGCAGCACGTTTTCTTCTTGCGGCGTGATTTTTTCTGTTACCATACGGACTATTCTTGTTGAGAGAAACATTGATGCCGCAAATCTACGAAACTTTCGTAGATACACAAAGAACTTCGTAAACTTTTTTTTCGCCAAACTGCCCGCTATGCAGATTGCCCATGGTGCCGTCAATGAGCAGACGCCGCCCCTCCTCCGCTGTCATTCCCCTAAAATGACGCGGGTGGAGGGGCGGCAATTTGTTTCGCCTATGACGGCACACTATCGGCAGCCTGTTGTTCTGTATCGGCTTGATAGAACGTTTCGGCCGATGCAATGTCTCGGCGCGACTCAGCGCACGCTGACTTTCCGGCCGTTGACGAGGTAGAGGCCGGTGGGCACGGCAACCCGGCGGTTGCCCTGGAGGGTCTCGGAGAAGAGGGCGCGGCCGGCGAGGTCGATGATGACGACGCGCACCGCATCGGGGGCGGCCAGATGGATGACGCCGCGGCCGGCGGTGACGTCAAGACGGTCGGCAGGGGTGGCCGGCGTGGGGGCGATGCCGACGGTCTCCGACTTCTGATAGACGCGGACCCAGTCGAAGCGGGTCTCGTAGGTGTGGGAGGTGACGGCCGGTCTGGCCCACGAGCCGTTGCCGACGCTTTGGTTGAGGATGATATAGAAGGGCTTGTCGAAGGGCCACTGGCCGAGGTTGAGGTCGGAGGCGTTTTTCGACTTGGCATACGAGAACACTTTCTTGCCGTTGACGTACCACGTCAGCAGGTCTTCGGTCCACTCCAGGCCAAAGGTGTGGTACCAGCCGTTGGTGGCGGTAGAGGTGCCGCCTTTGGGCGGGTTGTTGCCCTGTCCCTGACAGAGGGCGCCGTCGTTGGTGCTGTTGGCCCAGCGGGTGTGGATGGTGTGATAGGTGGTGTTCTGGGCGTCAATCTGCTCCCAGATGTCTATCTCGCCGCAGTAGGGCCAGCCGGCGCTCTGGTCCTGCGGCATGAGCCAGAAGGCGGGGAAGTTTCCCGCATAGGGGTTGGTCATGAGGCGGCCCTCAATCTTGCCGTAGAGAAAACTGAACTTGCCCGACGACTGTATGGCGCCGCTGATCATATCGACGTTGTCGGTGCTCTTGAAGGGGTTGGGCAGACAGCGGGCCACGAACTCGTTGTTCTCGATGAAGCCCGTGAGGGCGTGCTCGGCGTCGTTGATGGAGATGAAGCGCTTCCACGTGGGGTTTTGGCGGGTGCTGCGTGTCCACTTGGCAGCGTCGGGCATGTCGCCGTCGTTGCCGTCAAATTCGTCGGCGAAGACCAGGTCGTAGGTGGCGGCGGTGGTGGGGTGGAAATCGACGGAGATGACGACGTCGCCGTTGATGCTGTCTTTGGGCAGGGAGATGAGCGAGGCGCTCTTGCGGCGGTATTCGCTCCACTGGCGGTTGCCGCGGATGTACTGCGGACCGTCGAGGTTGATGCCGTGGCGGATGGTGATGCTGTCGGCGGCATAGCCCGCCTCAATGGGGGTGGGGGCTATGGAAAAGGCGGTGAAGGGGGTGACATATGGCGGCAATCCGGCCTGCGACGCGCCGTGCACGCTGCCGTTGGTGGAAAGGACGGTCAGACGGTGCTTGGTGTCGTGGACGTTGAGGAGGAAGTCGATGACGTAGCCGCCATTGGCGTCGATATTGTTCGTGCCGTCCTCGGCCCACTGTCCGCCGGGGTCACTGTTGTTCCAGTCCACCTTGAGGCGGGCGCGATAGACGCCGGGGGCCAGCATGGCGGGCAGGGTGAAGGCGGGGGTGGAGGTGACGGGCTGGCCGGGCGCGCTGAGGGCGGCACCGAGGCTGTTGCGGCCTTGGTAGTAGGTGTAGGACACGAGTTCGCCGGAGATGGTGGGGGTGCCATCGGCATTGAGCGAGACGCTGTACTGCCCGTCCTGGTCGTAGTCGATGTAGAGGTACATGTGCATCGACTTGCCGGTGTAGGAGATGGTGGTGGTCACCTCATCGCCGGGGACGACGGACACCTGCTTGTTGGTGATGAAGCGATAGACATTCTTCTTGCTGATGGGCACGGCGATGCTGGTAGAGCCGCCCTGCGTGCCGGCCATGGTGAACGAGCGCAGGACGCGGTCGGTGCGGTTGTTCATGAGGGTGTCGGCGTCGAAGTTGACGGGATAGTCGTCGGCCGTGTCGCCGCCGGCCTGCTCG
The DNA here is from genome assembly GCA_022772475.1 of Bacteroidales bacterium. GTDB lineage: Bacteria > Bacteroidota > Bacteroidia > Bacteroidales > Bacteroidaceae > Alloprevotella. Next base: position 8,071 of record JALEZQ010000083.1, on the reverse strand, counting down.
CTGCTGAAGTAGGGCAGGATGCTGACGTCGCCGTCGATGTAGGCGGCGGGGATGGTGAAGAGGTTGTCGCGGAAGAGGAAGGCGGGGATGATTTCGTCCTTATACTGCGGCGTCTCGTTGACCAGGCTGTCGCCATCGAGGTGGTAGCCGTGACGCAGCACGACGTGCGACAGGCGGAAGCCGGGTGCCGGGCGCGACAGGATGGTATAGGGCTGGCCGAAGGGGATCTGCTCGGCGGTGAAGTCGGAGCCGTCGGCCTTGAGGATGTCGCCGTTGAGGCCGCCCACGCCGTCGGTGCCGGTGGCGCGGCTGATGGTCACCAGATCGGCATGGACGTTGAGGCGGGTGTCAATGATGGCGCCGCCATTGGCCACGATGGTGTTGCCGGCAGAGGCGTTGCCGCCGGCGTCAATGTCGTTCCAATCGACCTTATAGCGCAGGCGGTAGAAGCCGGGGGCGAGATCGGCGGGCACGGTGAAGGCCAGCGGGTTGAGGGCCGAACCGGCATTGGCCGTGGCGCCGTTGGAGTTTTTGCCGTTATAGTAGGAGAAACTCATGACGTCGGTATTCTCGGGCAGTTGGCCGGCGTCGCTGATTTCATAGTTGAACTTGCCATCGTTGTCGCGGTCGAGGTAGATGTACGAGTGCATCCATGTGGAGTAGGTGGCCTGAAGGGCCGGGGTGACGCGCTCGCCGGCCTTGACGTTGAACGAGGCGGCCAGGCGGTCCTGGTAGATGAGTTTGTCCGTGGCCTGCGTGACGGCGATGGTCTGTGCGCCGTCGGAGGGTGAGGTGAGGCTGATGGCGTTGATGGCGCGCTGGGCGTAACTGCCGCTGTTCTTGTCGGTCTTCTCGAAGTTGACGGGGTAGCAGCCGTAGGTCACGCGGGGCAGGGCCGTGGTCATGACTTCTATCTCGTCGATATAGGCGGCGAAGTCGGCCTGGAGGGTGTGCGTCGATTCGCAGTCGGGGACGACGACGAGGGCGTTGACGTCGATGCCGTCGGCACCATTGATGGGGAAGACGGCGTCGGTCCAGCGGCCGGGGACGACGCGCTGGGACGAGAGGACCTTAAACTGCTCGGTCTCCTGCTGTCCGGGGCGGTCTTGGCGCTTGCCCAGACCGATGAGCATGACGCGGCCTTCGGTGGCCGTCTTGTAGAGCATGACGTGGACGTACTTGGTGGTCTCGCCCAGATGGATGGGCGTGGCCAGGTCGATGCGGGCGCCATACTGGTTGCCGGCGAAGCGGGAGCGCTGGAAGGCGAGCATCTTGGCCGTGCCGTTGGGGGCGCTGCCGAGGAAGTCGTCAACGGCATTGAGTTCGTTGGCAATGACCTTGACGTTGCCCTCAAGGGCGCCCGTGCGGAAGGGCGACTGGGGCCACGAGTCATAGACGCCGACACCGGCATACTGGCTGGCGTCTTCAAAGCCTATGGTCGTCTGTGCCGCGGCGGTAAGCGGTGCGAGGAGCGCGGCGGCGAGGAGGGTTTGTTTGCGTAGCATAATGTATAAGTGGTGTTTAGGTAATGGTTGGTCAATAGATATTGATGGTGTGGAGCAGGGGGCTGTCCTTGGCATCGGTGATGGTGATGCGCAGGTAGCGGGCGCTGAAGCCGGTGCCGTAACTGGCGGACGTGCTGCCGTTGAGGGGCACGATGCGCTTGTAGCCGATGGTGGTCTTCTGCATGCTGCCGCCGCGCTTGGTCCAGGTCTTGCCGTCGGTGCTGGTTTCGATGGTAAAGCCCTTGACGCGCTGGCCCAGGCGGATATACTCCATCATGGCCACATAGCGCAGGGTCTGGGTTTCGGGCCAGGCGAAGGTCAGCGTGGCTTGGGTGACGCCGTCGTCGGTGGCCCAGTAGGTGTCCTTGTTGCCATCGACGACATTGGCGGCATCGTAGGTACGGGTCTGACCGCTGGCGCGGGTGACACTGGCGGTGACGGTGGCGCCGGGGGCCAGGTCGTTGCCCAGACGGTTGCGCAGCAGGGTGCCCAGTTCCTCCATGCGCTGCACGGTGGCGTCGGGCAGGTGGCCGGACTTGTCGGGCGGGATGTTGAGGATGAGGGTGGCGTTGCGGCCGACGGTCTCGAGGTACATCTGGAAGAGGCGCTCAGCGCCGAGGGGGCTCTCGCCGTCGTGCCAGAACCAGCCGCGGTTGGTGGCCTTGGCATCGCTCTCGCCGGGGTGCCACTCGTAGCCGTTCTCGTCGCCACTGGTGCCCGAGCCCATCGACCAGCAGGTCTCGCCGGCCCAGCCGGCTTCGTTGCCTATCCAGCGGGCTTCGCCGCCGACGCCCCACATGACGCAGTCGGGGCAGACGTTGTGGATGGAGTCGCGCAGGTTGGGGATGTCGTAGTAGAGGGTGGCGTTGCGGATGGTGCGGTAGGTGTTGGCACCGCCATAGTAGCCCTGGTGGTCGCCGCCGGTGGCGCCGTCAAACCACATCTCAAACTGGTCCGTGCCGTATTCGGCCAACTCGGCGCACTGGGGCAGGAACACTTTCTTGGCATAGTTGTCGGTACCGTCGCCCCAGTAGGCGCTGTTCAGGTCCCACGGCGAGACGTAGAAGCCGTACTTCATGTCGAGGTCGCGGGCGGCATCGGCAAAGTCCTTGGGGATATTGGTCTGGCGGGCATAGTCGTTGCCGCCGTTGAGGACGCTGTGCGTGGTGGTCTTGGTGGGCCATAGGCAGAAGCCGTCGTGGTGCTTGACCACGGCGATGCCGCCCTTCATGCCGGCCTTTTGGGCGGTCTCGAGCCACTGCCGCGGATTGGGCTTGGCGGTCGGCGCAAAGAGGGTCTCGGCTTCGCCGCCCCCACCCCACTCGCTGTTGGTATAGGTGTTCATGCCGTAGTGGAAGAAGGCGTAAAACTCGGTCTCGTTCCACTTCACCTGGCGCTCGGAGGGCAGGGGAAAGACGGGCCGCGGCTCATTCTCGGGATTGGCGGGCTGCTGCGACACGAGGGTAAATTCGCTCTGGGCCTGGAGCAGGGCGGGACTGGCCGCAAGTCCAAGCAGGAGGAGAGTTGTGGTGTAGTGTTTTTTCATGGTGAACAGGGGATGTAGGGGTGTTTCTTCCGGTATATTATATTGGGAAAACGGCGGCTGCGAGAGGTTGTATCGCAGCGTCATGGGGCAAATTTAATGAGAATCTGCGGCATAGCGGCACGCCGAGGCTGCTTTTTCTTCAAATACTCCCCGAGAGTACGCCGGTAGCCCCAAGGGGCACCGCAGTGCCCCCAAGGAGCACTGCAGTATTCCCGCGGGGGCATTCGAGTGTCTCCAAGGGGGCACTCGAGTACCCCCAAGGGTGTACGCACACGTTCTGTGGGCATAAAACCGCAGTGAGTGGGCCATTTTGCCCCGCTGACCGAATTTATTGCTTACCTTTGCGGCATGAACACACACGACGGCGAGCAAACGGCGCCCCACACCGTGGGGAAGAAAGATTATCGGCAACGCATCCGGCCGGAGCGCAAAGCCCTCATCTTTCTTCAGATTATGGAAAGCATCACGGCCGCACAGGCTACGCGCGACCCAAAATATAGCGCGGCCAAACTGGCCACAGCCTTGCAGACGAACAACCGATACATCGCGGCGGCCATCAGCCACTGCCTGGGCTGCCCCTACTCCCACATGATGGCGGCGCTGCGCATGCGCGACCTGGTACGGCTCATGCACGACGAAGTGAATGACGACTTGTCCATCGAAGAGCTTGGTCTGTTCTGCGGTTTCTCCAGCCGGCAAAGTCTGTACCAACATTTCACGCTTTTCTTCCCCATGCTGCCCGCTGCCTACCGCCGGCACGTCCAGAAGGTCAGGACAGGAGAGGCACCGGCCATCGACGACCCCGCGGCATTCATCGACGTGGCGGTCATGGCGGCAGCCCACTTCCTGCGCCTGCGCGGCGAACGGCCGGAACCGGCCGACATGCCCTACCTACGCGCACTCATGGGGCGCAACCTGAACATCCCGCCACGCTGGCGCACACAGGTAGAGGCACATGCGCGGGTCATCGCCACCGGCGGATGCACCACGCTGCTCACCGTAGAGCAACAGCCTGCAAAACGCCGGACATGCCATAAGTCTTAACCATAAGTCTTAACCCAGAAGTCTTAACCCAGAACCTGTACATCTTACACCTATTCCCTCATTATATATATTGTATATGCTATCCCAGAAAGAACGCGAACAAATCATCGCCCTTGTGCACCAACAGGTGGTGCCCGCCATCGGCTGTACCGAACCCATCTGCGTGGCGCTGGCCGTGGCCCGCAGCCGCGAAGTGCTGGAATGCGTGCCGGCAAAAATAGAAGCACGCCTCAGTGCGAACATCATCAAGAACGCCATGGGCGTCGGCATCCCGGGAACGGGCATGGTGGGACTGCCCATCGCCATCGCTCTGGGTGCCCTGTACGGACGGTCGTGCCTCGAACTGGAGGTGCTGCGCGACTGCCCGGCGGGGGCCGTAGAAGAAGGGAAAAGTTATATCCAGCGCGGCGCCATACACATCACGCTGGCTGAGGATGCCCCGGACAAACTCTATGTCGATATTACCGGTACGGCCCCGGACGGTACAACGGCGCGCGTGGTCATCAGCGGACACCACACACACTTCTCGCGTATCGAACGCAACGGCGAAGTGCTGCTGGACAATGCCGACAGCGCTGCCGACAGCGGCGACGACGGCATGGACAACGCCCTGACGCTGACGCTAAAAAAGGTCTATGACTTCGCCACCACCACGCCGCTGGAGGAGATTGAGTTTATCAACGAGGCAGCAAAACTCAACCGCGACGCAGCGCGACGCTCGCTCGAGGGCAACTACGGCCACTGCCTGGGTAAGGCGCTCAGTCGTCCCCTCGGACGCGGCATCATGGGCGAGAGCATCTTCTCGCACATCCTCTCCTCAACGAGCTGTGCCTGCGACGCCCGTATGGCGGGGGCGATGATTCCCGTGATGAGCAACTCGGGCTCGGGCAACCAGGGCATCTGCGCCACCAACCCCGTGGTGGTCTTCGCCGAAGAGAACCACAACACGGCGGAAGAACTGACGCGCGCACTCATGCTCAGCCACCTCACAGCCATCTATATCAAGCAAAACCTGGGTGCGCTGTCGGCGCTCTGCGGTTGCATCGTGGCATCGACGGGCTCCAGCTGCGGCATCACGCTGCTCATGGGCGGCGGATTCGAACAGGTGGCGGCTTCGGTGAAGAATATGGTGGCCAACCTGACGGGCATGATATGCGACGGCGCCAAACCGAGTTGCGCGCTCAAACTCACCACGGGCGTCAGCACCGCGGTGCTCTCGGCCATGCTGGCCATGCAGGGCAACTGCGTCAGCTCGGTGGAGGGCATCGTGGACGAGGACGTGGACCGCACCATACGCAACCTGGTGTCGATCGGCGCCGAAGCGATGAACGAGACGGACCGGCAAGTACTGGACATCATGACGCACAAAGCCTGATAACCTATGCCCGACATCAAAATAAGTATCATCACCGTCTGCTACAACGACTGCGAGGGTCTGCGCCGCACCATGGACTCCGTGGCGCAACAGACGGCCGTGCGCGGCGCCGACTACGAATATATCGTTATCGACGGCGGCAGCACCGACGGCAGCGCCGAACTCCTCAAAAGCCGCAGCGACGAGGTGGACGCACTGGTCAGCGAACCGGACCAGGGCATCTACTACGCCATGAACAAGGGCATCGCCCTGGCGCACGGCACGTTCTGCAACTTCATGAACGCGGGCGATACCTTCGCCGCTGACAACACCGTAGCAAGAGTGGTTGAACGACTGGGGGATAAGGACTATTATATCGGGCACCAACTCAACCTGCCGCCGCACAAGAGGTTTATCAAAGCCCCACGGCAGATTACGGCCACGCAACTGGCGGCTAAGGCGCTGTCACATCAGGCCACATTCATCCGAACATCCCTACTCAAGGCGAGGCCGTATCAGGTGGAATACCACATCCTGGCCGACTGGGAACAGATGCTCTACGAACTCATCCTGCACAACGCCTCGTACGAACGCCTCAACTTCACCGTGGCCCACTTCGACACCACAGGTCTCTCGGCACAGTCGGGCAGGGATGGCCGTTACGGCGAGGAGCAGCGACGCATGCTTCACACCCTCTTCAGCCCACGCCTGGCGCAGGCTCTCATCGGCAAGGACCGAACGGAGCGCAAGATGCTGCACGCCATCAGCAAACCGGACGCGTGGGAGCGCGATATGAAACTGCTGCGCAACTTGCTCAAAGCATTGCCCAAGGACCTCTGGCACAAAATCACGGGCAAAGGACGGAAGGGCTAAACACAAACATTGCGGGCATGACGCCTTTTTGGTGCGTCATGCCCGCAATGCTATTCTATGGGTTTCGCGGCAATTGGGGAGAAGGATGGGCCGGCGGCGGGAAGGCTCAGGGCTGACGGCGCAACCACGCCTGCCGCTGCGGCTCGCCCATCTTCTCGATGGCATAGCGCAGGGTGGTGCGCGCCATTTGGCTGTAACGGCGCTCCAGATAGTCCTCCAGCACGGCCATATCCTCCTTCCCCACCTCGCGCAGCATCCAGCCGACGGCCTTGTGAATAAGGTCGTGGGGATGGGCCAGCAGGCGGTCGGCTATGCGCAGCGCATCTTCAAACTGTCCATGGCGGATGAGCATCCAGTTGGTCACCATGGCGATACGCTGTTCCCAGAGATTGTCGCTCTCGGCCAGACGGTCCAGAATGCCGCGGTCGGGCATCGTGCCGTCGGCCTGTGGATAGAGCTGCCAGTAGCCCAGAATCTTGGGGCAGGTCATATCGACCAAGTCCCAGTTGTTGGCCTGCCGCGCATGGCGCAGATAAAACCGGGCCAGTTCGTTGCGCCGCGCCGCCATCGCCTCAGTATGTCGCCGCGCCGTGGGCAAAACGCGCCGCATCTCCTCCACAATGAGCAGGAAACCGCACAGCCGTACCTCATGCCAAGGCGACGCGATGAGCCGCTCCACCTCGCTGAGCGCCACCCGCCCACGCACCTCACGCACCACCATCCGCGTCTGCGGGCAGCGCAGACCAAGGAAGCGGTCGCCCTCGCCATAGTCGCCGGCACCCGTCTTAAAGAAACGCATCAGGGCGTCGCGCTGACGCTCGTCCTGCATCTGCTGCAACGCCTGAATGATGTCGTCGGCAGTATATTCAAAAGTAGTGGTCATCCTCAACGCTGTGTTTGTTTTTCATTATTTACAATTGACTTCGCGCTATACGTTCGCACAGGAGCGCCCCACCCTTTCGCGCTCCCACTGCAACAGAAGGCGCTGGCGCTCCACTCCACCGGCATAGCCGATCAGACGACCGCCGGCACCCACTACACGGTGGCAGGGTAGCAGAAGAAGGAGCGGGTTGCACGCCAAGGCATGGCCGACAGCCTGAGCAGAGAACCGCGGGACGCCACACATGGCAGCCACCCGAGCGGCCAGTTCGCCATAAGTGATGGTCTGCCCATAGGGGACGAGGCTCAATTGCTGCCACACGCTTTTCTGAAAAGACGTCCCTTCGATGCAAAGCGGCGGCAGGCTCGGGAAAGGCGCCCCTACGCTGGGAAACGGTCGATAAAAGCCGGCCTGGCGGCCGGCGAAATAGGCATCGAGCCACAGCCGTGCTGCGCCAAGCACCGGCGCATCTTCGCCGCCGTCAATAGCCTGCCCAAACTTTCCCAAGGCATTATTAACTCCGGGATGATCTTCAAACCATAGGCCATACAGCGCTTTATGGTCAGAAAGAAGCACCAAGCGCCCCAACGGCGACACATACACGTTCCTGTAATACATGGTATCTATGTATAGCTTCTAGAACTCCTAGAGATTCTAGAAAAACTAGAAAATCTAGAAAACCTAGAACATCCAGGACCTCCAGAAAAGCCGGAATATCCGGAAATACAGAAGTCCCTTCCTCACGGTGTGTGTGGAAGGGACTTCAGGTAAAGGGGGCGGCGACCTACTCTCCCGCTTGCGCAGTACCATCGGCGCGGCCGGGCTTAACTTCTCTGTTCGGAATGGGAAGAGGTGGAACCCCGGAGCTA
>JALEZQ010000067.1 GCA_022772475.1 Bacteroidales bacterium | reverse complement strand
GCAACGAGTCGAACCGCTGGATCACCGCATACAGCATTGTCAGCAGATGGGTGTAGCCATCGAAGCTCTTTACATACTTCTCACCGCCGTGTTTACGGCTCATTTCGACTATTTTTTCACGGTTCAGCGATTTTATCAACTGACCATATATCGGCTGTCCGAAGAAATTGCTACTTTTACTCATCGGTTTTTCTTTTTTGTATGGTAACTTAAAGATAACCGAAAAGGGCTGAATCCTGCAAGGGAATCAGCCCTAATTTTTCTGCTGCGCTCTAAAGTTTAGCGGACAGTAATAAAAATTATTCTGCGAAATCGCGATTTTGTAGATAAATCGTCTGCGGCACATGGCGCGTCATGGTCTTTCATCCTCCTCGCTATACTCCTCGCTATAATCCTTTGTATTGAAAAAATCCCGCCGAAATCTGCTTGTAAATAAAAATAAGTGTGTATCTTTGCACCCGTCTTCCCAAGGAGAGGTGCTCGAGTGGTTGAAGAGGCACGCCTGGAAAGCGTGTAGCCGGCAAAACCGGCTCGCAGGTTCGAATCCTGTTCTCTCCGCAATAAAGACTTTGTCAAAAGAAGATTTAGCAGATGCTCGCCACGCGGCGAGCATCTTGTTGTTTATACCCCTTATATCCCATCAACGATCATGGAATCTCAACGTATCTTGCTCCGCCCATGGCGGGAGAGCGATGCCGGAGCGCTGTTCAGGTATGCCTCCGACCCCGAGGTGGGTCCGCGCGCCGGATGGGCGCCGCATCAATCGGAAGCGGAAAGTCTCGGCATCATCCGCACGGTATTCAATAACGCCACTACCTGGGCCATCGTATGGAAGGCTACGGACGAGGCCATCGGCGCCATCGGCTACGGCCCGTCGTGCGACTGTGCCCTGCCGGCCCGTCCGGGCGAACCCACCGTGGGCTACTGGCTGGCACGCCCCTACTGGAACCGCGGGATATGCAGCGAGGCCCTCGCAATGATGATTGCCCACATCCGCCGGACCACCGCCCTGCCGTCGCTCATCAGCGGCCATTTCGTTGATAATCCCGCCTCGGGACGGGTGATGGAGAAGTGCGGTTTCGTGGCTACGGGCCAGATGGCCTGTGACGCCACGCTCTATGGTGGCGACGGCCGCTCTATCCGCGTGCTGCGGTTGGAGATGGGGCGGTGAATGGCCAACGCCCTGCATCCTTCGGCCGGAGCCGTTGGGATGCAGGGCGTTGTGCGTGGGAATGGGGCAGGGCCGCGGCGGGCTTACTGCAGACCTTCGAGGATGCGCTTGAGTACCACCGTGGCGGAGATTTCGCGGTTGGCGGCCTCGGGGATGACGAGGGAGCGGGGACCCTCGATGACGTCGTCGGTGACGATCATGTTGCGGCGCACGGGCAGACAGTGCATGAAGTGGGCATCGTTGGTGACGGCCATCTGGCGGCTGCCGACGGTCCACGACATGTCGCGGTTGATGACCTGACCGTAGTCGGCGGGACGGGTGACGCCCGGACAACTCCAGTTTTTGGCATAGACGAAGTCGGCGCCCTCGAAGGCGCGCATCTGGTCGTACTCCACGCGGGCGTCGCCGACGAAGAGCGGGTCGAGCTCGTAGCCTTCGGGGTGCGTCACGACGAGGTCAACGTCGGCGGCGCGCATCCATTCGGCGAAACTGTTGGGCACGGCCTGCGGCAGGGCGCGAGGGTGCGGTGCCCAGGTCAGCACCACCTTGGGGCGCTTCTTGTCGCGGTGCTCCTCGATGGTGATGAGGTCGGCGAAGGCCTGCAGGGGGTGTGCCGTGGCGCTCTCCATAGAGAAGACGGGCTTGCCGCTGTAGCGGATGAACTGGCCGAGGATGCGCTCGGAGTAGTCGGCCTCGCGGTCGGTCAGTCCGGCGAAGGTGCGTACGCCGATGAGGTCGCAGTAGGACGCCATGACGGGGATGGCTTCGAGCAGGTGCTCGCTCTTGTCGCCGTCCATGATGACGCCGCGCTCGGTCTCCAGTTTCCACGCTCCCTGGTTGACGTCGAGGACGATGACGTCGAGGCCGAGGTTGCGCGCCGCCTTCTGCGTGGACAGACGGGTGCGGAGGCTGTTGTTGAAGAAGATGAGCAGGGCCGTGCGGTGGTGCCCCAGGTGTTCGTACTTGTAGCGGTCGGCCTTGATTTCGCGGGCTTCGGCCAGCGCGGTCTGAAGGCAACCTATGTCGCCGACGTGGAGGAACGTTTTCATGATGGTATGCGGGTGTTGAAAGGGTGTTGTTGACAAAAGAGAGGGCTTAGCCTACCGAGCCTTCGAGGGAGACGCTGAGGAGTTTTTGCGCCTCGACGGCAAACTCCATCGGCAGTTTGTTGATGACCTCCTTGACGTAGCCGCCGACGATGAGGTCAACGGCCGCCTCGGTGGGTATGCCGCGCTGGTTGCAGTAGAACAGCTGCTCTTCCGATATTTTCGACGTGGTGGCCTCGTGCTCGACGATGGCGTCGGGGTGCTGTACGTCGATGTAGGGGAAGGTGTGTGCGCCGCTGGTGTCGGAGAGCAGGAGTGAGTCGCACGAGGAGTAGTTGCGTGCGCCCTCGGCCTTGCTGCCCACCTTGACCAGTCCGCGGTAGGCATTCTGGCTCTTGCCGGCCGAGATGCCCTTGGAGATGATGGTGGAGCGCGTGTTGCGTCCGAGGTGTATCATCTTGGTGCCGGTGTCGGCCTCCTGATGGTGGTTGGTGACGGCAACGCTGTAAAATTCGGCCTGCGAACTGTCGCCGCGCAGGATGCACGAAGGGTATTTCCATGTGATGGCCGAGCCCGTCTCCACCTGCGTCCACGACAGGCGGGCACGGTCGCCGCGGAGCAGGCCGCGCTTGGTGACGAGGTTATAGACGCCGCCGCGCCCCTCGCTGTCGCCGGGGTACCAGTTTTGCACGGTGGAGTACTTCACCTCAGCATCCTGTCCCACGACAATCTCGACGATGGCGGCATGGAGCTGGTTCTCGTCGCGCATGGGGGCGGTGCAGCCCTCGAGGTAGGAGACGTAGCCCTCGTCGTCACAGACGATGAGCGTGCGCTCAAACTGCCCCGTGCCGCGGGCGTTGATGCGGAAGTAGGTGCTGAGCTCCATGGGGCAGCGCACGCCGCGGGGGATATAGACGAAGGAGCCGTCGGAGAAGACGGCGCTGTTGAGGGCAGCGAAGTAGTTGTCGCGATAGGGCACGACGGAGCCGAGGTATTTGCGCACGAGGTCGGGGTTTTCGCGCACGGCCTCGCTGATGCTGCTGAAGATGATACCCTTCTCCTGGAGCTTCTCCTTGAAGGTGGTCTTGACGGACACGGAGTCCATCACGGCATCGACGGCGACGCCGGCCAGCGCCATGCGTTCGTGCAGGGGGATGCCCAGTTTGTCGAACGTGCGCTCCAGTTCGGGGTCAATCTCCTTTTTGCCATTGTCCGCCTTGCGGGTGGGGTCGGCATAGTAGCTGATGGCCTGGTAGTCGATCGGCGGCAGGTTGACGTGTCCCCATGTGGGCTGTTCGAGGGTGAGCCAGTGGCGGTAGGCCTTGAGGCGGAAGTCGAGGAGCCATTCGGGCTCGCCCTTCTTGGCCGAGATGAGGCGGATGACATCCTCGTTGAGGCCGCTCTCGATGATTTCGGTCTCGACGTCGGTGGTGAAGCCGTAGGCATATTTCTTGGCCGTGACCTCGCGGACCAGTTGGTTCTTCTCTTTTGCCGTGTCGGCGTTATTGGGCGTGTTCATCGTCGGGTTGGGATGGGCGGTTGAAGTAGATGTAGGTCGTATCGTTTTTGCCGGCCCGGCTCTGCTGGTGGCACTTTATGGCGTCTTCGGCCTTGGTCTGCACGAAGGGCAGCAGAGCGGTGGTGGGGGCGTAGAGGCGGGAGCCGGCGGTTCGCTCGGCATTGAGGATGTTCAGGTTGCCCATCATGTTGAGGGCAAAACTGATGAGCAGGGCAAACTTCACCACGCTGACGGCGCTGCCCAGCAGACTGTTGGGCAGGCCCAGACGCATGCCGCGTACCATCGTGGTCAGGCTCGAGGCCACGAAGCCCAGGGCCAGCGGCATGATGATGCAGAGGATGAGGAAGGCGATGATGCTCAGCACCTGGTTGGCCTCTGAACCATCGACGGTGAGCCAACGGCCCAGCACGACGTAGAGCACGGCCGCCAGCACCAGACCGCCAAGGACACCGCCGGTGTGGATGAGCTCCTTGATGAAGCCGTGGCGCCAGCCGCTGAGGATGGCCCAGACGAGGAGTATGAGAAGGAATAGGTCGAGATACATGTCTATATTAAAGTAGTGTGAGAATGGTGGTAACAGAAAAGGTGCGGCACTGACTGCCGCACCTCCCTGTCTGTATATCGGCACGCTGTGCTTGAAAATCAAGAGAAGTGCGCGCTTGCTGTATGCTTGCTTGAGGGCGGTGTCCCTCGCCGGCGGTCAGAGTTTCTGCTTGACCTCGACCTCCTGGAAGGTTTCGATGATGTCGCCCTCCTTGATGTCGTTGCAGTTGGTCAGGCTGATACCGCACTCGAAGTTGGTGGTCACCTCCTTGACGTCGTCCTTGAAGCGCTTGAGGGCATTGATCTCGCCGGTGAAGATGACGATGCCGTCGCGGATGAGGCGTGCCTTGTCCGAGCGTTTCACCTTGCCATCGACCACATAGGCGCCGGCCACATAGCCCACCTTGGAGATGTGATAAACCTGTCGCACCTCGATGTTGGCGGTGACCTCTTCCTTGATGACGGGCTCGAGCATACCCTCCATGGCCTCCTTGACGTCCTCGATGGCGTCGTAGATGACGGAGTACTGGCGAATCTCGACGCCGTCGCGCTCGGCCAGTTTGCGGGCTTGCTGCGAGGGGCGCACCTGGAAGCCCACGATGATGGCTTCGGAGGCGGCGGCCAGGGTGACGTCGTTCTCGCTGATCTGGCCTACGCCCTTGTAGATGACCTTGACCACGATGTTCTCCGTAGAGAGCTTGATGAACGAGTCGGCCAGAGCCTCTACCGAGCCGTCCACGTCGGCCTTGACGATGAGGTTGAGCTCGTGGTAGGAGCCCAGTTTGAGGCGCTTGCCAATCTTTTCGAGGGTGAGCACTTCGCGGGTGCGGAGGTCCTGCTCACGCTGCAGCTGTTCGCGGCGGTTGGCAATCTCGCGAGCCTCCTGCTCGGTGTCCATCGTGTGGAACTGGTCGCCGGCCTGGGGCGCGCCGTTGAAGCCCAGCAGGGTGGCGGCCTGTGCGGGCCCTACCTCCTGGATGCGCTGTCCGCGCTCGTTGAAGAGCGCCTTGACGCGGCCGTAGTTGGTGCCGGCCAGGACGATGTCGCCCACGCGGAGCGTACCGTTCGAGACGAGGACGGTGGCCACATAGCCGCGGCCCTTGTCGAGCGACGACTCGATGACCGTACCCGTGGCCTTGCGGTTGGGGTTGGCCTTGAGCTCGAGCATATCGGCCTCGAGGAGTACCTTCTCCAGCAGTTCGGCTACGCCGATGCCCTTCTTGGCGGAGATGTCCTGGCTCTGGTATTTTCCGCCCCAGTCTTCGACGAGGAAGTTCATGGCGGCGAGGCCCTCCTTGATCTTGTCGGGGTTGGCGTGGGGCTTGTCAATCTTATTGATGGCGAAGACGATGGGCACGCCGGCAGCCACGGCATGGCTGATGGCCTCCTTGGTCTGCGGCATGATGTCGTCGTCGGCGGCGATGATGATGATGGCGATGTCCGTCACCTGAGCACCGCGGGCACGCATGGCGGTAAAGGCTTCGTGGCCCGGGGTATCGAGGAAGGTGATGTGGCGGCCGCTCTCGAGGGTGACGTTGTAGGCACCGATGTGCTGCGTGATGCCGCCCGCCTCGCCGGCGATGACGTTCGACTTGCGGATGTAGTCGAGGAGCGAGGTCTTACCATGGTCCACGTGACCCATCACCGTGACGATGGGAGCGCGGGGCAGCAGGTCTTCTTCGTTGTCCTCCTCTTCGGCGATGGCCTCCTGCACGTCGGCACTGATATATTCCGTCTTGAAGCCAAACTCTTCGGCCACGAGGTCGATGGTCTCGGCGTCCATGCGCTGGTTGATGGACACCATGATGCCGATGCTCATGCAGGTGCCGATGACCTTCGTCACGGGGACGTCCATCATCGTGGCCAGTTCGTTGGCCGTGACGAACTCCGTCAGTTTCAGAATCTTGCTTTCGGCCTTTGCCTCGAGCATCTCCTCTTCCTGCTGAGCGCGTACCATCTCGCGCTTCTCCTTGCGGTACTTGGCGCCCTTCGAGCCTTTCTGCTTGTTGGTCAGGCGTGCCAGGGTTTCCTTCACCTGCTTGGCTACGTCTTCTTCCGACACTTCTGCCTTGACCTGCGGCTGGGGCTTGTTGTTCTTGCGGTCCTTCTGGCGCTTGGAGTTTTGGTCTTTCTGGCCCTGGTTCTGGCGATTGTTATTGCCGTTGCCCTGGCGTCCGCCCTGCTGTTCCTTCGAGGCGGCGTTGACATCGACGCGCTCTTTGCCAATGCGGTTGCGCTTTTTCTTCTCTCCGCTCTGTGCGGTGCCGGCCGCGGGGGTGCCGCCATTGCGTCCCTGGCGGTTCTTCTCCTCGCGCTCCTTGCGGCGCTCCTCCTTCGATTTCTTCTTGGGGCGCGTGTTGGCGTTGATGGTCGAGAGGTCGATGGTGCCCAGCACCTTCGGTCCGCTGATTTCCGTCTGGCTGTTGAGGCGATATACGCCGTCCACTTCCTGTCCCATGGCCATGGCGCGTTCCTCTACCGTCATCTTGGGGCGTGCCGTCTTGGCCTCGGCCTTTTCTTCGGGCTCGTTGGCAGGTGCGCTGCTGTTGTTGTCAGCGGCGGGCTCAGTGGCGGGCGTTTCGGTCTGTGCGGCCACGGGTTCAGCCTTGTGGTCCTCGGCCGGTGTGGCGGCTGTGGTTTCGGTGCTTTCCGTTGCGATGGCCTTGGGGGCATCTTCGGTCTTAGTGGCGGGGGCTTCAGCCTTTGCTTCTGCCACCTTTGCTTCGCTTGCCGGTTCGGCCTTGGCGGCGGGCTCGCTCTGCGGTGCGGGCTGCTGTTCCTGCTTTTCCTCGACAGACGGTGCGGCAGCGGAGGCGGCTTCTGCCTCGGGCTGAGCCTTCGTCTCGTTGAGGTTGATGCTGCCGGTTACCTTGATTTGCGGGCGCATGTCGGTGGGCACTTCGGTCTTGATTTCCTCGGGCGCAGCCTTTGTTTGCTTACGGTCTTTCTGGCGGTTTTGGAACATCTTGTCAGCCTCGTTGCGCAGTTCGCGGTCCGCGCCAAACTCCTGGCGTAGCAGTTCGTACTGCTCGTCAGAGATTTTTTCGCTTGGCGAGGGCTTCACTTCAAAGCCTTTCTTTTCGAGGAAGGCCACTACGGTCTGCAGGCCGACGTTGAACTCTTTGATAATCTTATTTAGTCTGATACTCATGCTGTGTGTTAAAGGTGCGGAAATGGTGGATGGAGGAAATCAGTAACGCCGGTGGCGGTGCCTGTATCTGTGTGCGTGTAGGCCCGGCCATCGCCTGTCTGCCGCGGCGGTCGTTGGGTTGCTGTCGGCTACCTCCGGACTGCTGTCGGCGGCTGCGTGAGAAGTCAGCTTTCGGCTGTGTTGTCCTCATCTTCAAATTCCGCACGGAGTACGCGGAGCAGGTCGTCCACGGTGTCCTCTTCGAGGTCGGCTTTTTCGATGAGCATTTCGCGGGGTGCGTTGAGCACCTCCTTGGCGGTGTTGTAGCCAATGTTTTTGATGGCGTCGATAACCCACTGGTCCACTTCGTCGGCAAACTCGTCGAGGTAGATGTCCTCGGTGGTTTCGCCCTCTTCGGTGTCGCGGAAGACGTCGATGGTGCATTCGGTGAGCATCGAGGCCAGTTTGATGTTTGTACCGCCCTTACCGATGGCCAGCGACACCTGGTCGGGTCGCAGATAGACCTCGGCCTTGCGTTCCTCTTCGTGGAAGGAGATGGAGAGCACTTCGGCGGGGTTGAGGGCGCGCTGGATGAGCAGGCGGGTGTTGGCGGTATAGTTGATGACGTCGATGTTTTCGTTGTTCATCTCGCGCACCACGGAGGTGATGCGGCTACCCTTGACGCCGACGCAGGCGCCTACGGGGTCGATGCGGTCGTCGTAGCTTTCCACGGCTATTTTGGCGCGTTCGCCCGGGATGCGTGCCACGCGGCGCACGGTGATGAGGCCGTCGGCGATTTCGGGGATTTCCTGTTCGAGCAGGCGGCGCAGAAATTCGGGCGAGGTGCGCGACAGGTAGATGCGGGGGTTGCCGTTGCTGTTGTCCACGCGGTCGATGACGGCGCGGACGTTGTCGCCCTTGTGGAAGAAGTCGCGGGGTATCTGTTGGTTTTTGGGCAGGTAGAGCTCGTTGTGCTCGTCGTCCATGAGCAGGGTCTCGCTCTTCCATGTCTGATAGACCTCGGCGGTGATGAGTTCGCCCACGCGGTCTTTGTATTTGTTGTAGAGGGCGTCGTGTTCGAGTTCGAGGATTTTGCTGGCCAGGGTCTGACGGAGTGTCAGGATGGCGCGTCGTCCGAACTTGGCGAAGTCGATGGTCTCGCTGACTTCCTCGCCCACTTCGTAGTCGGGGTCGATTTCCTGAGCGGCAGAGAGGGCCATCTGCTTGTTCTCGTCCGTCACCTCGCCGTCGGGCACCACTTCGCGGTTGCGGTATATTTCGAAGTCGCCCTTGTCGGGGTTGACGATGACGTCAAAGTTTTCGTCAGATCCGAAGATTTTGGCGATGACGTTGCGGAAACTCTCTTCGAGGACGCCCACCATGGTGGTGCGGTCGATGTTTTTGGTTTCTTTGAATTCGGAGAACGTGTCAATGAGGCTGACGGTCTCGGTTTTCTTCTTGGCCATATTGTGTGTTGCGTTTTTTATCTATTTGAAGTCAATGACGTACTTGGTATATTTGACGCCGTCGTAGGTGAAGGTGTGGGGTATTTCGCGGATGACGGGGCGCTTTTTCCCCTCTTCCTTTACTTTTTCTTCGACGAGCAGGGTGAAGCCTTCTGGCGTGACGTCGGTCAGGGTGCCGCGCATTTTGCGTCCTTCGGCGGTGAGCACTTCTACCTGCTCGCCCTGGTGTATTTCGTATTGCTTCAGCACTTTGAAGGGCTGGCCTATGCCGGCGCTGCCCACTTCCAGTTCGAAGTCTTCCTCGTTGCGGTCCAGTCCGGCTTCGATATGCCGGCTCAGGGCGACGCAGTCCTCAATCCACACGCCGTCTGCATGGTCTATCTCGACGACGATGCGGTCGTCGGCCGAGATGGTCAGGTCGGTCAGGAAGTAGTCTTTGTCCGCGAGCCATTCGCTCACGAGCTTGTTCACTACGTTTTTGTCTATCATACAGATATCTGCTTGTTTTTGCGGGTGCCGCAGGCTTTTTCGCCGCTTTTCCGTGGTTTCCCGTGGTTTTGGCGGCGGCCTTGGCGCCCGGCCTTTTTAATAAAGAAGTGAGGAACTTTTGGAAGCCCCTCACTCTAACCGCCTGCAAAGATACGAAAAGTATACTGCACGCGAAATGTTTTGCACAGAAAAAGCGCCCGTGGGCATCATTTTTTTTGTCCGTCGGTGGTCATACGCTTGCCCACGACGTATTCGGTGCATTGCAGCATGGAGAAGCAGTAGTTGCGCAGGAAGCGGAAGTGGTCGTTCTCCACCGTCTTGATGGGCTGTTCGCCTCGCAGGTCGTAGCAGAACTCCATGTCGAGGTCGGGGTTGAAGACGAAGAGGGCGCTGCTGTCGCGTGCGGCGATGGTTTTGTCGGCGGCGTAGAAGATGGCGGGGCGTCGTTCGCGGCCCAGGTCGACGCCGAAGTTGTTCTGCACATAGGGCACGTTGAGCATGCCCAGGAGGGTGGGCGCCACGTCCACCTGTCCTGCAAAGTCGGTGCGCACCTCTGGCGTGATGCCGGGTCCGCGGATGATGAGGGGGATGTGGTTGAAGCAGTCGGGCAGTTCGCTGTGCGTCGTGCCCACCTTCTTGCCGTGGTCGCCGAGGAAGACGAAGATGGTGTTTTTGGCCCAGGGCTCACGTTCGACAGCGGCCATGAAGTTGCCGATGCAGGCGTCGGCATATTCCACAATCTGGGTTTCGGGGTCATGGGTGCGCGCCTTGAAGTCGGCGGGCACGCAGTAGGGTGGGTGGTTGCTGATGGTCAGCAGGGTGGCGAAGAAGGGTTTGCCTGTGGCAGCGCGTTGGCGCAGCACGGGCAGGGCGTAGGTGAAGAGGAAGTCGTCGGGCACGCCGAAGCTGTTGACCACGCGGTCGGAGGGATAGTTTTCCTGCGCATAGACTTCGTCGTAGCCGTTGGTGCGGAAGAAGCCGTTCATGTTGTCATACTGCCCCTCGTGGGTCATGAAGAAGAGGGTTTGCCATCCGTGGTCGTGCAGCACGGTGGGCAGGCCGGAATAAACGGGGATGTCGCTGCCTTTCATGGCGTTGCGATACATGATGGAGGGGAAGGAGTAGAGCGTGGCGTAAAGGCCGTGGTTGGTGTGGTTGCCGGCGGAGTAGAAGTTGGCGAAGCTCAGCGAACTGTTGTAGAGGCTGTCGAGGTTGGGCGTCAGATTTTGCGTGTTGCCGAAGGCACCCATGAGGCGTGCCGACATCGACTCCATGAGCACCAGCACCACGTTGTGGCGCTTGATGGGCCCTTCGGGCGTGACGCGGCGGGCGATGGGCGAGATGCCCTCTATGCCCTGGCGGCCCAGCAGTTGCTGCACCTGACAGACGGCGGCGCTGTCGTCCATCAGCGTCAGGCGTTGGCGCTCGGGGCGCAGTTCGTCCAGACTGGTGGCCAGGAAGGAGAACATGGGGTTGATGCCCATGTTGTTGAGCACGGGATAGGAGCAGAAATAGGCGGCCGACACCTTGATGGGATTGTAGCCGAAGCGGCCGCGTATGCCCAAGAAGCAGAGCAGGCCGGTCGCCACGAAGCACACGGCGATGACGCCGCGCTCCACCCATCGGGGTGCGGAGGCCGGCTGCGGGGCGGCGGTCATATGGGCGGAAGCAGCCTGAGACTCGGTGGCCTCGGCGGCGCCATAGCGCTTGGTCAGGCGGCGTTTCAGGCGCTTCCACACGGTGTTGAAGGGGACGTAGGGCGTGCCCGACAGGCGGCACCACAACCTGCGGTTCATGCGCCGCAGCAGCATGATGAAGGCCGTGGTGAAGGCGAAGAAATAGAAGATATAGAGGTAGTAGGAGGTCTCGCCGAAGAGCATGCCGGCCGTGGTGGTGGCATACTCGGCCCAGTTCCACACGGAGGCGTTGAGGGGCTTTGAGAAGTAGTTGTAGTAGGGGATATTGGTGGCCTCGGCCATGAACACCAGGGTGTACATCGTGCCGAACCATCCGCCCAGGGCGTTGACCATCCACCGTTTCCACCGCCCGATGGCGCCCATCACGGCACTGGCCACCAAGGGCAGGGCCAGGATGTAGCAGGCAATGACGTTGTCGAACCACAGGCCGTGGGCGAAGCCCTTGGCTATCAGCCCCCACTGGTCGAGGGCCTGGGGTTCCAGATCGTGACAGACGGCAACGAAAAAGAGGACGCGAAACACGCTCATCATCAGCAGAGCGATGAGATGGACGCTGACGAGATAGGTCAGAACTCTGAGGTAATTCTTCATAAAGAATGTCTTTTGCCTGCAAAAGTAACAATTATTTGTTAAGTTTGCAGTCTGATAGCTTCTATTTCGCGGCACCGTCCGCTTCTCTTCCTCTGTCATCATGATTGAAATCAGCAACATACACAAGTCCTTCGGCTCGCTCGAGGTGCTGGGCGGCATCGACCTGCGCATCGGGCGTGGCGAGGTGGTCAGCATCGTCGGCCCGAGCGGCGCGGGCAAGACCACGCTGCTCCAGATTATGGGCACGCTGAGCCGCCCCGACAGCGGCACGCTGCGCATCGCGGGCACCGACGTCCTGGCCATGAGCGACCGCCGCCTGACGCGCTTCCGCGGCGACCACATCGGCTTCGTCTTCCAGTTTCACCAGCTGCTGCCGGAGTTTTCGGCGCTCGAGAACGTCATGATTCCGGCCCTCATCGCGCGGCGTTCCAAGGCCGAGGCGCAGCGCCGTGCCACCGAACTGCTCGACTTCATGGGCCTCGCCGACCGCTGCACGCACAAGCCCGCCGAACTCTCCGGCGGCGAGAAGCAGCGTGTGGCCGTGGCCCGCGCGCTGGTCAACGCCCCCGACGTGGTGCTGGCCGACGAGCCGTCGGGCAGCCTCGACAGCCACAACAAGGCCGAACTGCACCAGCTCTTCTTCGACCTGCGCCGGCAGTTCGGACAGACCTTCGTCATCGTCACCCACGACGAGCAGCTGGCGGCCACCACCGACCGCACCATCCACCTGGCCGACGGCCTCGTGGTCCGCGAGACCCACCGCGACGACGACGCCATCGACGCCGGCGGTTCCTCCGGAACATCCGGATTTTCCGGCTCTCCCGCCGCGCCAACCACCGAACCCTCAACCCCTGCCTGATATGCTGAACCTTGGAAAATGGAATGACCTGACCATCGTGCGCTTCACCGACCACGGCGCCTACCTCGACAATACCGACGGCGGCGAGATTCTCATGCCCAAAGCCTACGTCCGCGACGAGATGAAGCCCGGCGACCGCGTCCACGTCTTCGTCTATCACGACCAGAGCGGACGCCTGGTGGCCACACAGGAGAAACCTGCCGCCTGCGTGGGCCAGTTTGCCCGCCTGCGCGTGGCATGGACCAACGCGTATGGGGCGTTTTTGGACTGGGGACTGATGAAAGACCTCTTCGTGCCCTTCCGCGAACAGCGCACGCCGATGAAGCAGGACGAATGGCACAACGTATTTATATATATTGACCGCGCCTCGGGACGCATCGTGGCCACGAGCCGCGTGGAGAAGCACCTCTTTGCCGCCACGCCGATGATGTACCGCCGCGGCGACGACGTGGAAATCTTCGTCCTCCACCGCACGCCCATGGGCTACAAGGTCATCATCGACAACGCCCACGCGGGCATGATCTACGAGAACCAGGTGCATGGCCGCGCGCTGCATGCCGGCGAGCGTCTGTCGGGCGCCGTCACGGCGGTGCGCGAGGACGGCAAACTGGACGTCGTGCCGGGGCAGATCGGGCCGGCGCGCTTCCGCAACTTTGCCGACATGCTCCTCGACGAACTCGACGACGCCGGCGGCTTCCTGCCCTTCGGCGACCACACGCCGGCCGATGTCATCGCCCGGCGCTTCGGCGTGAGCAAGAAGACCTTCAAGCAGGCCCTCGGCTCCCTATACCGCAACCGCCGCATCGTCATCGCCGACGACGGCATCCGCCTGCCCTATTGAGAGGGCTGGGAGGTGCCTCTTAGCGGGCTCCGTCGCTCAATCATCTTCATTTTGATACACCCTCCTCCTATGTACGCTCCGCCCTTGTGCCCCCTCGTTCGTTGACGGTCTTCCGCATGTCTTCCAGCACGTTGATGGCTTCTTTTTTGTTTAAACCGGCGGCAACGGCCACGGCGATGAGGTCGTCTGCCGAAGGCGCTATCTTGTCGTTGATTGACGTGGTGCGGTAGCCGTTGATACCATCGCTCGGCAGGAGGTCGTAGGCGGGAGCGAAGTGCCAGCCGTCGTTACGATAGATGAACGCAAAATTCTTTGCGTGGTCGTCTTTGTTTTCTATCAGGAAGTTGAACACCATCAAGCGATACACCTTCCATATCTCTGCCGCACTGTGCGTCAGCGCCGCACACACCTGAAAGACGTGGGCATAGTCGATGCTCGGCAAACGATAGTCCGCCCCGAGGAGTCCGGCCATGCTCACCACGTGCAGTTTGCCGTTTGCTGTGCGGTCGAAACGCTCTACACCGAAATATTGCCCCTCAAAGAGCCGCGTGTTGGGCATCTCAATGCCGCATTGCTTGGCAAGGACCGAATAGTTGTACTCTTCTCTCCCGATGCGTAGCGGGTCTCGTTTGGCACGAAACTTGACCAGCCATTCTCTCCCCTCAAAACGTGTGAAGATTTTTGGACGGGCACCGCCGGGCGAGCCGCCGCGGTGCTGAAACTCCTCAATGCCCTCACCGGCGTAGTCCTCGCTGTCAAGCATCTGCTCAGCCTCGAGCGCCAGTTTGGCGAAGTCGGCATAGTCTTGCTTGGCCGCCACGCTTTGGTCCGGCCGAAACTCCAAAGCGCCACGCCCCGTTGAACCCACCAGCGCCAGACGGTCGAGCAACGACAAGGAGAGTGGATTTATGCCCTGCTTTTGCAAATACCTGTCGAGCACCAGCAAGCCCCAGCCGTCGGGCAGACTGTCGTCGAAGACGCCGAAGCCCCCTTCAAACGGGCGCGGCTTGGCCATGAAGATGCCGTTGCGCAGCGGCAGTTCAAACGGCGATATGGAAAAACCGCCGTCGAGCCATTCGGCGGCGTAAGTAAAGGCGCACAGCCCCTCTTTGGTAAGGGCCAGACGGCCCACCTGACGATGGTTGTAAAGCACCTCAATCTGCGTTATCCTACTCATGTTTCCGTCCTCGTTTACGTGTCAAGTTCTGTTCGTTAAGCACATCTTCAAGGGTTTCATACCGGCGCTGGCTGAAGAGGGCGTTGAAGTCTGACAGCGCATCCAGGGCAAACGCCACCTGCAGCAGGCCACGCAGCGAAATCTCCGCCGTCTGCTCAAAACGGCGGTAGGTGGCAAACTTGATGCCCGCCCTTATGGCCATCCCCTCCTGCGTCAGGTTCAGTTCCAACCGCCGGGCCTTCACCCTCGCTGCCAACTGCTGCGCTACCTCCGTGGGTGTATAGATGTTAATCGCTATCATATTGTTCGTATATGGGGAAATAGGGGGTCAACAAACATTATTTTGTTTGCTGCAAAGGTAGCGAATAATCTCCAAACGCGCATGTTTTTTGCCCCAAAACAGGGAAGGGCGGAGCGAAGAATAGGGAGAAATTTGGGGGCGTCGGAACAGAGCGCGACGCCGCCGTCGGCATTGCACACTGTGCGCAAAACGTGAGTTTTGCGGCCGATAACGTGAAGCGCCTCAGCCCGCCAAATAGAAGCCAAACGGCGGGCCGAAGGGCGGAAACGGCATTGGTCCGCCACACTTTGGGCGACAGATTTTCCTGTAAGCGTTACAGAAAATCCTGTAACGCTTACCGTGACGCCGCAAACGCTTGCCCTCCGGCGCGCCGGTGAGCGCCGTTTTCGGGCTTGTGTAGCCAAAATTTTAATAGAATTAACAAGCCGTCGGCTGTGTCTTCAAGATTTTGCAACATTCTGGCAAAACCTACCGCGCCATGCTGGCGATAAATTCGAGCGCGCGGGTCGGCGGTGGATTTCGCGGCCACTCTCGAGGTTAACAAATGTGAAAGGCCGTTTTGCACACTCTCCGGCACGGCACGCCGGCCGACTGCGGATGTAAGCCGCGACAGATAAAAAACGCCGCGAACGCATGGACAGCGTACGCCTTGATATAGAGTTTGTCCCTTTTTGCTGGTCCGTTCGCTGAAAATATGCTAATTTTGCTGCGTCATACCGGCGAGCGCGTCACGCCACGCACGCCCCTTTTCGCGAAAGACCAGATGACAGAAGCAACGAAACTGAAATACTTACCCCACATAGACAGTCCGGACGACCTGCGCGCACTGCCCGAAAAGGCATTGCCCGAGGTGTGCGACGAACTGAGGCAGACCATCATCGACGAACTGGCCGACAATCCCGGCCACTTCGCCTCGAGCCTCGGCACCGTCGAACTGACCGTGGCCCTGCACTACGTCATGCACACCCCCTACGACCGCATCGTATGGGACGTGGGCCATCAGGCCTATGGACACAAGATACTCACCGGACGCCGCGAACGCTTCCATACCAACAGGCAGTTTGGCGGCATACGCCCCTTCCCCTCCCCCTTAGAGAGCGAATACGACACCTTTGCCTGCGGTCACGCCTCCAACTCCATCTCGGCGGCTCTGGGCATGTCCGTGGCCGACGTGCTCAGCGGCGATGCCGACCGACACGTCGTGGCCGTCATCGGCGACGGCGCCATGAGCGGCGGACTGGCCTTCGAGGGACTCAACAATGCGTCCGACACGCCAAACAACCTGCTCATCGTCCTCAACGACAACAACATGAGCATCGACCGCGCCGTCGGCGGCATGAAGGAATACCTCACCCACCTCCACACCAGCACGTTCTACAACAGCCTGCGCAACCGCCTGTCGCGCCAACTCATGTCGTGGGGTATGCTCTCCGACGAGCGCCGCCGCGCCATCATACGCTTCAACAACTCCCTCAAGTCGCTCCTGACCCACCAGCAGAACATCTTCGAGGGCATGAACATCCGCTACTTCGGTCCTGTGGATGGCCACAACGTCAGGGAGTTGGTGCGCGTGCTCAACGAGATAAAGGACATGCGCGGGCCCCGTCTGCTCCACCTCCACACCACCAAGGGCAAGGGCTTCAAGCCCGCCGAAGAGGCCGCCACCGAATGGCACGCCCCCGGACGCTTCGACAAAGAGAGCGGCTGCCGCATCGTGGCCGACACCACGGGTAAGCCGCCGCGTTTTCAGGACGTCTTCGGCCACACCCTGCTCGAACTGGCCGAGGCCAACCCCCGCATCGTCGGCGTCACGCCGGCTATGCCCACGGGCTGCTCCATGAACATCATGATGAAGGCCATGCCCGACCGCACCTTCGACGTGGGCATCGCCGAGGGCCACGCCGTCACCTTCTCGGCCGGTATGGCCAAGGAGGGTATGCAGCCCTTCTGCAACATCTACTCCTCGTTCGCCCAGCGCGCCTACGACAACGTCATCCACGACGTGGCGCTGCTCAGTCTGCCCGTCGTCCTCTGTCTGGACCGCGCCGGCCTGGTGGGCGAGGACGGTCCGACGCACCACGGCGCCTTCGACATTGCCGCGCTGCGCACCGTGCCCAACCTGACCATCGCCTCGCCCTTAGACGAGCGCGAACTGCGCCGCCTGATGTACACCGCACAGTTGCCCGGCCAAGGGCCCTTCGTCATCCGCTACCCCCGCGGCTGCGGTCGTCTGACCGACTGGCGCTGCCCCCTCGAGGCCGTGCCCGTAGGCCGCGGACGCTGCCTGCACGACGGTAGCGACGTGGCGCTCATCACCTTCGGCCCCATCGGTATGGAGGGCGCCGACGCCGTGGCCGACGTCGAGGCCGAAGGACGCATCACGGTGGCCCACTACGACCTGCGCTTCGTCAAGCCCCTCGACGACGACCTGCTGCACGACATCGCACGCCGCTTCCGCCACATCGTCACCCTCGAGGACGGCGCACGCATGGGCGGCATGGGCTCGGCCATCGCCGAATGGATGGCCGACCACGGCTACACGCCGCGCCTGACACGCCTCGGACTGCCCGACAGTTTCGTCGAGCATGGCACGCCGGCACAGCTCTACCACCTCGTGGGCATCGACCGCCAGGCCATAGCCGAAGCCCTCAGAGCGGCGGCAGCAGAGCAATAGCGGCCGAGGCAGACCAATGACAGACTGACACAATCAAGCTACTTTTGACGCCAAACTCATGAAAATCATCATTGCCGGCGCAGGAGCCGTGGGCACACACCTGGCCAAACTCCTGTCGCGCGAGCGCCACGATATCACGCTCATCGATGCCAACCCCGAACGCTTAGAGAGTATCGGGGCCAACTTCGAACTGCTCACCATCTGCGCACCGCCATCGTCCATCGCCACCCTCAAACAGGCCGACGTGGGTGATGCCGACCTCTTCATCGCCGTCACACCCGACGAGGCGCACAACATGACCTGCTGTATGCTGGCCTCGAAACTCGGCGCCACACGCACCGTGGCGCGCGTGGACAACTACGAATATACGCGCGAGGAGCACCGCGACTTCTTCCGCACCGTGGGTATCGACTCCGTCATCTACCCCGAGATGCTGGCCGGCGAGGAAATCATCCACAATGCCCGCCACAGTTGGGTGCGCCAATGGTTGGAGATACAGAACGGCGCCCTGCTGATGCTCGGCGTCAAGGTGCGCCGCACGGCCACCATCCTCGACACGCCCCTGCGCGAACTCTGCGGGCCCGACGCCCCCTATCACGTCGTGGCCATCAAACGACGGCAGGAGACCCTCATCCCCCACGGCAACGACGTCCTCGAAGACGGCGACGTGGTCTATTTCATGACGACGCGCGAATACGTGCCCCTCATCCGCGAACTCACCGGCAAGCAAGACTATCCCGAGGTGCGCTCGCTCTTCATCATGGGCGGCGGCAGCACCACCGAGCAGGCCCTCTGGAACCTCCCCGAAAACATGACCGCCAAGGTCGTGGAGCGCGACGTACAGCGCTGCGAGCACCTCAACGAGGCCATACGCCACCGGCACGTCCTGGTGCTCCACGGCGATGGCCGCGACATGGACCTGCTCGTCGATGAGGGCATCAACCACGCCGACGCCTTCCTGGCACTGACGGACAACGCCGAGGCCAACATCCTGGCCTGCCTCACGGCAAAACGACTGGGCGTGCGCAAAACGGTGGCCCTCGTCGAAAACCTCGACTATATCGCCATGGCCGAAAGCCTGGACATCGGCTCCATCATCAACAAGAAGACCTTCGCCGCCAGCCACATCTACCAGATGATGCTCAAGGCCGACGTCACCACCATGAAGACGCTCACCGTGGCCAATGCCGACGTGGCCGAGTTTGTGGTCAAGGCGGGCTCGCGCGTCACGCAGCACCCCGTCAAGGACCTCTCGCTGCCACCGACGGTGACGTTGGGCGGTCTGGTGCGCAACGGCAAGGGCATGCTCATCGGCGGCATGACCACCTTCCAGCCCGGCGACACCGTGGTGGCCTTCTGCTTGGAAAACAGCGTCAAACGCCTGGAAAAGTACTTCAAATAGGAAAGGCCGGCACTGCCCGGCAAGCCCCTTCTCACCCCTTATCCATGTTCAACCCCCGGACTATCCTGCGCATCATGGGCACGCTGCTCTTCATCGCAGCCCTCATGTTTGCCGTCTGCCTGGGCGTGGCGCTGTTTTACGGCGAGGAACGCCTGGACTACTTCATCATCCCCATCGCCGTGTCGGTGGGCGTGGGTCTGCTGTGCCGCCTCGTGGCCCGCGGCGGCGCCAGCGCCATCAGCCGCCGCGACGGCTACCTCTGTGTCTCCCTCTCGTGGACCCTCTTCGCCGCCGTGGGCGTGCTGCCCTTCATAATCAGCGGCTACGAACCGCGGTTGGCGCAGGCCTTCTTTGAGAGCATGTCGGGATTCACCACAACGGGAGCCACCGCCCTCGACAACATCGACCAACTGCCACACTCCATCCTGCTCTGGCGCAGTCTGACCCACTGGCTCGGCGGCATGGGTATCGTCTTCTTCACCCTGGTCATCCTGCCCGGGATGGGTACGGGTAGCCTCAAACTGTTCTCGGCCGAGAGCACCGGACTGAAGATGGAGAAACTCCACCCCCGCGTCAGCACCACCGCCCGCTGGCTCTGGGCCGTGTATCTCTTTCTCACCGTCAGTTGCACCACGGCCTACTACGTGGCCGGCATGTCGCTCTTCGACGCCGTCAACCACGCCTTCTCGACCATCGCTACGGGCGGATTCTCCACCCATCAAGACAGCATAGCGTGGTTCCACTCGCCCACCATCGAGAGCACCGTGACGGTGTTCATGTTCCTCTCGGGCGTCAACTTCACCCTGATTTACATGTTCTTCATCAAGCGGCGGTTCAAGGCCGTGCTGCGCGACAGCGAACTGCGCGCCTACATTGCCATCGTCCTGGGCGCCTCGGCCACGCTGGCCGTCATCCTCGTGGTATGGCGCGACTTCACCCCCGTCGATGCCCTGCGCGAGAGCCTGTTCTACTGCACCTCTCTGCAAACCACAACCGGCTTTACCACCATCGACCCCGCCGCGTGGCCCCCTGCCACATGGCTCCTGCTGATGACGGTGTGTTTCTTCGGCGCCTGCTCGGGCAGCACCAGCGGCGGCGTGAAGAGCGTGCGCATCCTCACCGCCTTCAAGGCCGTCATGGGGCAGTTTCGCTCCCTGATCCACCCCAACGCCATCCTGCCCGTGCGCCTCAACGGCAACCCCGTGTCGTCGCATGTGGTCCACACGGTGTTTGCCATGATAGCCGCCTTCATCATCTTGGCCTTCTTCGGCACGGTGGCCTATCTGGCCATGGGCATGCCGCTGCTCGACGCCTTCAGCTGTACGCTGACCATGCTGACCAACGCCGGACCCGCCTTCGGCCATGAGATGGGGCCTCTGTCGTCGTGGAGCCAAATGAACGACGCCGGCCTGTGGCTCGGCTCGTTCCTGATGCTCGCCGGCCGTCTGGAAATCTTCTCCCTGCTTCTGCCCTTCGTCCCCGCCTTCTGGAAAGACCAGTAAACGCCCTTCTGGAAAGACCGGTAAGGGGAGAACATGCCGTCCGCCCACTATTGCCCCCTCTCTATCCCCCAAGCCTATGCAAGAGATTTTCGACTTCCTCACCGACATAGCGGCGCACAACGACCGTCAGTGGTTCGCCGACAACCGCGCCCGCTACGACGCCGCCCACGCCGCCTTCACGGCCCTCGCCGCCGAGGTGAAGGACCACGTCGCCGCCTTCGACCCCGAGGTCAGCGCCGTCGCCGTCAAGGACACCCTATACCGCTTCTACCGCGACACGCGCTTCTCGGCCGACAAGTCGCCCTACAAGCGCCACTTCGGCACCTATATCAATACGCGCGGCAAGAAGTCGCTCCACGGCGGCTACTACCTGCACATCGAGCCCGGCCACTGCATGATTGCCGTCGGCGCCTACTGCCTGCCGTCGGACGTGCTGCGCGCCGTGCGCTCCAGCATCGTGGCACAGCCCGAAACCTTCCACGCCCTGCTCACCGAGCCCCGTCTGGCAGCGCTCAAGCCGCGGCTCGGCGAGACCCACCTCAAGACCATGCCCGCCGGTTTCCCCCGCGACTTCATCTATCCCGAGTATCTCCGCCCCCGTGAGTACGACCTGAGCATCGACATCGACGACGCCTTCTGCTTCGCCCCCGACTTTGCGCAGCGCACGGCCGACGTGCTCAGGCTGATGAAACCCTTCCTCGACTTCGTCAACGACACCGTTGACGACTACATCTGACATCCTTACTCCCATGCGCATCCACCTCTTCCTCCTCGCCGCCCTGGCATGGTTCGCCTCGTGCGGCCACAGCGACATCCACCAGGCCATCAAGCAGATGGCCGAGACCGCCATCGACACCACGGGCTTCGCCACCCGCAGCGTCAATACCAACCGCTTCTCGTCGGTTGAGATAGACTGCTTCGCCGACGTCGATTTCATCCAGACCGACGGCGCCGCCATGCCCCATGTGTGCATCGCTGCGCCGCCCGCCGTCATCGACCACGTCACCGCCCGCACGGCCGACGACCATCTGGTCATCTCCACCGAGCGCCGCTACCGTATGCCCGAACGCGCCGTGGTACGCATCGAAATCTTTGCCCCCTACGTCAGCGCCTTCACCCTCAATGGCGGGAAATGCCTGCGTCTGGGCCGCCTCAAGGCCCTCAGTCCGCTGACGCTCGAGACCTACGGCGTCGGCTCCATCACGGCCGAGCGCATCGAGGCCCCCGAGGTGGACGTCCGCCTCTCGGGCGACGGCAATGTGGACCTCAAGGGCATGGCCACAGGGCGCCTGCGCGCCGAAGTCAGCGGCGCCGGACACATCTACCTCAGCGGCATGGCGGCCGACACCCTCTTCATCGCCCCGGCCGACGGACAGATACTGGCCGACAGCCTCTACATCAGCCGCTGACCCAAGCAGACACCAATACGCTCGCAACACATTATTCACAACACTAAACAGACCTTGTCATGAACCTTTCCCTCAGCCTGCGCCGCGTCACGACAGCGGCGCTGACGCTCGTTGCCGTACTCACCGCACAGGCCGGCGACGTCATCCCCCAACCTCTCCATTCACCGGCCGTGGAAGCCACGCTGACCGCCATGCCCGAAGGGACCATCACCTACCGCCACGACTCGCTCGCCGCCGAGGCCCGCTATCTGGCCACCGCCCTTCAGGCGCGCGGCGACAGCCGCAGCACGGCCCGCGCCCGCCGCGCCCGCCGCGGCATCGTTCTCCTGACGACCGATACCCTCAGCGGTCCCGAAGCCTACCGCATAGAGACTACGCCGCAGCGTGTGACGCTCGTCGGCGGCAGTCGCGCGGGCCTGTTCTACGCCATCCAGACCCTCCTCCAGCAGACCGAGGACGGCCGCTTGCCCCTCGGCATTACCGCTGACGCCCCGCGCTACGCCTGGCGCGGCATCATGATGGACGAAGCGCGCCACTTCTTCGGCCGCAACAAGGTGATGCAACTGCTCGACCTCATGGCGCGCTACAAACTCAACCGCTTCCACTGGCATCTGACCGACGAGCAGGCGTGGCGCATCGAGATAAAAGCCTTTCCGCGCCTCACCGAAGAGGGCGGACGCGGCACATGGAGCGAGCCCACGACGCGCCGCCTGCAGTGCTACACGCAGCAGGACATCCGCGACATCGTGGCCTACGCCGCCGAGCGCCACATCATGGTCATCCCCGAGATTGACATGCCCGGCCACGCCACAGCGGCCAACCGCGCCTACCCCTTCCTCTCCGGCGGCGGCACGAAGGACCACCCCCACTTCACTTTCAACGTGGGCCGCGACACGGTCTATAGCGTTCTGACGCAGGTGCTGCGCGAGGTGAAGGACCTCTTCCCCGCGCCCTACCTCCATATGGGCGGCGATGAGGTGGCCTTCGGCATCAAGGCATGGGAGAAGGATGCCGACGTCCAGGCCCTCATGCGCCGCGAAGGCATGACCAAGGTGAAGGAGGCCGAGGCCTACTTCATGCACCGCATGGCCGACAGCATACGTGCGCTGGGCCGCACCGTGGCGGGATGGGACGAACTGCTGGCCCTCAAGCCCGACACGGCACGCACGCTCATCTTCTGGTGGCGCCACGACCGCCCGGCCGACCTCAGCCGCTCGCTGCGCATGGGCTACACCACGGTGCTCTGCCCCCGCCGCCCGCTCTACTTCGACTTCATACAGCACGCCTCCCACCGCCACGGCCGCGTATGGAACGGCTTCTGCCCATTGGAGGACGTCTATGCCTTTCCCGACCCCCTGCTGGCCTCGCTCAAGCCCACCGACGCCGAGCGCCGCCACATCGCCGGCCTGCAGGCCAACGTGTGGACCGAGCGCATACACACGACGCAGCGCCTTGACTTCATGCTCCTGCCGCGCATGGCGGCCGTGGGCGAGGCCGGATGGTCTGCACCCGAGCGCAAGAACATGGCCGACTTCGAGCGGCGCATGCAGCGCGAATACCGCCTTTACGACAGCATGGACCTCTACTACTTCGACCCCCGCGAGCCGCAGCATCACCCCGAGCCCGCTGCCGCCGAACGACAGAACGAAAAGGTGTCGATGGACTTCCGCGACTGACCTCTCCGACAGACTGTCCCCACAGACCTCTGCCACTCCTGCCACTCCTGCAAGAAAAGCCCGAAGAAAAAAACGGCAAATTATTTGGCCGTTCCCCAGCCTTCCCTTACCTTTGCACTATCCCGACGCTCACGGCAGCCACACCACGGCGGCCGGCACGACGAAGAAACTTCACAGATACACAATAATCATCTAAAACATCAACATTATGGCTTACGTAATTAGTGACGACTGCATCGCTTGCGGCACCTGCATCGACGAATGCCCCTCCGGCGCCATCTCTGAAGGCGAAAAGTACTCCATCGACCCCGCTATCTGCGTAGATTGCGGCACTTGCGCCGATGTATGCCCCTCCGGCGCCATCGCTCCGGGCGAATAATAGCCGTTCGCTGGCACACAGAAATTTCGGCGCCGTCAGCCCTGCCTCACCACGCAGAGCCGACGGCGCCCTTCTTATTCCCGAAAAGGAATGGGCCACCAGCCATGCCCCCGTGCTTTTGTCCCCTCCAGACGTATCAGCTTTACACAAAAAGCATTATCTTTGCCCGCAGAAGCGCCCCCCGACGTCCGAGATAGGTCCATGGGGCTGTCTGACGTTCTTTGGCGTCACGCCGAAAGCATACTTTTTTCACCACAACACAATAACTATGCCAAACCATTTGTTACTATGGCTCACGGCCGGAGCCATCGCCCTCTCGGCCACCGGAGCCTCAGCGCAGAAAGCGCAGAAGAAGAAACCCGAGGCGACCGATTCGCACACCATCTATCCCGCACGCAAGAATATCTACCACAAGGGATGGATCGATTTCAACAAGAACGGGAAGAAGGATATCTACGAAGACCCCACACAACCTACCGAAGCCCGCGTGGCCGATTTGCTCCGTCAGATGACGCTTGAGGAGAAGTCGAACCAACTCGCCACCTACTACGGCTACAAGAAGGTGCTGACCGACAGTATGCCCACAGCGCGCTGGGCCGACATGGTGCTCAAAGACGGCATTGCCAACATCGACGAGCACCTGAACCGCGAGGTCAAGGACCACAACCGTCTGGCCGAGGCTTTGGCCGAGGTGCAGCGCTTCTTCGTGGAGCATACCCGCCTGGGCATCCCCGTCGATTTCACCAACGAGGGCATCCGTGGCCTGGTGGCCTCGGGTGCCACCAGTTTCCCCTCGATGAACGGCCTGGGGTCCACCTTTGATAAAGAAGTGGCCTACGCCGAAGGCCGCATCGTGGGCCGCGAGGCACGCGCTTTGGGCTACACCAACGTCTATGCGCCCATCCTCGACGTCGTACGCGACCAGCGCTGGGGACGCTGGGACGGCACCATCAGCGAAGACCCCTACCTCGTGGCACGCCTCGGCGTAGAGATGAGCCGCGGCATACAGGGAGAGCGCGTCGTGTCGTCGCCCAAACACTTCGTGGGCTACGGCGACTGCAAGGGTGCCCGCCAATGGGACGCCCGCACCGACCCGCACATCACGCCGTCGGAGATGTACTACATCCACGAATATCCCTTCCGCAAGGTCTTCGCCGAAGCGGGGGCGCTGGGCGTCATGTGCTGCTATGCCGACTATGACGGCACGCCCATCGCTGCCAGCCGCCACTGGCTCGACGAGGTGCTGCGCGGAGAAATGGGCTTCAAGGGCTACGTCGTGAGCGACAGTTATGCCGTAGGGCGCCTGTACGGAATCCACCACGTAGCCGAAAGCAAGAAGGAGGCTGTGCGCCAATGCCTCGAGGCCGGTCTGAACGTCCGCACGGACTTCACCAGGCCGGACGAGTTTATACGTTACGTGCGCGAACTGGTCAAGGAGGGCAAACTGGACATCAAGCGCGTCGATGAACTGGTGGGCCAGGTGCTCAGCGTCAAGTTCTGGATTGGCCTGTTCGACCAGCCTTATACCGGCGACCAGCGTAAGGCCTCGGCCATCGTGTCATGCCCCGAGCATCTGGACATGGCGCTCAGAGCCTCGCGCGAGTGTGTGGCCCTGCTCAAGAACGACAAGGGGATGCTGCCGCTGGGCACGCGCTACAAGCGCATCGCCGTTGTCGGTCCGAACGCCCACAGCCGCGGCTACGTATCGACGCACTACGGCCCGACAAACTACCAAGCGTTCTCCTCGCTCTACGACGGTCTGCGCCGCGTCTATGAGGGCACGGACGTCAGCGTGGAGTATGCCAAGGGCATCAACCTTGTCTGCAAGGGATGGCCCGAAAACGAACTCATCCCCGACACGCTCACCGCGGCCGAACAGCGCATGATCGCCGAGGCTGAGGCCCTGGCCCGACGCAGCGACGTGGTGGTGCTGGCCGTCGGCGACGACGTGACGACCTCGGGCGAAAGCCGCACGCGCACATCGCTCGACCTGCCCGGACACCAGCAGGCCCTGGTCGAGGCTATGGTACGCACGGGCAAGCCCGTCGTGCTGGTGCTCATCTGGGGACGCCCGGCCACCATTAACTACGCTGACCGCCACTGCCCCGCCATCCTCGCCGCTGGCTACCCCGGTGCACAGGGCGGACGCGCGCTGGCCGAATGTCTCAAAGGCGACTACAACCCCGCCGGACGCCTGCCCGGCACATGGCCGCGCACCGTGGGACAGCTGCCGATGAACATCCCCACCAAGCCCAATGCCAACTACGAGCCGAACAACTATACCGTGGGCAACAAGGGCCTGCTCTATTGCTTCGGCCACGGCCTGTCTTACACCACCTTCGCCTACGACAGCCTGCGCATCGACAGCCTGAACACAGCCACAGGCCAATGTCTGGTGCGCTTCCGCGTGACGAACACGGGCAGCGTGGCCGGCGACGAGGTGCCGCAGATGTACCTCAACGATGCCGTCAGCAGTACCACGACGTATGAAAAACTGCTCCGCGGCTTCGACCGCATCCACCTCAAGCCCGGCGAGAGCCGCACGTTGACCTTCCCCATCGTGCCCGACGACCTCACGATGTTCGACCGCGAAGGCCACCTCGTTGTGGAGCCCGGCGAGTTTCGTGTGATGATTGGTGCGTCCTACGACGACATCCGTCTGCGCACCAGTTTCTTCGTCGGCACTGACGACCACCGCCGCGCTGCCGAAGGCAACCAGAGTTCGAAGATGATGAACGACCCTGACGCTCAGTGAGCCCCTTCCCCACTCCGGGGTTCGCTTTCCCCACTCCGGGGTTCGCTATCCCCCACTGCGGGGTAAGCACCCCCACGCTTCCCCCGCGGTAATGCCGCACAAAACAGCCACCGGCGTACAGGTCTGAACGACCCGTGCGCCGGTGGCTTTTCGTTGGGGATTGTGAGGGAGTGTCAAAAGAAGATGTCTGCGCGGCGATGCAAAAGACGAAAAGCCTCTGCCAGCCAGTCGTTTGGAAGTGACACGAACTGAACAGAGGCTTTTCGATACTTGCGCATCCATTGCTTTGTGGCTGCGTAAGAGCCCCAAACCACAAACGTGTAGCGAGAGAATCAGACTGTGCTGTATGTCTTTGAAATTGCGTGGTACAGGCAGTCTCAGGTATCGCAAGTTGCAGGGCCGAATTGTCTCAGGCAGTCCGGCCCTGCCGGTACAATGTCGCTTGTTTCGAGACAGTAGCAAGCGGAGGGTTACTTCATGATTACTCTGCGAGAGGTGCCATCTGAGTAGCGGATGATGATGGGGCCGCGTTGCTTGCTGCTGACCTGTCGACCGTTCAGGTCGTAGTAGCCAACAATGGTGGGTGCAGTCTTGTCTGTCTCCATTTCTTCTATGCCGGTGGGCATAGCCACAATCTCATATTCGTTCCAAGGCGCTTGAGCTTTATAGGCAGTCTTGGCATCCTCGTCCACCACATAGACTGTTTCTAACGGAGTGTTACCAAATATATTAGATTCTGTGCTGGGAGGTGTGGAGCGGAGCATATGGATGGAGGTCAAACAGCTGCAACCAGAGAAGCAGCGGCCTCCCAAACTCGTAACGGAGTTGGGAATGGTGATGGAGGCCAAACTGCTGCAACCAGAGAAGCAGCAATAACTCAAACTCATGACGGAGTTGGGAATGGTGATGGAGGTCAAACTGCTGCAACCAGCGAAGCAGTAATCTCCCAAACTCGTGACGGAGTTGGGAATTTGGCTGTTTTTGCATCCTGCTATTAATTCATTGGTAGAGGTATGAATAATAGCATTGCAATCTTCTCTTGAATCAAATACAGGATTAGCCGCATCCACCACCATACGTTCAAGATTGCTGCAATAAGAGAAGCATGCCTTTCCTATACTCGTGACGGAGTTGCCAAGGGTGATGGAGGCCAAACTGCTGCAACCATAGAAGCAAAATTGTCCCAAACTCATGACGGAGTTGCCAAGGGTGATGGAGGCCAAACTGCTGCAACCATAGAAGCAGGCACTTCCCAAACTCGTGACGGAGTTTGGAATGGTGATGGCGGTCAAACTGCTGCAACGATAGAAGCAGGCATTTCCCAAACTCGTGACGGAGTTGGGAATGGTGATGGCGGTCAAACTGCTGCAATCATAGAAGCAGCAATAACTCAAACTCATGACGGAGTTGGGAATGGTGATGGAGGTCAAACTGCTGCAACCAGCGAAGCAGTAATCTCCCAAACTCGTGACGGAGTTGGGAATATGGCTGTTTTTGCATCCTGCTACTAATTCATTGGTAGAGGTATGAATAATAGCAT
>JALEZQ010000035.1 GCA_022772475.1 Bacteroidales bacterium | reverse complement strand
ACAGGTGTGGGTATTACAAACGCCTTCGGCGCGGGCTTCTCCGGAAGCCGTCATTGAGGTTCAGTAAGTTGCAAGAATGGAGGGCCGAAATCGGGCCGAAAATTTATTGAAAAAAGTTTTTGGCGTTGAAGTTGGGCTAAGGGCGAGGCGGACGCCGCCCTCGAAGTAACGGTACGACGGCGAACCGTAGTCACGGTAGGCGACACGGCAGGCCGTAGCAGTGTCGCCCCAGCTACCGCCGCGTAACACTTGGTAGGAGCCCGTACTGGGCCCTGTCGGGTTGGTCTGAGATGACGATGAATAATCGCCATACCTGTCGCTGCACCATTCCCATACATTGCCGCTCATGTCGTAGAGACCGAGTTCGTTGGCAGCCTTTTGGGCAACGGGGTGGGTCTGGCTCCCGCTATTATCACCGTACCAAGCCACATCGCCAATCGTGTTCCCGCCGCTATAGAGGTAGCCCTTGCTCTTGTTGCCGCCACGCGCTGCATATTCCCACTCGGCCTCGGTCGGCATGCGGAAGGTGCGGCCGGTCAGGCTGTTCAACTTGGAGATAAAAGACAGGACATCATTATAACTGATATTATAGGCTGGATAGTTGTCGCCTAAACCAATTTCGGGCCCCCATTGGTCGTCGTCCGTCGTCGGCGTCTCACCCATCACGGCTTCCCACAGCGCCTGCGTCACCTCGGTCTGACCGATGTAATAGTCGGACAGCGTGACACGGTGGGCGGGCTTTTCGTCAAAGTCTGCGTCTGTCTGTTCGCTTGTCGCGCCCATCATGAAGGTGCCGCCTTCTACAAGGACCATGGTGAAGGTGACGCCGTTGACCGTGATGTCCAAAGTTGGGTTGGCCGGTTGGGGTATATCTACAACAGTATTATTGGCATTATGGTCGCCGGAAGAATGATTGTTGGTACATCTTGTTATTGAAAGTCCTCCGAAAACCAGCAATATCACGATGAGGCCTGCCAGAACGAACCAAAGCAAGTCTTTTATCGTAGAAGACTTCTTTGAAGGGGCTGGCGGGGTGGGCGCCACTATCACCTTGGGCTCCACAACAGGCTCCACCTTCTTCGGGGTTAACTTCTCACTGACCTTTTTCTCCACTATTGGGGGTGGCACGGGGGCGTCGCCAGTAGGATGCTTCACCGGTTGTACATCATCCAATATCGTCGCCTCTGTATCTTCCTTTATCTCCGTCTTTTCATCCTCAATAGCCAGCGGCGGGTAGGCGCGGAGCAGGTCCGCCACCGTCTGGTAGCGGTCTTTCTTCATCGGCGACATGCAGCGCGCTATGGCCTTGATCAGCGAAGGGGAGCGGTGATGCTGCACCAACGGTTCGAGCGGGAAGCCCTCGTTCAGAACGTCTGTCGCCACGGGCGGGCGCTGGCCGGTGAGCATCTTGTACATTGTAGCCCCCAGGGCGTAGATGTCGAGCGTGGCGGGGAAGGTGCCGTCCTTGATTGGATTGGCCTGTTCCAAGGGGGCGTAGCCCGGTGTGCCCGCCCCTATCGTCGTGCTCGACTCGGGTTCGCCGTTCACACCAAACTGCTTCGACAGACCGAAGTCGATCAGGAAGACCTCGCCCTTCGTCGAGCACATGATGTTCTTGGGCTTGAGGTCAAGGTGGAGCATGCGCTGGCTGTGCATAAAGGACAGCGCACTGCACACGCGGCCAAGGATGGCAACGGCATCAGCCTCGGGCAGGGGGTGGTGCTGCTGGATATACGCGTCCAGAGTGAGGCCTTCGACGTACTCCATGCTGTAGTAGGTCGTGCCGTTCTCATCGAAGACGTCATACACGCGGATGATGTTGGGGTGATCCAGTTTGGCCAAATTCTCGGCCTCGCGGCGGAAGCGGTGGCGGTAGTTGGTGAAGACGCTGCTCGACGAGCCCTCCACACAGCGTCCGTCGTTATCGCGCACATTCACCTCGCGCATGAAAAACTCCTTGATGGCTACCTTCGTCACAATCTCCCTCGCTCCCAGTCCGCCATTTAAGGTCAGACGGGCGGTGCCCAGGTAGGTGATGCCGAAACTGCCCTGCCCAAGGGTAGCCTCAATCTTATATTTCCCACCCTGCAGCAGGGTGCCTTGCTTTAGTTCCATACGGGTTCCGGTTAACAGATGATAGGGTCACACAGCGGAACATGGCCTCATGCCGCTGAGTGACCGTATGAGGACAAAGGTAGTGCTTTTTTGTACATCAATGGTAAAATCTGGCGTAAAATCGGGGGCTTTCAGGGAAATTGCAGGACGGAGAGGGAATAACAAAAACAGACATCCACCCCTTGCGAAGGAGTGTGCTGGAAGAGGAGTACGCCTTCAGTGCACCTATACAGTGCATGATACACTGAATTTGTGCACCGTATGGGTGCAAAAGTATATATTTTGTTTCATTTCCCCAAGAAAAATCGCCGCCTGAGCCGTTATTATCATCGTTTTTGCGGTGGAGGGGATGGGTGGGCGTAGGAAAGAAAGTGGGTTAGGCTTCCGCTGTGAACTTATAAGAGTTTGCTCTTGATGCTCACAGTGGAAGCCTAACCCCAAGGTTCTGCCCCATCCTATTTAAGGCGTATTCTCCTCGTTATTGTGATGCGTGCGTCTTAGCGTTTTGCCTGTTGATACCCCCTCCTCTTAGCGGCGCACTGCTGCCGTCTCTTCAGGCGCTATCGCCAGAAGCGGTGGGTGATGTCGGTGAGGCTGTGGTCTTGGCGCGATATGCGGTAGAGGCGCTGGTTGGTGGTGCGCTGACTGAGCGGTCCGAGGTCGGCGCGGTAGGGGCCGGTCTTGACGTAGTCGGTGCAGGTGGGGTCGAAGCAGGCGGGTAGGGCGGCGCGGCCGCTGTACCACCCCGTACGCAGGGCATCGCCGCTGCGCTGGCGCACGCTACGCAGCAGGTGCATGACGGTCTCGGGGTCGTTGTCGCCCCCCATGAGGGCGACGCAGGTCACCTCGCCGCGGTAACTCTCGGCCAGGGCCCACAGGCGCTCCTCGGTGAGGACCTCGCCCACGTCGCCCTGAAGCCACGCGCTGTGGCAGCCCGGGCAGCCGTTGGGACAGCAGGAGAGGTTGACGGCCAGCGTCACCTCGTCGGGAAACTCCTGAAAGACGATGTCGTGGTTGGCGTACTTCAGCATGTGCCCTCCTCGCCATGGTGGCCGCAGGTGCAGGCGTCGTGGCCCACGTGGGTGTAGTGGCGGCGGGCAGCCTCTTTCTGACGGTCGAGGGAGAAGTTGGACACGCGCTTGAGGTAGCCGATGATGCGCGTGAGGTAATCGACGTTCTCCGAGTGGCAGTGAGGACAGGTCTTGAGATAGCGCTTGTCGATGGTGCCACACTCGCGGCAGAGGGTGTTGGGGATATTGAAGGTGAAGTAGTTGCATCCCTCCTTAGCCGCCACGCGGAGCAGTTGGCGATACTGTGCCGGCGAGAGGTGTTCGTCGAGGTTGGCGTGCAGCGCCGAGCCGCCGGTGAGGTGGGCGATATAGCGGCGGCCGTGCAGGCGGAACTTCTCGATGATGTCGGTGTTGGGGTCTTCGACGATGTAGAAGTAGCTGTTGTAGCAGTCGCGCGGCACGTAGTAGCCATCCTCGCGGTCCCAGCGGGCGTGCTTGACGCCGACGTTCTCGGCGGGAATCATCTCGCAATTGAAGAGCAGGTCTTTCGAGCGGTACTTCTTATTGTACGTCTCGATGAGGCCCAGTATGCGGCCGACGAAGGCGGCATACTCGTCGTTATCGCTGATGGTGAGCCCGAGGCTTTCGGCGGCCTCGACGATGCCGTTGACGCCGATGGTCAGATACTGGCGCTTGATGTTGATGTAGCCGGCGTCGAAGAGCGGCAGCATACCCTTGTCAAGGAGTTCCTGCAGGTTGGCGTTATAGGCCATCTGCACCTTGTGCACAAGGTCCACGATGCCCTCGAGATACTCCACATAAGAACGGCCCTCGCGGGTGGCCTGCTGGACGCAGCGGTTGATGTTGATGGTCAGCACGCTCTTCGAGCCCGTCGATACGCCGCCGGCGCCGAGGGTATAACTGAAGCCATTGTCCTGAATCTCGTTGCGCAGGCGGCAGCACGACGCCAGACTGTCGGCATTGTCGCTCATGTAGGTAAAGAAGGAGTGACCCTGGGCATACATCTCAGCGGTGAAGTCGGCATACTCCTTGTCCATGACATCGCCATCTTTGGAGAGCAGGGCCATCGTCTCGACGGGGAAGGTGAGGACGGCCTTGGTGCGCTCCTCGTTGAACCAGCGCATAAAGCGCTTCTGCAGCCAGCTGACGGCGGGCCATGAGGGCTGCGTGCCGTCGGGGAAGTAGAAGTTGCCGAAGATGCTCTCGAAGTAGAAGCGGTCGTAGTAGGATATGTTCCAGAAGACGGACTGGAAATTGCGGGCGCCGGTGGGCTGGTTGATGCTATAGACGATCTGCTCGAAACAGTCGGTGATGACCTTGTCGATGGTGCGCTGACGTTTGGACAGATCGACCACGCGGTCGGCATTCTCATAGAAGTCGTCGCCATATTCCTTGCTGAGGAAGTGGCTCATGTACATGAGAAATTCGGGCGTGGCGCAGGCGCCGGAGAGCATGGACGAGACGATGAACACCATGTTGACAAAGCCGCCGCAGAACGACTTGAGGTTGGTGGGCGCCGTACTGTTGCCGCCGATGCTCTTGGTGCCACCCAGGAGCCAGGGGTACATGGTGATGGAGGCGCAGTAGTTGGCCAGACTGGTCTCGTCGTTCTTATATATATAGTGGTTTTTGAGCAGGTAGATATAGCGCTCGGCGGTCTCGCGGCCGTACATGTCCTTGATGCGGTCGCAGAGCAGGCGGCGGTTCAGGCGTATAAAACTCTGTTTGGGCAGTTCGCCGATGAGCGTGGCGATATTCTTGTTCTCGACGTTGGCGTTGGCGTCATACTTCGATCCCGTAGCGGGATTGATGGAGTTGCAGTAGTCGATGAGGAAGCGCAGGCGTTCGGCCGTTTCGCGGTCGTCCTCGTGGCGCTTGCGGTAGAGCATGAAGGCCTTGGCCACCTTGAAGTGGCGCTCGCTCATGAGGGCCACCTCCACCTGGTTTTGGATGTCCTCCACACTCATGCCGTTGCAGAAACGCAGGTGGTCCACCACCTTCTGCAGCGTGTCGTTGTCGGCCTGCGTGCCTGTCGATACAAAGGCCTTGAGGATGGCGCTCTTAATTTTCTCGAGCGAGAAGGGCTCTTGCTTTCCGTCGCGTTTGGTAATGAAGAAGGAATCGTAACTCATCGTCGTGGAGGTGTGTGATTGGTGGAGATATAGGATGTAAAGAAGGATGGGCGAGAGGCCGCTGTTTGGCCGTAGTTCAAGGCCGCTGCTGCTCTTTTGGGGAACACATTTTGCTTTCGAATGTTGCAAAAGTGTTCCAAAACGGTTCACTTTGTGTTTCCAAGCGCCGCATGACTGCTCTCTGATCTGCATTTGCGTCAAAGCGTGTCACAACGTGGCGCTGCGCCGGGTGTCAACTAAGCGTCATCCGCTTGTAACGCGCTGTTTTTCACATCTTTTTTGCTCATTTCGGCACCCGTTTTGGGCGCTCTGCTCCGGCGTTGCGCCTGCAAAGATACGGCGAATAATTGATGCGGCAAACGGCCATGGAAGCAATTTTTTGGGAAAACTTTTCCTCATTCGCGGTTACTCATTGTGTTCCCAAGTTTGCCTTTTGTTTTTCAGTGTGTTGTTATAAAAAGGTTGCCGCGGCGGTGCAGAACGTGCCGCCGCGGCCACTTTTCTTCTGCCGTCAGAACATGCGTCGGCACAGGGCGTGGACGGGCCACCACACGGTGGCGAAGCCGACGACGAGGACGGTGGCGAAGACCAGGACGACGTCCTGCACGTGGACGCTGACGGGGTAGGCTTCGACGATGAAGGCACCGCTGCCGCCGAGGGTGAGCAGACCGAAGTGTTGCTGCACCATGCACAGGGCGATGCCCAGCACGACGCCGGCTATGGCGCCGATGAGGGTGATCATGCGGCTTTCGGTGAGGAAGATGCGGGCCAGCCGCCGGCGGTCCATGCCGAGCGAGCGCAGGGTGGCGGCATTGTCGCGCTTGTCGATGATGAGCATGGCCACGCTGCCGATGAGGTTGAAACTGGCTATGACGACGATGAACGTCAGGAAGAAATAGGCCATGAGTTTTTCTATCTGCATCACGCGGAAGGTGTCGGCGTGCTGCTCGGCGCGGTCGCGGACGACATAGTCGGGTCCGACGGCGGCCTGGACGGCAGCCTTGACGCGCTCTACGTCGGCGCCGGGCTTGACGCTCAGCGCCAGGGCCGACACCATGCCGGGCTGTTCGAAGAGGCGGCGGGCGAAGTCGAGCGAGGTGAGCATACAGTCGTCATCATAGGTCTTCTGCTTGACCTCGAAATAGGTGGAGGTGGAGAACACCTCGCAGACGTTGAAACTCTCGGCGGGATTGACCATGTTTATCTTGCCGCGTCGCGGGGCGCATATCTGCACCTGTCCGTAGTCGATGCCCATGCGTGCAGCCAGTCCGCGTCCGGGCACGCCGTAGTCGATGCCGGTGATGGTGAGCGGCGGCAGGGGCATGGGGTGCATACCGGCGTCGTGGACGATGCTGTCGATGCCCGTGACGGCGACGAAGGCGTCGTCGATGCCCTTGACGGTGATGACCTGCGGGTTGCCCTGATAGAGGATGAGGGCCTGCTCGGTGAGCGTCTCGCTGACGTGGGCCACGCCGTCCACCCGTCGCAGGGCCTGCAGACGGGCATCGGTGGCGTCGGCATACTTGCCATGAGCGGGGGCCACCTCGATGGCGGGGTCGAAGGTGGAGTAGAGGCCGCCGATGAGTTCGCGGAAGCCGTTGAACACCGACAGCACGCAGATCAGGGCCATCGTGGCGATGGCTATGCCGCCGGCCGAGATGGCCGAGATGATGTTGATGGCGCTGTGGCTCTTCTTGGAGAAGAGGTACCGGCGGGCGAAGAGGAGGGTGAGGCGCATGGCGGCGGGGGCTTACTGTTTCAGCAGGTTGTCGATATGCTCGATATAGTCGAGCGAGTCATCGACGTAGAAGGTCAGTTCGGGGATGATGCGCAGTTGGTGGCGCACCCGCGTGCCCAGTTCGTAGCGTATCTGGCGCATGTTCTGGTTGAGGTTCTTCACAATCTCCGCGCTGCGCTCCGAGGGGAAGACGCTGATGTAGGCGCGGCAAACGCTCATGTCCGGACTGATGCGCACGGCGCTGACCGACACCAGTGTGCCGTGCATGGCCTGCGTCTGGCGCTGGAACATTTCGCCCAGTTCCTTCTGGATGAGGCGCGATATTTTCTGTTGACGTGTTGTTTCCATAATGTAAGGGGGATTGTTGGGATGAGGGTGTGAGGCTGACGCCATCACACACAGGGGTTTTTCTTTCGGATGATGGTCAGGCCGTCGCGCAGGGGCAGGATGACTTTCTCAGCCTCCTCGTCGGCGGCCACGAGGTCGTTGAAGGCCATCACGCCCTGCGTCTGGGCGTCGTGGGCATAGGCAGGGTCGATGACGTGGCCGTCCCAGAGCGTATTGTCGGCGATGAGGTAGCCGCCCGGCCGCAGGCGCGGCATGAGCAGGCGGTAGTAGGCGCTGTAGTCGCGCTTGTTGGCATCGACGAAGGCCATGTCAATAGGGCCGATGTCCATCGTGGGCAAGAGCGTCATGACGTCGCCGATGATGAGGCGGATGTGCGGCGGATAGGGCGAGCCCTCGAGCCAGGGGCGGGTGAAGTCCTCCTGCTCGTCGTTCACCTCGAAGGTGTAGATGGTGCTGCCCGGGGCCATGCCCGCCGCCATCGACAGGGCCGAATAGCCCGAGAAGGTGCCTATCTCGACCACCGTCCGGGGCTGTATCATCGTGGTGAGCATACGCAGCACCTGACCCTGCAGGTGGCCCGAGGCCATGCGCGGACGCAGCAGGCGGGTGTGCGTGGCGCGGTAGAGGCGGTACAGATAGGGGTCTTCGGCGCTGATGTGGTCCAGGATGTAGCGCTCCAGGGCCTGCTCGCGCTCGGCCGCCTCGTCGGCACTCAGGCGGTGGCGGGCCTGTCCGGCCAGGGCATCGGCATCGGGGCCGGAGGTGGTGGCATACTTCATGGGCGTGTCATTTTCCTTATGCCCTTTCAGCCTCGATCAGGGCCTCGACGGCCAGGCGGTAACTGTCCATGCCGAAGCCGCAGATGACGCCGCGGCAGGCGGGCGAGATGAACGAATGGTGGCGGAAGGGCTCGCGCGTGTGGACGTTGGAGATGTGCACCTCGATGACGGGCACGCCGATGGCGCGGATGGCGTCGTGCAGGGCCACCGACGTGTGGGTGTAGGCGCCGGCGTTGAAGACGATGCCGTCCGTGCCCTCGTCGTCGGCCTGATAGAGGCGGTCGATGAGGGCGCCCTCGCTGTTGCTCTGGAAATACTGCAACGTGTGGCCGGCATAGCGGGCGCGCAGGGCTTCCATGCAGTCGTCCATGGTCTGGTGGCCGTAGATGCCGGGCTCGCGGCGCCCCAGACGGTTGAGGTTCGGACCGTTCAGGATGAGTATGTTCATGAGGG
Organism: Bacteroidales bacterium; assembly: GCA_022772475.1. Classification (GTDB taxonomy): domain Bacteria; phylum Bacteroidota; class Bacteroidia; order Bacteroidales; family Bacteroidaceae; genus Alloprevotella. Next base: position 1,117 of record JALEZQ010000035.1, on the reverse strand, counting down.
GAGTGGGTTTCGGATTTGAGGAAAATGCACTACCTTTGTCTGCCGGCAAGGCCTGTCGCAACCGGCACAGGGCTGCGGCCGCCACACTTACAGGCATAGGGACATGCCCTGCAAAGGTACAAATTTGCCGTGAAACCCTCGGGCCACACACTGCCTTTTCCATTTTCTTCTTTTCCCCCAACCCCTCTCTCCCCATCCATGACGCACGACAACCTCCTCGGCCGCTATCGCGCCTACCTCACGCTGGAGCGGGCCATGGCCGACAATACCCTCGAAGCCTACTGCCGCGAGACGGCGCGCCTGCTCGACTATCTGGACGAGCACGCCCTGACGCTGCGCCAGGTGACGCTCGACGACCTGCACCGCTTCACGTGGCTGCTGGCCGACCTGGGTCTGTCGCCGCGCTCGCTGGCGCGCACCGTGGCGGCGCTCCATACGTTCTTCTATTTCCTGCTCATCGAGGGCATGGTGGACCACGACGCCACCGAATTGCTCCGCACGCCCAAGTACGGCCGCCACCTGCCCGAGGTGCTCAGCGTGGAGGAGATCGACCGCATCGAGGCCGCCATCGACGTTTCCACGCCCGACGGCCAGCGCGACCGCGCCATGGTGGAGATGATGTACAGCTGCGGACTGCGCGTGAGCGAGGTCTGCACCCTACGCCTGAGCGACATCTACATGGACGAGGCCTACCTCAGCGTTGTGGGTAAGGGCAACAAGCAGCGCCTCGTGCCGATGTCGCCGCGTGCCATCAGCGAGATGCAGGCCTGGCTGGCCCACCGCACCCTCATCAACCCCAAAGCGGGCGAGGCGGACTATGCCTTTCTCAGCGCACGGCGCCGCATGCACCTCTCGCGCATCACGGTCTTTGCCAACCTCAGACGATATGCCGAGGCGGCGGGCATCACGCGCCCCATATCGCCGCACACCCTGCGCCACTCCTTCGCCACACACCTGCTCGAGGGCGGCGCCAACCTGCGCGTCATCCAGATGCTCCTGGGCCACGAGAGCATCGCCACCACCGACGTCTATATGCACCTGGCCCAGCCCTTCCTCCGCCAGCAGATCATGGCGTGCTTCCCGCGCAATCAGCGGTGAGCGGGGGCTTTTCCGGGCT
>JALEZQ010000030.1 GCA_022772475.1 Bacteroidales bacterium | reverse complement strand
CCCCCCACAATACACTTCACGTTGTGCGCAACGGTTTTCTATCATCGCCGGTTTCCCCTCCACAACTTTTAGGAAAGATTAACGGCGGACGAAGCAAAAAACGCGCCGCCAAGCATCAGAAAGCACGGCATGGGCGACGCGAAAGACGAATTGGGCGACTGTTTTTACGGTTAGGGCGACCGTAAAAACAGTCGCCCTAACTGTAAAACGGCCGTTTGGAGACGAAAAAAGGCCCCACGAGGGAGCCCTTCACACTTTGCTAAGCAAAGATACAACAAAAAAAGCCGAAATGCAAGTGGCCTTTTTCGGCCTATTCCTTCACAAAAGCGTCGGCAGAGCGAACGAGTTTTCCAAAAGCAAGGGCGGGGCAGCACACTGAAACCGGCCGGACAGCAAGCGGTGAAGTCATCCTCCTCTGAGGGGGGAGCGAGGGAGGGAGGGCGCGACCGCCACTATACTTTATTCTATACGACCTACACCATATTATATATATAGGGTATATCCGTCACATACGGCGGCCGGCCCTATATTCCGCGCGCTAATCTGCAAAATATCGCGCCTAATGTGCATCCACTCGGTAAATTAATGTAAATTTGCCTCGTTGGGCAGCATGTCTGCACCGCCAAGGGCCGCTGAGCCCGTCGGCCGGCGCGGTTGCTCCTCACGGAAAAACACACGCTCCAAACCCTGAACATTTTTCTATTTATCCCTAAATCTATTCCCTATCTCCATGAAAAAGTTTTACCTTTTACTGTGCACCCTGCTGGGCTGCCTGACGGGTACGGCACAGGGGCTCCTTCCTGAGTTTTCCACCGAGGAAGAACCTATGTGGTACTATGTGCAGTTCAAAGCGGGCTCTGCCTGCCTGGCCGACAACGGTGCAGGCCAGCCTCTGGTCACCGCCACAAAGGCTTCGGCGGATGCCCAACTGTGGCAGTTCATCGGCACGCAAGACAACATGAAGATGAAGTGCAAGACCGGACGCTACGTCAACTACGCCAACGGTCGCTTCACCGCCTCGACGACGGGCATCGCCCTCAAGCTCGTAGCCAGCACCAACAGTTCGGCCACCGACTACTGGGAAATCCAGCGTCAGGGTTCGAGCAACTCCATGAACCAGTGGGGCGGCGCCGGCTCAGGCAAGCAGCTGGGCGAATGGACCGCGGGCGACACGAACAACCCGCTGTCGTTCATCGCCACGAGCACCAAGTTGCCCGAGTTTAGCAGCGAGAGCAGCGAAAAGTGGTACTTCATCCAGTTCTGCCAGGGCAAGAATACCCTCGCCGACAAAGGCCTGGGCGAACCCGCCCGCCCGGCGCTCACCGAACCCTCGGACGAGCAGCTGTGGAAACTGGTGGGCGACAAGGACAATTTCCAAATCGTCAACAAACTGGGCCACTACATCGAGGTGAGCACCAACGGTCTGCCCGCCGGCGACTTCAAGGGCGGTGCCAACCCCACGCCGCTGCGCACCTCGGCCTCGCCCTACAGCGCCGGATTCTCCCTCGTCGAATCGACCTCGGCCACCCACGCCCCGGCATGGTGCATCAAGCCCAACGACCGCGCCGGCATGTTCAACCAGTGGGGCGGCGGCGAAGCCGGCGTGAGCATCGGCCTCTGGACCGACAAGAGCGACAACAACAACGCCCTGCTCTTCATCGACCCCGACAAGATGCAGTATGCCGACTTCAAGGTATCGGGCATCGCCGCATTCACCCCGCAGAACAAACTCTCGCTGTGGTACGACGCGCCGAGCACGGTCAAGGCCGTTGGCGACAAGTGGGCACAGTATTCGTTGCCGCTGGGTAACGGCCAGCTGGGCTGCTGCCTCCTGGGTGGCGTCATGGCCGACGAGATACAGTTTAACGAGAAAACCCTCTGGAGCGGACGCAGCAGCGACAACAGCGCCAACTATGGCGACTACGAAAACTTCGGTTCGCTCTTCGCCGAGGAAATCTCGGGCGAACTGGGCATGACGCAGACCACGATGGTCAAGGACTATGTCCGCGTGCTCGACCTGACGAACGCCACGGGAAGCGTGGCCTTCACCAACGCCGACGGCAGCATCAGCTACAACCGCACCTACTTCGTGAGCAACCCCGCACAGGTCATCGCCGCACGCTACCAGGCCAGCCAGGCCGGTAAGGTGTCGCTGCGCTTCACCCTGGTATCGGGCAAGCCCGGCATCAACGCCACCACGACCTACAGCGCCGACGGCGGACAGTTTGCCGGCAAACTGGAGACCATCTCCTACCGCGCCGGCTTCAAGGTGGTCAACAAGGGCGGTACCATGACCAGCGGCGAGGACGGCATCACCGTCACCGGCGCCGACGAGGTCATCGTCTATCTGACGGGGGCCACCGACTTCGACCCCTACAAGACGACCTACATCTCCAACACCGCCGCCCTGCCCGCCACCATCGAGGCACGCCTCAACGACGCCGCCGCCTCGACATGGGACGAACTCTACAGCGCACACGTGGCCGACTTCAAGAGCTTCTTCGACCGCTCCAACTTCGAGCTGGCCGGCACCACCAACAACCAGCCCACCGACGCCCTCATCGACGCCTACAAGGGCGGTACGGGCGCCAACGCGCGGATGCTCGAACAGCTCTACTACGCCTACGGCCGCTACCTCGAAATCTGCGCCTCGCGCGGCGTTGACCTGCCGTCCAACCTGCAGGGCATCTGGAACAACTCGAGCGAGCCCGCATGGAACGCCGACATCCACGCCAACATCAACGTGCAGATGAACTACTGGCCCGCTGAGACCACGAACCTCACGGAGATGCACATGCCCTTCCTCAACTACATCATCAACATGGCCGGCAGCGCCCAGTGGAAGAAGTATGCGCAGGATGCGGGACAGAGCCGCGGATGGACCTGCTACACCGAAAACAACATCTTCGGCGGCGTGGGCTCGTTCATGCACAACTATGTCATCGCCAACGCCTGGTACTGCACCCACCTGTGGCAGCACTACCGCTACACCCTCGACCGCGACTTCCTCAAGCGCGCCTTCCCCGCCATGCTCAGCGCTTCGCAGTTCTGGCTCGACCGCCTCATCCTGGCCTCGGACGGCACCTATGTCTGCCCGAAGGAGTACTCGCCCGAGCACGGTCCGTCGGAGGACGGTGTGGCCCACGCCCAGCAGTTGGTCTATGACCTGCTGAGCAACACCAAGGCCGCCATCGACATCCTCGGCGACAACGCCGAAATCTCGGCCGCCGACCTGGAGAAGCTCACCACACGCCTTGCCAAGCTCGACAAGGGTCTGGCCATCGAGACCTACGACGGCCACTGGGCCAAGGACAACAGCGACGAGGCCAAGACGCGCAACGGCATCGCCCCGGGCACGCAGATTCTGCGCGAATGGAAGACCTCGACCTACAAGTCGGGCGCCGACGGACACCGCCACATGTCGCACCTGATGTGCCTCTACCCCTTCAACCAAGTAACGCCCTCGAGCCCCTACTTCAAGGCAGCCGTCAACTCGCTGCAGCTCCGCGGCGACGCCTCGACGGGATGGTCGATGGGATGGAAGATTAACCTCTGGGCACGCGCCCAGGACGGCGACCACGCCCACAAGATTCTCACCCTCGCCCTGGCACACGGCGGCGGCGGCGGTATCAACTACAACCTCTACGACACGCACCCGCCCTTCCAGATCGACGGCAACTACGGCGCCTGCGCCGGCATCGCCGAAATGCTCATGCAGAGCCATACCGACACCATCCAGGTGCTCCCCGCCCTGCCGTCAGTATGGAAAGAAGGTTCTGTGAAGGGTCTGAAGGCCGTCTCCGACTTCACCGTAGATATTGCCTGGAAGGCCGGCAAGGCCACCCGCGTCACCGTGGTCAACAACCAGGGTCAGCCGGGCGTCATCGCCTACAAGGGCATCGCCGCCGCCAAGCAGTATGTCAACGGCGTGCTCCGGACGGATGCTGAAGGCGCCGGTGCCGACGTCATCACGCTGCCCGCACAGAAGGGCGCCGTCACCGTCTTCGACTTCGACGGCAGCTACATCCCCACCGGCATCGCCGCTGCCGCCACCGAGGGCATCAGCCTGAGCGTCAACGGCCGCACGCTGACCCTCGCGGGCAACGTGGCTCAGGTCAAGGTCTATGACCTGCAGGGCCGTCTGGTCAAGAGTGCACGCGGCAACGTGCTGACCCTCGGCAAAGCCTGCGGCCAGAACGTCGTGGTGGAAGCCGAAGCCGCCGACGGCAGCAAGACTACCTTCAAGGCCGTCCTGAAATAATCCACACACGCTCCATCCCCGAGGCCACGCCCCTTGCCCACCCGGGCAAGCAGCGTGGCCTCGCTGCGTCATGCCAAAGGCAGCAGACAAGCAAAGGACCGCAGCCGCTTGGCAGAATGTAAGGAAAACGCTAACTTTGCACCAAACCCCAAACACACAGACATTATGAAGATTCTCCTTCTCGGCAGCGGCGGCCGCGAGCACGCCCTGGCATGGAAAATAGCCCAGAGTCCTAAAGTAGAGCAACTGTTCATCGCCCCCGGCAACGCCGGCACGGCACAGGTGGGCACCAACGTGGCCCTCAGCGCCACCGACTTCGACGCCATCGGCCGCTTCGCCCTGGAGCAGGGCATCGAGATGATGGTCGTCGGCCCCGAAGACCCGCTGGTCAAAGGCATCTACGACCACTTCCGGCAGACGCCCGAACTGGCCCACATCGCCGTCATCGGTCCGTCGAAGGCCGGCGCCGTGCTCGAGGGCTCGAAAGACTTCGCCAAGGCTTTCATGAAGCGCCACCACATTCCCACCGCAGCCTACGAGACCTTCGACGGCGAACACGTGGAGGAGGGCTGCGCCTACCTCGCCACGCTCAAGGCACCTTACGTCCTCAAGGCCGACGGCCTCTGCGCCGGCAAGGGCGTGCTCATCGTCCCCACCCTTGAAGAGGCGCAGAGCGAACTGCGCAGTATGCTGGGCGGCATGTTCGGCAACGCCTCGTCGCGCGTGGTCATCGAGGAGTTCCTCAGCGGTATCGAGTGCTCGGTCTTCGCCATGACCGACGGCAAGCACTACGTCCTGCTGCCCGAAGCCAAAGACTATAAGCGCATCGGCGAGGGCGACACCGGTCTGAACACCGGCGGCATGGGCTCGGTATCGCCTGTACCCTTTGCCGACAAGGCATGGATGAAGAAGGTCGAGGACGAGATTGTCCGTCCCACGGTGGAAGGACTGGCCGCCGAGGGCATCGACTACAAGGGCTTCATCTTCTTCGGTCTGATCAACTGCGACGGACAGCCGAAGGTCATCGAGTACAACTGCCGCATGGGTGACCCCGAAACGGAGACGGTGATGCTCCGCCTCAAGAGCGACATCGTCACGCTCTTCGAGGGCATCGCCAAGGGCACGCTCGACCGGTGCACCGTCGAGACCGACCCGCGTGCCGCCGTCTGCGTGATGTGCGTGTCGGGAGGCTACCCCGGTCACTACGACAAGGGCTACCCCATCACGGGCGCCGAGGTGGAAGGCAGCGTGGTGTTCCACGCCGGCACCGCCATCAAGGACGGCAGGCTGGTGACGGCCGGCGGCCGCGTCATCGCCGTCAGCTCTTATGGTGCCGACAAGGCCGAGGCCCTGGCCAAATCGATGGCTGGCGCCAAGCAGATAGCCTTTGAGAAGAAGTACTTCCGCTCGGACATCGGCGCCGACCTGTAAGCCGCGCCAAACCACACCGCACAGAAGAAGCCCTGCGCATCGTACATGCCGGCCGTCGTCGTACACGACATCACGCGACGATGGGCAGGGCGCTTCGCGTCTTTTCCTCCACCACCTCAAATACGTCCGCCTTATCCATGCGCGAAAGTAACCTTCGCAGCCGTATCACCACCAGCACCGCCACCCTACCCGTCGTCGCCATCCTCTGCGGCACCATATGGGCGGCCAACCTCGACACCACCCCCACCGGTACGGGCGTCGTGGCGCTCGTGGCCGTCATGACCTACCTTATGGTCGAACTGAACGCACGCCACGCCCTGCTGCGTGTCCGTTCGCGCATGGTCAGTACGATGTTCCTGCTCGTCGCCACGGCCTTGCCCTGGGCGCTGACGCTCACCGAAGCGCTGACGGCCACCGCGCTGACGGCCATGCTTTTCCCGCTCTTTGCCGTCTATCAGGGCGGCCGGCGGCCCGGACTGGTGTACTACATGGGCGTCTGCTTAGCCATAGGCAGTATGGCCTACCCGCCGATGCTCCTGCTGTCGCTGCCGCTGCTCGCCGCCATGGCCATCTTCCTCCGCGTCCTCAACGCCCGCCATTTCTTCGCCCTGCTCTTCGGCATGGTCACGCCCTACTGGATTGCCGCCGCATGGGGGCTGTGGCAGGGCTGCGCCGACGCCATGGCGGACCAATGGCTGCAACAGTGGACCTTCACCGCGCCCTGCTACGACGCCCTACCCGCACCGGCAATCACCGGCGCCGCCCTCATCGCCGGAATCAGCGTGCCGGCCATCGTCCATACCCTGCGCACAGCCTACAACGACAAAATCAGGACGCGCATGTACTTCTACACCCTGACGGTGCTACACCTGACCCTTCTGGGCGCACTGGCGACACAGCCACAGCACTACGCCATGCTGCTGCCGCTGCTGACGGTCACCACGGCGCCGCTCGCCGCGCACCACTTCACGCTGTCGCGAGGCCGCAGCGCCCTGCTGTGGTTTATCATCTGCCTGACGGCAATAGCAGCCGTTATCATAGGCAAAATCTGTATACTGCATGGAATCGTTCGTTGACTTTCTCATCCAGGCGGGCCCTACGGGCATGTTCATCGCCGCCTTTCTGGCGGGCAGCATCTTCCCCTTCAGTTCGGAGGTGGTGATGATTGCCCTGCTCGGTGCCGGCGCCTCGCCGCTGGGCCTGCTTCTCTGGGGCACGGTGGGCAATATCTTGGGCAGCGTGGTCAACTACAGCATCGGCACGCTGGGCAAAGAAGAGTGGATAACGCGCTATGCCAAAGTGTCGCCCGACAAACTGCGCCGCGGCAAGGTGTATGTGCGCCACTACGGCGCATGGGCGGGCCTGCTGGCATGGATTCCGCTGCTCGGCAGCCTCGTCACCGTGGCCATGGGCTACCTCCGCACCAACCCCTACCTCTCCTTCTTCACCATCGGACTGGGAAAATACATCCGCTACCAACTCATCGTCAGCACATGGATGATGACCATGGACTGACAATGCCGCTACACCGTTTCCCCTCCCCCTCCACTCCTTATTATATATACGCGCATACACGCGCGAAATACCAACGGCAAAACACGCCTCCGCAACGATGAAAAAACACCTCACCCTCCTCATGCTCGCGGCCCTGCTCATGAGCGCCTGCGCCACCGACCGGATTAGCCGGCGCCCCGTCGTCACCACCACCATAGCCCCGCTGGCCTTCCTCATTGAGCAGATTGCCGGCGACGACTACGACATCGTCGTACTCACCCCCGACGGCAGCAGTCCGGAGACCTACCAACTGACGCCACGCCAGCTGGCCGAACTCAGCCACAGCCAAGCCCTCTTCACCGTAGGAAGCCTGGGCTTCGAGCATACGCAGCTGAACAAAATCACACAGGCTGCCCCCGACGTGCGACGCGTAGAGACGGCCGACGGACTGCACCTGCTCCACGGCGACACCCACTGCGGAGAGGACCACGGCGACCCACACCTCTGGCTCGCCCCGTCCAACCTGAAGCACATGGCCACCAACATCTGCCACGTCCTCACCGAGATGGACACCACGAAAACCACGCTCTACGCACAGCGCCTCAGCGCCTACTGCGCCAAGGCCGACAGCCTCGACGCCGCCATCCGCAGCCGTCTGGACAGCGTGCCCTCACGCGCCTTCGCCATCTTCCACCCCGCACTGGCCTACTTCGCCCGCGACTACGGCCTTAAGCAGATAGCCCTCCAGCACGAAGGCAAGGAGGCCTCGCCGGCACGCATGGCAGACGTCGTCAGCCTCTGCCGCGAAAACAACGTACAGGTGGTCTTCGTGCAGAAAGCGCACACCCGAAGCAGCGCCGAAGCCGTGGCACGCGAAACGCAATGCCGCATCGTGGAAATCAACCCCCTGACGCGACAGATACACGACGAACTGATCCACATCGCCGAGAGTCTAAACCCATGAACAGCCCCCTCATCACGCTCCACGACGTATCGGCCCGCTACGGCCAACGCCGCATACTGGACCACATCTCGCTGGCCATAGCCCCCAACGAGATGGTCATCCTCCGCGGCCCCAACGGCGGCGGGAAAACCACCCTGCTTCGCCTCATCGCCGGACTGATAGCGCCCGAGACGGGACACATCAGTCGCCGGCCGGACCTGCGTCTGGGCTACCTGCCGCAATACCGCAGCATCGACCGCGACTTCCCCGTCAGCGTGCGCCAGACCGTCATGGGCGGCCTCCTCGAAGGCCGACGCCTGTGGCAACGCCCCGACACACACCACAAGGCGCGCGCCGCCGCCCTCATGGACCGCCTGCACCTCACCCCGCTGGCCGACCGCCCCATCGCCAGCCTCAGCGGCGGGCAGTGGCAACGCGTCCTGCTGGCACGCGCCCTGGCCAGCGACCCCGACATCCTCCTCCTCGACGAGCCCGACACCCACCTCGACACCCCCAGCCGCCACGACCTCTACACCTTCATTCAAAACGAATGCAACCGATGCGCCATAATCATGGTCAGCCACGACAAGGACGTCGCCACCCTCTTCCCCACAGCCCGCGTCATCGTCATTGAGAATGGCAGAACCACGGGCCAGACCTTATGAATAAGGCACCATGTCCCCTGGCGACTGCACAGATACACGCTTTACCAAACAACGGAAATATGCTGAAGGAACTGTGTACAGAAGGTTATCTTGTGTCTAACGGCAGAGGCAGGGGCACTACCTATCAATTGAATACAGAGGAAAAACCTACCAGTTCGGAGGAAAACCTTACCAGTTCGGAGGAAATAGGGAAAAGGAAGAAATGCAGAAAGGAAGAATTGTTTGACATGATTATGGAATGTGCAAGCGACTGGATTTCATTAGGAGACATAGCGCGTAAAATAGGCAGGAATCCACAGTATCTAAAAAGTAGTGTCATCAATATGATGGTCCGCGAGGGTCTCCTGTTGCGAAAGTTCCCCATACCTAATCATCCCGCACAAAAGTACAAGAGGGCTGGTAGGGAATAAAAGGGTTGATACGGGGAGCTTGGAGGCAAAAGTGCGACAAACCACGCCTACGGTAATCGCAGCCGTTCACCGGAGCAGCTGGCGTATGGGAAAATGAATAGTTATGCAGTTTCGGACATCCCGGACGCCGCGGACGCTCAAGGGGCCGATTTGCATTTCGCCCGCATTTGTATTATCTTTGCATGGCAATAGCGTAAAGGGCCCTCTCCGGGGCCCTTTTTTAGTACCCCAAAGGGGATTTACGGTTTGGGCGACAGCGCGACAGGCGCGCCGAAGATACGGCAAAGCCGCAGTGGAGGCGAGGGGACGGCAAAATGGAAGTACAGTGGAAGCAAGATGAAGAATTATAGGGAATTTTAACTTCTTGGAAGTTTGCTCATTTCTACGAAAAGTTGTAACTTTGCAGGCCGAAGGTGGATTGTACACCTACGTCAAAAGCAGAAAAACAAAAATACAATATATAACAAATTAAAATTCAAACTAATGCCTACCATCCAACAATTAGTACGAAAGGGCAGAAGCGTTGCGGCCGACAAGAGCAAGTCGCCCGCCCTCGATTCCTGCCCTCAGCGCCGCGGCGTTTGTGTGCGCGTTTACACCACGACCCCCAAGAAGCCTAACTCTGCTATGCGTAAGGTGGCCCGTGTACGCCTCACCAACTCGAAGGAGGTCAACTCCTACATCCCCGGCGAAGGTCACAACCTGCAGGAGCACTCGATCGTCCTCGTTCGCGGCGGTCGTGTGAAGGACCTCCCCGGTGTACGTTACCACATCGTCCGCGGTACGCTCGATACCGCCGGCGTAGCCAACCGCACGCAGCGCCGCTCGAAGTACGGCGCCAAGCGTCCCAAAGCCGGTAAGAAGTAAACGAAACAAACCTTATTAATGGTTGGTTTGCAGAAGGCTGAGTAAATGCTCCGACGGGAGCGTTGAAGTGCTTTTGCAGCCCCTAACACCAAATCAACTCAACAAAGCAATGAGAAAAGCTAAGCCTAAGAAGCGCGTGATTCTTCCGGATCCCGTGTATGGCGACCAGAAGGTCTCCAAGTTTGTTAACCACCTGATGTACGATGGCAAGAAGAGCATCTCGTACGAAATCTTCTACAAGTCGCTCGAGATTGTCGGCGAGAAGATGAAGGATCAGGAGAAGTCTGCCCTCGAAATCTGGAAGACCGCTCTGGACAAGATCACGCCGCAGGTGGAGGTAAAGAGCCGCCGTATCGGTGGTGCCACCTTCCAGGTACCTACGGAAATCCGCCCCGACCGTAAGGAATCGGTGTCGATGAAGAACATGATCAGCTACGCCCGCAAGCGTGGCGGCAAGACCATGGCCGACAAGCTCGCTGCCGAAATCATGGACGCCTACAACGAGCAGGGTGGCGCCTTCAAGCGCAAGGAAGACATGCACCGCATGGCTGAAGCCAACCGCGCCTTCGCCCACTTCCGCTTCTAATTACTTTACCGTTACGTTACTCTGATATACAACAATGGCAAAGCAAGATTTACATTTGACGCGCAACATCGGTATCATGGCCCACATCGATGCCGGTAAGACCACCACCTCGGAGCGCATCCTGTTCTACACGGGTAAGACGCACAAGATTGGTGAAGTTCACGACGGCGGCGCTACCATGGACTGGATGGCCCAGGAGCAGGAACGCGGTATCACCATCACCTCCGCTGCTACCACGGCCTACTGGAACTACAACGGCAACAAGTATAAGTTCAATCTGATTGACACTCCGGGACACGTCGATTTCACCGCCGAGGTAGAGCGCTCGCTCCGCGTACTCGACGGCGCCGTGGCAACCTACTGTGCCGTAGGTGGCGTAGAGCCCCAGTCGGAAACGGTATGGCGTCAGGCTGACAAGTATAACGTACCCCGTATCGGCTACGTCAACAAGATGGACCGCTCGGGTGCCGACTTCTTCGAAGTGGTACGTCAGATGAAGGACGTCCTCGGTGCAACCCCCTGCCCCGTGGCCATTCCTATCGGTGCAGAGGAGAACTTCAAGGGCATCGTTGACCTCATCCGCATGAAGGCTATCCTTTGGCACGACGAGACCATGGGCGCCGAATACGACGTAGAGGAAATCCCCGCCAACCTCAAGGACGAAGCCGAAGAGTGGCGCGGCAAGATGCTCGAACTCGCTGCCGAGCAGGACGAGGCCCTCATGGAGAAATACTTCGAGGACCCCGACAGCCTCACCAACGAGGAAATCATCGCCGCCATCCGCAAGGGTACCCTCGCCCTGAACCTCGTGCCCATGACCTGCGGCTCGTCGTTCAAGAACAAGGGTGTGCAGACCCTGCTCGACTACGTCTGCATGTTCCTGCCCTCGCCCCTCGACACCCCCGCCATCGTGGGTACCAACCCCGAAACGGGCGAAGAGGAAGACCGCAAGCCCTCTGAGGACGAAAAGACCGCGGCCCTGGCCTTCAAGATTGCCACCGACCCCTACGTAGGTCGTCTGACCTTCTTCCGCGTTTACTCGGGTAAGGTGACTGCCGGCTCGTACATCTACAACGTACGCTCGGGCAAGAAGGAACGCGTATCGCGCCTCTTCCAGATGCACTCCAACCACCAGAACCCCGTCGAAGAAATTAGCGCTGGCGACATCGGTGCCGGCGTAGGTTTCAAGGACATCCGCACCGGTGACACCCTGGCAGACGAAGATGCACCCATCGTACTGGAGTCGATGGACTTCCCCGATCCCGTTATCGGTATCGCCGTAGAGCCCAAGACGCAGAAGGACCTCGACAAACTGAGCAACGGCCTTGCCAAGCTTGCCGAAGAAGACCCCACCTTCACCGTACGTACCGACGAGCAGAGCGGACAGACCGTTATCTCGGGTATGGGTGAGCTCCACCTCGACATCATCATCGACCGTCTGAAGCGCGAGTTCAAGGTAGAGTGCAACCAGGGTAAGCCCCAGGTGAACTACAAGGAAGCCATCACCAAGACCGTCAACCTCCGCGAGGTTTACAAGAAGCAGTCGGGTGGTCGCGGTAAGTTTGCCGACATCATCGTCAACGTAGGTCCCGTCGATGAAGACTTCAAGGAAGGTGGCCTGCAGTTCGTCAACAAGGTGACCGGCGGTAATATTCCTAAGGAGTTCATCCCCTCCGTACAGAAGGGCTTCGAGAACGCCATGAAGAGTGGTGTGCTCGGTGGCTATCCTCTGGACAGCCTGAAGGTAGAACTGCTCGACGGTTCTTTCCACCCCGTTGACTCCGACCAGCTCTCGTTCGAAATCGCCGCACTCCAGGCCTACAAGAACGCCTGCTCGCAGGCCGGCCCCGTGCTGATGGAGCCCATCATGAAGCTCGAGGTGGTTACCCCCGAGGAGAACATGGGTGACGTCATCGGCGACCTCAACAAGCGCCGCGGTCAGGTGGAAGGTATGGAGAACAGCCGCTCGGGTGCACGCATCGTCAAGGCTCAGGTGCCTCTGGCCGAAATGTTCGGCTACGTTACCGCCCTGCGTACCATCACCTCGGGTCGCGCCACCTCGTCCATGCAGTACGACCACCACGCTCCCGTTTCCAGCAGCATCGCCAAGGCTGTGCTCGAGGAAGTAAACGGCCGCGTTGACCTCGTGAAGTAATCACACAACACCAACTATACGCCACGACGGGCGGCGGGCTAACGAATGACTCTTAGCCCGCCCGACCCACGCGGCATTAACCAACAAACCACAATGAGTCAGAAAATTCGTATCAAACTGAAGAGCTACGATCACAGCCTCGTCGAAAAGTCGGCCGAGAAGATCGTAAAGAACGTGAAGGCTACGGGCGCCGTAGTTAGCGGTCCCATCCCCCTTCCTACGCGCAAGCGTATCATCACCGTCAACCGCTCGACCTTCGTCAACAAGAAGAGCCGCGAGCAGTTCCAGGTTTCGACCTACAAGCGTCTCATCGACATCTACAGCTCGACGGCCAAGACCGTTGATGCCCTGATGAAGCTTGAGCTCCCCTGCGGTGTTGAAGTAGAAATCAAGGTGTAGTCTTCACCGGCGATACACGTTTTATAGTAAGTCCCGACCGTCAGCCGACGGCCGGGACTTACTTGTTTCAGATCAGGGGGGGGACAGTAAGCGGCGAACAGAGGGGAAGAAAGTAAAGAACGGCGGACATGCGGCGCGAGGGTGGTTGCAGAGGGAAGAGCCGAAGAAACACGGCACTTTTTTTGACAAGTGAGCGTATCAAATAAAAAGGAAGTAGTAAATTTGCAGTGCTGCCATTGTGTCCGCCAGCGGCATAGCGGCAGCACCCGCGACAATCACCACACAATTTTACATAACCCATCGGGCCGCACGCCGTCTCACCTTGGTGGGCCTCCACTCTTCGGACTCCGGGCTTCAGCTTAGGAATCCAGCCTACGGGCTCCAGACTTCTGTTTTCGGAATCCAGCCTACGGGCTACGGCCTTTCAGGCCTCCAGCGAGCGACGCAGCGACGCGGAAACAAAAAACTTTATGGCAAACAAGAAATTCATTACTTGCGATGGCAACCAGGCTGCCGCCCACGTGGCCTACATGTTCTCGGAAGTAGCTGCCATCTACCCCATCACCCCGTCCTCTCCCATGGCAGAGCACGTGGACGAATGGGCCGCACAGGGCAGAAAGAACCTTTTCGGCGACACGGTGAAAGTACAGGAGATGCAGTCGGAAGGCGGCGCCGCAGGTGCCGTACACGGCTCGCTTCAGGCCGGTGCCCTGACCACCACCTTTACGGCATCGCAGGGTCTGCTCCTGATGATTCCCAACATGTACAAGATTGCGGGCGAACTGCTGCCCTGCGTCTTCCACGTGTCGGCACGTACCCTGGCCACCCACTCGCTCTGTATCTTCGGTGACCACAGCGACGTGATGGCATGCCGCCAGACGGGCTACGCCATGCTCTGCGAAGGCTCCGTACAGGAGGTGATGGACCTCTCGGCCGTTGCCCACCTGGCCACCCTCGAAGGCCGCGTGCCCTTCATCAACTTCTTCGACGGCTTCCGCACCAGCCACGAGTATCAGAAGATTGAGGAAATCGACATGGAGGACATCCGTCCCCTCGTGCCCATGGACAAGGTCAGCGAGTTCCGCAGCCGTGCCCTGACCCCCGAGCACCCCGTAGCTCGCGGTATGGCCGAAAACCCCGAAACCTTCTTTGCTCACCGCGAAGTGTGCAACCCCTACTATGACGCCATCCCCGGCATCGTAGAGAAGTACATGGCCGCCATCTCCAAGATTACGGGCCGCGAATACAAGCTGTTCTCCTACTATGGCGCCGACGACGCCGAGCGCGTCATCATCTGCATGGGCTCCGTCACCGAGGCTGCCCGCGAAGCCATCGACTACCTCAACGCCAAGGGCGAAAAGGTCGGTATGGTCAGCGTACACCTCTACCGTCCCTTCTCCGTGAAGCACCTGCTCGAGGCCATCCCCGCCTCCTGCAAGAAGATTGCCGTCCTCGACCGCACGAAGGAGCCCGGCGCCAACGGCGAACCGCTCTACCTCGACGTCAAGGACGCCTTCTACGACGCTCCCAACCGTCCGCTCATCGTCGGCGGCCGCTACGGTCTCGGCTCGGCCGACACCACGCCCACGATGATTATCTCCGTCTATGACAACCTGGCCCTGCCCCAGCCCAAAGACCACTTCACGCTGGGCATCGTCGATGACGTCACCTTCCGCTCGCTGCCCCTCGAAGAGGAGAAGGCACTCGGCGGCGAGGGCATCTTCGAGGCCAAGTTCTACGGCCTCGGCGCCGACGGTACCGTAGGTGCCAACAAGAACTCGGTCAAGATTATCGGCGACAACACCGACAAGTACTGCCAGGCCTACTTCTCTTACGACTCCAAGAAGTCGGGCGGCTTCACCTGCTCGCACCTGCGTTTCGGCGACACCCCCATCCGCTCCACCTACCAGATTAAGACGCCCAACTTCGTGGCATGCCACGTACAGGCTTACCTCCACATGTACGACGTGCTGCGCGGTCTGCGCGACGGCGGTACCTTCCTGCTCAACACCATCTGGGAGGGCGACGAACTGGCCAAGAACCTGCCCAACAACGCCAAGCGCTACTTTGCCAAGCACAACATCACCGTTTACTATATCAACGCCACGAAGATTGCGCAGGAGATTGGCCTTGGCAACCGCACCAACACCATCCTCCAGTCGGCCTTCTTCCGCATCACCGAGGTCATCCCCGTTGACCTGGCCATCGAGCAGATGAAGAAGTTCATCGTCAAGAGCTACGGCAAGAAGGGACAGGACGTTGTCGATAAGAACTACCAGGCCGTTGACCGCGGTGGCGAATACCAGACGCTGGCCGTTGACCCCGCATGGGCCAACCTGCCCGAGGACGAGAAGGTGGTTCGCGACGAACCGGCCTACATCTCCGACCTGGTACGCCCCATCAACGCTCAGAACGGCGACCTGCTGCCCGTCAGCGCCTACAAGGTCAGCGAGGACGGCACATGGGCACAGGGCACCGCTGCCTACGAGAAGCGCGGCGTAGCCACCTTCGTGCCCGTATGGAAGTCGGAAAACTGTATCCAGTGTAACAAGTGCGCCTTCGTCTGCCCCCACGCTGCCATCCGTCCCTTCGTCCTCAACGACGACGAGATGGCCGGCTTCGACGGCAAGGCCCTCGACATGAAGGCTCCCGCCGCCCTCAAGGGCATGCACTTCGTACAGCAGGTTGACGTGCTCGACTGTCTCGGCTGCGGCAACTGCGTTGACGTATGCCCCGGTATGCGCGGCAACAAGGCCCTGGCCATGGTGGCCCTCGACACGCAGATGGACGAGGCCGCTCGCTGGGACTACTGCACGAAGAAGGTCACCTCGAAGCAGCACCTCGTGGACATCAAACTCAACCCCAAGAACTCGCAGTTTGCCACCCCGCTCTTCGAGTTCTCCGGCGCCTGCTCGGGCTGCGGCGAAACGCCCTACGTCAAGCTCGTCAGCCAGCTCTTCGGCGACCGTCAGATGATTGCCAACGCCACCGGCTGCTCGTCCATCTACTCGGGCTCCATCCCCTCCACGCCCTACACCACCAACGAGAAGGGCCAGGGTCCCGCATGGGCCAACTCCCTCTTCGAGGACTTCTGCGAGTTCGGTCTGGGTATGGTCATGGCCAACAAGAAGATGCGCGCACGCATCGAAGCCCTGCTCAAGAAGGTCATCATGTGCGAGTGCTCCTGCGCCGAAATGAAGGAACTGGCACAGCGCTGGATTGACAACCAGGAGGATGCCGAAATCACCCGCGAGGTAGCCGACAAGATGAAGCCCATGCTCGAAGCCGGTGCTGCCAAGGGCCACGAACTGGCCATCCAGCTCAACGAACTGAGCCACTTCCTGACCAAGCGCAGCCAGTGGATCATCGGCGGCGACGGTGCTTCTTACGACATCGGCTACGGCGGTCTGGACCACGTCCTGGCCAGCGGCGAAGATGTCAACATCCTCGTCCTCGACACCGAGGTTTACTCCAACACCGGCGGTCAGGCCTCCAAGGCTACCCCCGTGGGCGCCATCGCCCAGTTTGCCGCTGCCGGCAAGCGCGTCACCAAGAAGGACCTCGGCATGATGCAGGCCACCTACGGCTACGTCTATGTGGCCCAGGTTGCCATGGGTGCCGACCAGGCTCAGTGTCTCAAGGCCATCAAGGAGGCCGAGGCATACCACGGTCCGTCGCTCATCATCGCCTACGCTCCCTGTATCAACCACGGTCTGAAGATCAAGGGCGGTATGGGCCGCAGCCAGGCTGAGGAGGCCCGCGCCGTTGAGTGCGGCTACTGGCACCTCTGGCGCTACAACCCCGCCCTGGCCGACGAAGGCAAGAACCCCTTCACCCTCGACAGCAAGGAGCCCAATTGGGACCTCTTCCAGGATTACCTCGACAACGAGGTGCGCTTCCTCTCGCTCAAGAAGGCTGTGCCCGAACAGGCTCAGGAACTCTTCGACGAGACGAAGAAGGCTGCCCAGCGCCGCTACGCCTCGTATGTTCGCAAGAGCAAGGAAGACTGGAGCCTCTAATCCGCTCCTCTCGCCCTAACCACAGCGCGGCATTCCACGATCCTATGCGTGGGATGCCGCGCGCTTTATTATGCGACGAGTAGTTCGCGATGAGCAGCCCTATAGTAGTGCCTTGTCCACCCGCGTGGCAGTAAGTAGCCGTCGCGCGCAGCGCCACAACTATAAATCTATCGTTGCTGTCCGGTAAAAGTAGTGCGGGGTGGCGAGGGTGTGTCAAAATGAGATAGAATACGCTTGCTACTTTTCAAAGAAAATTCAAGAGGTGGGGCAAAAAAGGGCGATTTGCATTTCGCCCGAAAATGTAGTATCTTTGCTTAGCACAGTGCGAAGGGCTCCCGATGGGGCCCTTTTTTCGTCTCCAAAAGGCCGTTTTACAGTTAGGGCGAGGGAAAAAACGGTCGCCCAAGTCGTGTTTTCTGTCGC
>JALEZQ010000018.1 GCA_022772475.1 Bacteroidales bacterium | reverse complement strand
GGATCGCTCTGGCGGCCTACCCGGGGTGGCGCTCCCTTCGGTCGCTGACCCCGGGCTACAAGCAAATCCGCCTTCGTCGGGTTTGGGATGGCCTTCAGCCATCCGCCGCCCCGCAACGCTTTTACCGGACAGCAATAATTTTTTTTGTAAATTTGCCGCGCTTTTCCGAAGGACGAGGCCCAAAATGGCGCACACGGAAGATCTAAAACAATTACCTGCGGTATAATTGCTACCTACAGAACATTCTATTCTCCATTCACATAATTCACACAACCTAAATTATGCGCAAAGTCTATTCTATGTTTCTGCGGGCATGCCCTCTGCGTGTCCCTCCCCGTTGCCATGTTCAGCTGTTCCGACTCGGACGACGACCCGGTGACCATCCCCACAAACCCTAACGCCGTGTTGGCCGGCAAATGGAGCAAGGTAGCCTCGATGGATGGCAACTGGGTGGTATCGCCCGACGGTGATACGAAGGTGCTCCGTATCGAACGCCTCTTCCGCTTGGGCTCGAACGTCTTCTACCGCGACAGCAGTTGGGTGGTTTGCGAGGACGCCTTCACCCTCGACTACAACCCTCAGGCTCAGACGCTGACCATCTCGACCGACACGACGGCCAAGCAAATGGACATCGTCAGCATGGAGGAGAACCGCATCGTCTATGCCGACCCCACCACGGAGGACACCATCAAATTGAAGAAAACGGGCGAGTTCTGCTCCGTAGCCCCCGACTCGATCGACGGCTTCTACATGAGCGCCCACCGCTTCAAGATGCATGGCATGATGTTTGGACTGAAGGGCCACGCCCGCCAGTTCTTCTACTACGACGAGGTGGTGGACGAACTGATTTCGGACTACACCTACACCCCGGGCGAGGGCAATAAGGGCCACCTCAGCTACCATGTGAAGTATCGCATCAACCCCACGAAACTGAGCGCTTTCCTCGACAAGAAGGTTACGACCGACGTCACCTTCGACATCAAGGGCGAACTGGATTTGGAGTTCCTCGTTCATGAAGCAGGCAGCAAATACTCGGACGAGGTTTACCTGGGCGTTATGGACGGTAAGGTAGAGTCCACCTCGGTCAATAATGTCAAGGGCACCGTCGGCTCCGCTGTCGTCACCGGTCGCAGATACTTCGCTCTGACCAAGGCGGAGGAATAACGCACTTACAACAACTTCCCCATACCGACGGGGCGCCGACCAATCATGGCCGACGCCCCGTCGTTTTTTTTCTATTTTATTGCTGTACGGTAAAAGTCTTGCGGGGCAGCGAGGGTGCAGCTTAGTAGGGCCATGTCCATTGACGTGCCACTCGCGGCGCAGCTTAGTAGTGCCATGTCCATTGACATGGCACCGGGGCGCAGCTTAGTAGGGCCATGTCAATGGACATGGCACCGGGGCGCAGCTTAGTAGTGCCATGTCCATTGACATGGCACCAGGGGCGCAGCTTAGTAGGGCCATGTCCATTGACATGGCACCGGGGGCGAAGCTTTTATGTAGTGGTGGCATGTCCATTGACATGGCACCGGGAGCGCAGCTTAGTAGGGCCATGTCCATTGACATGGCACCGGGAGCGCAGCTTAGTAGGGCCATGTCCATTGACATGGCACCGGGGGCGCAGCTTTTATGAAGTGGTGGCATGTCCATTGACGTGCCACTCGCGGCGCAGCCGCGTTTTTTTGCGGCAAAGAATAGGTGTCGCGGCCGACGCCGCGACGTGTGCTGAGTGCCACGTCAATGGACATGGCACTACTACGCGGCCTCACCCATTGACGTGCCACTTGCGGCGCAGCCGCGATTTTGCGACAAAGAATAGGTCTCGCGGCCGACGCCGCGACGCGTGCTGAGTGCCACGTCAATGGACATGGCACTACTACGCGGCCTCGCCCATTGACCTGAGCTCACCACCGGCACAATCCGCACAGGCACCTACGCCCGGCCACTAATAGACCTGGGGGAAGGTGCCGGGGGTGTAGTGGAATTTATAGGTTTGGTAGTTGGCCTTGAACCAATCGGCATGCGAGGGATTGTAGATGCCGGAGGGGATGGTGCCAGCCACAGGGTCCACAAGGAGCTCATAGAAGGTCTGTAGGCCCTGATTGAGGCTTAGGTGTTGCTCGTACCATTGTTTGCCGTCCAGTTCGTGTGTGAGGACGGGCTCCGTGCCGTTGACGAACTTGCTGGACTGTATCATTTCGGTGCTGACAGGGTAGCACATCTTGCCGTGTACCAGTACGTCGAAGTCGGATTTGTCCGGGTCGGCATCCTTGTTGAAGTAGCAGCAGTAGGTGTAGCTGTTGTCCGGGTCGTACTTACCCACGCCGGCGTAGGTGTGGTAGCGTTCGTCGCGGCCGGCCAGGTTTTTCTCCTTGCCGCTGTGGTAGCAAGAGATGAGCAGTCCCTTGTTGTAGCCCACGAGACCGCCGATGACGCCTTCGCCCTCGGCCCATGCCTCGACATCACCCACATGGGCGCAGGAGATAAGGCCACCCTTGTCGCCCACGGTACCGACGAGGCTGCCGCTGTAGATGGCATTGTTGGATGGTGCCGTCTGTCGTATGGTGCCTTCGGCAAAGATGGCGGCGATGAATCCGTCGCTCTCGTTGGCCACGAGCCCGCGGCCGTCCACCTCGATAACATCGTAAAGGTGGAGGCCTTCGACGACCGCCTCAGGGCCCAGACGGTCGAAGAGGGGTTTGCCGTAGAGGTGGCGTATGGAGCGTTTGCCGCCCAGAAACTTGCCATCGAACATACATGTGCCTTCGCCGATGCTGCACCACTTCACCCGCTGGCCTGCGGTGGCGAAGAGCGAGGGTTGGAGCACGATGTCGGCATCGAGTTGGACGTAGTAGCCCTTGAAGTCGAAGCCGTTGGTCAGCGTGGCCTGTGTGCCGTTCAGGCGGGTGTAGGTGGAGGTGACGCGGTTGGTGCCCTTCACCTCATGGGCGAAGGACACCAGTTGGCTGGCCGTGGTGATGCTGAAGGGCGCCGCGGCCGAGCCGTCGTTGCCGTAGATATCGACCAGCTTGTGCGTGGTGGGATGGATGTAGAGCCATGTGGCATCGTCCTCATTGGCCTTGGGGTCGCCCGCCAGCGTAAAGTTGCTGCGTTCGAGCATGTCGGCTGTGAGCAGTACGGTGTTCTTTTTCAGTTCGCCGTTGTCGGGCGTCTCGACATACTGCCAGTCCATGTATTCAGCGCCGACGGTGATTTCTTCGTCTTTATGGTTGAGGCTGATGTGGATGGTGGTGCAGTAGCCCGCACGATATTCGATGGGCGAGATGGCGGCGCAGTAGGTCTTGGTGAGCATCACGGCGGGGTTCATCGGGTCGGGATAGGACACGTCGAAGGTCATCTGCTGGCTGACGTCGGCACGAGGCACCGCCAGGGCGTAGAAGACGAACTGCTTGCCCACGCCCGTACCGGTGCCGTCGGGGCGGGGAATCCACATGCGCGTGTCGAGCGTCTCGTTGTCGGCATGGGGCAGAGGCGTGACCCCCGTTGACTGCTGCATCCAACGGTAGCGCACGGGCATATCGCGCAGCACCATGTTTCTGACCACCGACCGCGTGTCGGCGGCGTCGTTGTTGGCCGAGAAGCCCATGATGTTGACGATGATGCGCACGTTGGCCAGCGCGTGGTGGAAATAGAGTTTGGCCACAGAGCCGCCCGTTTCCGACACCTTGTCGGTGTCGTAGGTGAGGAGCAGGTCGTCCGCCTTGAGGTTGGCGTCGGTGGTGTGGTCGATGAAGCGCGTTGTGGTTTCGTTCTCAGTGACGGTGGCGATGGAGCGCAGGGCGCCGCTGTAGATGCCGTGCTCGTCGGCATTCCATGTGAAGGTTTCGCGCGGCTGCGGCAGACTGTAGCCGATGTAGGTATGGGGGTTGGTGGCGTCGCTCCAGTAGATGGCTTCAGGCACCTGTTTGGGGTTGGCCTCGGTGAAGCCCTGCTTTTCGTCGCGGTCCCAACCACCGGTGGTCTGTCCTTCACCCACGGTGTGATTGAAGACGATGCCCGAGTAGGTGAAGCCCGGTATGGGACTCATCGTACGCTTGATGCAGGTGAGCACCATCTGGTCTTTGTTGACAAAGACGCTGCGCCCCACGTGATAGTCCTTGTCGAGCGCAGGAGCACGTTTGGCCGTGCCGCCGGAGACCGCGGCGTCGATGCCCGTGAGGGGGACGGCCTGATTGCCGGCAACGTCGGTCAGACTGTCGTCAGAAGAACAGGCGGCCAGGCACAGGGCGAATATGAGAAAAAGGAAACTACGCTTCATGATGCAACACAGGAAGGTAAGGAAAAGGGAAGAGAAGATATTAGGGAGTTACCACGGCAGAGGCGTCGGTCAGTTTTACCGTGACGGGATAGAGTTTACCCTCTTCAAAAGTGGTGACGCTGAGGGGGGCGCTGTAGCGGCGCTCGCCGTCGCGAATCCAGAAGACGGCGGGGGCGTTGAGGACGCAAGGCGGTACGTACAGCAGGTAGTGGCGGGGCCGGTCGTTGTAGGCCGTATAGGTGGCTGTATTGGGCACAGGGGTCAGCACCTTGCTGTTGTCTCCGCCGGGCGTGGGGCAGCCCGTGATGGGGGCGATGCTTGAGCGGCGCTTGGGCGTCTCCTCGGTGAGCGTCTCCTCGAGCACCTCGATGCCCAGCACGCGGCCGTTGTTTTCGTAACTGCACGAGGCCTTCTCGCGATAACTGTAGATTTCGTTCTCGTAGCACTGGTCGGCATAGTAGTCGCCGACAACCAGTTCGGCGCCGTCGATGTCGGGCATGCCTTCGAGCGTCAGGTGCGTCCGGGGCGACAGCGGATAGGACGTGGGGACGCCCTCGACGTCTTGCGTCAGCCCGCTGTCGTCGATGGTGATGTCGAGGCGTGCCACCTTATGGCTGAACATGAGGTGTACCTCCTTGGCTCCCGTCTGGCGGACGGCCTGCGCCCAGATGACGTCGCTCTGCTTGAAGTGTTCCAACTTGCTTTGGTCGGCGCAGAAGAAGTTGCTCGGACGGTTATAGCGGTAGTCGTTGACCACGAAGATGCGGCGGGCCGTGGTGTTTTGCGCCGTATAGACGTAGGTCGTGGCCTGCGACTCGATGGCCTGTCCGCCGCTGATATAGATTTCGCGGGAGTTGTCAACGGTGAATTTGTCGATAGTGAACTCGTAGAAGCCCGAGCTCCACAGTTCGCCTGACTGGTGGGCGCCGGTGTGCGGACAGATGATTTTCATGCGAAACTTGTCGCCGACTTCCAAGTTCAGACCATCGGTCGTGGTGCGCATGGCGTGCTCGCCCTCGAAGGGCGTCAGACTGATTTTGACGGTCACGCCGTCGTCGGAGGGGAGCCCTTCGGCGTCATCGTCGGCACATCCGGCCATGCCGGCTGCGGTGAGAAAGAGAAGACTGTATAATAGGGAATGGTAGGCTTTCATGGCTTAGTTGGGCTGCTCAATGGGATTCCACAATTTGACGTCGTTGCTCGTCAGCCGGCCTGATACCAGCGAGGGGTAGCGATGGACGTAGGACGTACTTTCCGGTTCGTAATGCATGGTGCAGGGGTGGTGCGAGCCGCGATTGTCGTTGTACCACCAGATGGCGTAGTTCATGGCGTGCCAGGGCGCCAGACCGTAGTACTGCTCATAGTTGGCCTGCTTGAGCAGCGTGGACATGGGCACGTTGTGCACCAGATAGTCGTTTTTGGCCCGCAGGATGTCGGTGGTGCCGCCGCGGATATATTCGCGGAGCGAGTAGTCGTCCGTCGTGCTGCCGATGGCGTTGGCAGCGGGCGAGAGGGTCTTGTCGTAATAGTTGCACATGAAGTTGCGGAAGGTGGGCTTCTGGGCCGCCGTCTTGCTGTTGGCCTTCTGTGCGTTGAGACTGATTTGCGGGGCCATCAAACCGTTGGCATCCGTGCCGATGAGTGCGCCGCCCGCCAAGCCCTCGGCCGCCTGCATACAGCCCATCATGTTGACGTTACCGGCGTAGCCCACCATGGCGCCGCCGGCATCGCCGATGTGGATGCAGCCCACGACGTAGGAGGTGCCGTTCACACCGTCCTCCATGGTCAGGCTGCGGGCGATGCTGCTCGACGTACTCGGCGCCTTCAGCGAGATGCCTGCCAGATAAATGGGGTTGACGCCCGTGTTGAGCAGGGCTGTGGGGTGCGTGCTCTCAATCTTCAGGTTGGTGACGGAAGCCCCATAGGGTGCACGGCCGTTCATGTAGCCGAAGAGGCACTCGTCCTTCATATAGACGTTGGTAAGGGTGTGGCCCTGACCGTCGAAACAGCCCATGAAGGGGTTGGCAGCGGCGTTGCCGATGCTCTCCAGCATCCAGTCTTTGAGGTCCAGGTCTTTGGCCAGCCGGACGGTGAAGTTGATGCGCAGGTTGTCGTCGTAGAAGGGGTAAGGGCCTTTGAGGTAATCGCGTTCAGAGTGTGCCGCTTGGTCGGCATTGGCGGGATAGTAGCGGTCGTAGAAGATGTAGCCCATCTCTTCGGCCTCGGCCTCTTCAATCCATACGGGGTTGAACTGGCTGTTGGTGAGCGACCAGCCATAAGTATCCGGCACGCGGATGACCTGCCCGCCAACGTTCGTTTCCTTATAGGTCTTGACCAAACGATAGAGGCCGTCTGTGCGGGTGGCCGCCGTGCCGTTGACCAGGTGGATAAACTCGAGAAATTCCTTGGTGTCGGAGATGACAAATTCGGGTTTGTAGTCTGACGTGCCCGCATTTTCGCAGGCCGTGGCGATGGCGTCCTTCCACCATTTATAGTCCTTGGTGGTAGAGACGGGCTGCTTGGCGCTTTGGTCGCTGCCGTTGGCATCGGTCGACGGCGCGTCGGTCCACGACAGACTCTTGTCGGCCACGACATAAAGGTTGCCGTAGCGGTAGCCCACGCGGAAGGTGTAGCTGACGCCGGGCGACATCTTCAGGCCGTAGGGAAACGCCGGTTCGGGCTTGCCGTTGGCGTCAGTGACAATGTTACCTTTGGCGTCGAGTAAGGGGATGTCCTGCAGTGAGAAGATGTGATACTTACCCTCGTAGCCGGGGGTATTGAAGCCGTCGCCGTTGTTGACGTCGTACATGTAGATGCGGAAGCGGGTTATGGGCGGCAGCACGAGCACATCGCCTTGGTAATCGCCCGTACTGATGTCGTAGGGGATGGTGATGAAGTACTGTCCGCCGTTGATGCCGCAGAAAAAGGGGCGTTTGGCCTCGGCGGCTATGGCATCGGCATCCATCGTACCGTAGGGGATGAAGATAGAGGCGTCCTGCTCTTCCAGACGTCGCACCTGATCATTGCTCAGGCCGTTCCACTCGTCTTTCTTTACGCCATAAAGCGTACCATTATCCATGTTCACGCCGGCGGGCATACACATGCGTTTATACACCTCTGTCACGGCGGCGCTTTGCGTCTTGGCCAGAGCATCGCTCTTGCCGGCCTCGCCGGTGCCGTTGTCGCTGTCGGTGATGTCGGCGTTGTCGGGATACTTGTAGTCTTGCCACCCATCTAACCGGGGCGTGCCGTCGGGATTGATGTCGGCACAGATTTCTACCCGCTGGATCTGGTTGCCGCTCTGCAGCACCTTGAAGACGATGCGGCTGCCGAGGTGATTGAGCACAAGAGGGATGCCACTCGTCGGTCCGGAGGCATTGACCCAACCGGCCATGCAGAAGTCGGGATAGAAATACGTCTTGCTGGCGTTGTACAGCACGTTGTTATAATTGCTCTGGCTCCAGGCACGGAAGCGCAGCGTCTTGCCGTTCTCCCAGGTCAGCGAGTCGGCCTCGGTCTGCGTGAACGTGGTGTAGGTGCCGTCGCCGTCTTTGTCGTCATAACCCTGACGGCCGGCCTCGGGCAGCCAGTCCACGCCCAGACTGATGTTGCCCGCAGCATAGCGGTGCTTCAGGTAATAGGTGCGATAGACCGACGTGCTTTCCCATTTGCCGTCGTCACCGAGGTAGTTGCGGTAGATGCGCATGCGGTCGTTCTGGTTGAACGTGCCGTCGTCGTTGTTGGTATAGCT
>JALEZQ010000017.1 GCA_022772475.1 Bacteroidales bacterium | reverse complement strand
AAAAAAATCTGCCCCGCGGCCCTCACCCTTGTGGTGGTGGGCTGTGCTGAAGCAGAACGTCAGGACAGAGCGCACACCCGCGGCATGGCGGCGGGCAGCATTGCGGCAATGTGGCGGCCCCCGCGGCAGCCCGCACGCAGGGAAGACATCCCATCGGCGCGGCCCGTAAGAGGCTCTGGCATTTTAGCATTTTTTCTTGAGGTTGCAAGCAGGCAAATCTGTCCTCGTTCGTTTTCGGCTGCAAAGTTACGCCTATCCTGCGGCATGACAAAGCCTTTTCCCCGTTTTTCGCAAAAAGAGCACGCCCGAGGTGGCGACCGCGGCGCCCCGATGTGGCAACGGCGGCGAGGAGAGAAAAAAAGTGGTATTTTTGTGTAACCTTTCGCCCGGCCCATTCGTCTTACCAATAGAAGCCCATGGAAACAATAGATTTCAGACAAGACCTGTTGCCACTCAAAGACAAAATCTTCCGTCTGGCCTTGCGCGTGTGTCTGAATCGCGAAGAAGCGGAGGACATCACGCAAGACATCCTTGTCCGCGCATGGGAACAGCGGCAGATGCTCGCCGGCGTACGCTCCATCGAAGCCTGGGTGCTCACCGCCACACACCGCCTGGCCATCGACCACCTGCGGCAGCGCGAGCGGCAGAACGAAAGCCTGGACGACGACCGCGACGACCGCCCCGACAGCACGCCCGACGTGCAGCAGCAGATAGAAGACGACGAACGGCGACAGCGCCTCAGGCAGTGCATCGACAGTCTGCCGCCGCCACAGCGCACCATCATCCAGCTGCGCGACATCGAAGGGCACAGCGTGGCCGAGACCGCCGCCATCACGGGCCTCAGCGAGGACAACGTCAAGGTGCTCACACACCGCGCACGACAGGCCCTCAAAAATTTCATCACCAAGCACATTCACCATGGATTATAAGTATATCGAACAACTCCTTGAACGCTACTGGGCGGCCGAGACAAGCCCCGACGAGGAAGCCGTGCTCCGCGCCTTCTTCGCCCAGCGCGAACTGCCGGAGGCGTTCGCCGCCTACCGCCCGCTCTTCCAGACCATGCAGGAGGAGGCACAGACCCATCTGGATGCCCGCTTCGACGAGCGCGTCCTGGCCCGCATAGGCATGAAGGACGAGCAGCACCACGGCCGACGCCCCTTCATGGTGCGCCTGCGACCGCTGATGCACGCCGCCGCCGTCATCGGCGTGGCAGTGACCATCGGCTCGGTGGTGAACCACATCGCACAGGGCACGCCCGAGAAACCGCTGTGGGACTATAACGCCGCGGCCTATCAGGACACCTACTCCTCGCCCGAAGAGGCCTTCGAAGTCATCGACAACGTGCTGCAGGACATCCGCCACACCTACCGCGAAGCCACAGCAGACGCCGCACAGACCGACAGCGTAGCCGCCGACAGCAGCCACAACGCCACACCTGCGACAAGAAAATGAAAGCACGCCTCGTCATCATCGTCATGCTCCTCGTCGCCGTCGTCACCGACGCCAAAGGACAGCAGCAGCAAGACTTCGCCTCGCGCTTCTTCTCGCTGCATCAGGACCGCTACAGCCTGACGTGCAAGACGGTGAGCCCTGCCATGATGGAGCGCGTGCTCCAACTGCCGGCCTGCGAGGACAACACCGAGCGCCGACAACTGCTCAGCGAGATTCGCACCCTGCGCATCGTCACCACGCCGCCGGGCGACAGCAGCGGAGCCAGCCTCTTCAATCTGGCACAGGACCTGGCACACCGCAACAACAAGCGCTACATCCCCATCGTCGAAAGACAGGACAGCGCCATCTACCGCCGACGCCGCGGCAAGAACACGCTCGAGATTGTCATCCTCAGCCTCAAGCCCAACGGCACCTTCGTCCTGACCGACTTCACCGGCCGCCTCGGCGACGACTTCCTGCAGCGCCTCAGCCGATAGGCCGCGCGCACCGCGCCCCACTTCCCCCACTCCCTCCCACTCCCCCACTCCCCCAAGAAAACCAGAATATCCACATACCCCCGCGGCCGAAACGCGGCCGTCCCAAGAGTGAAACGTCGCTCGCTTTCTTAAAACACCCCACACGCTGAACAGCACGGCATCGCCGCCACAGCGGCCCGCCGCGTCAGGTTTCAGTTCTCTCACCACCCATTATCCAGCGGGATAACCTACCAACAATAAAAATGGAGGCCAATGCACACCGCGTGCACGGCCTCCTTTTTTTGTGCTTACTCGGCGCCGAGGGCGCCATAACGCCAAAAGGCTGCGGCGCCAAGGGGGCGCTGCAGCCTTCTGTATGTATGCGATATGGGTGTAGCCCTTGCGGGCCGCGGCGTCAGTTAGTCGCGGCGCGGGCGGTGCGGCGTCAGTTAGTCGCGGCGCTCGCGGCGTGCGGGACGTCCTTCGCCACCCTCGCGGCGGGGACGGCGTGCGGGACGGTCTTCCCAGCCTTCGGGCTTCTCTTCGAGGACGCGGTGGGAGAGGCGGAACTTGCCCGTCTTCTCATCTACCTCGAGGAGCTTGACGCTGATGGTGTCGCCCTCCTTGATGCCGGCTTCCTCGACGGTCTCGAGGCGCTTCCAGGCGATCTCGCTGATGTGGAGCAGGCCTTCCTTGCCGGGCATGAACTCGACGAAGCAGCCGTAGGGCATGATGCTCACGACGCGGGCTTCATAGACTTCGCCCACTTCGGGGATGGCCACGATGGCACGAATCTTGGCCACGGCGGCGTCGATGCTGGCCTTGTCGGGACCGCTGACCTGAACCTTGCCCACACCGTCTTCTTCGTCGATGGTGATGGTGGCGCCGGTCTCTTCCTGCATGCCCTGAATAATCTTTCCGCCCGGGCCAATGACGGCGCCGATGAACTCCTTCGGAATCTCGAAGGCGACGATGCGGGGTACGTGGGGCTTGAAGTCGGCACGGGGCTCGGACATGGTCTCGAGCATCTTGCCGAGGATGTGCTCGCGGCCGGCCTTGGCCTGCATGAGGGCCTTCTCGAGGATTTCGTAGGAGAGGCCGTCACACTTGATGTCCATCTGGGTGGCGGTGAGACCCTTGAGGGTACCGGTGGTCTTGAAGTCCATGTCGCCCAGGTGGTCTTCGTCGCCGAGGATGTCGGAGAGGACGGCATACTTGTCTTCGCCGGGGTTCTTGATGAGGCCCATGGCGATACCGCTGACGGGGGCCTTGATGGGCACGCCGGCGTCCATGAGGGCCAGTGTGCCGGCGCATACGGTGGCCATGGAGCTCGAGCCGTTGCTCTCGAGGATGTCGCTCACGACGCGGACGGTGTAGGGGAAGTCGGCAGGAATCTGACCCTTGAGGGCGCGCCATGCCAGGTGGCCGTGGCCAATCTCGCGACGGCCTACGCCGCGCTGTGCCTTGGCTTCGCCGGTGGAGAAGGGCGGGAAGTTGTAGTGGAGGAGGAACTTCATGTAGCTCTTGTCCAGGACGTCATCGACGAGCTTCTCGTCGAGCTTGGTACCGAGGGTGCAGGTGGAGAGGCTCTGCGTCTCGCCGCGAGTGAAGATGGACGAGCCGTGGGGTCCGGGCAGGGGCTCTACCTCGCACCAGATGGGGCGGATGTCGGTGGTCTTTCGTCCGTCGAGGCGCTTGCCTTCGTCGAGGATGCAGCGGCGCATGGCGTCGCGCTCTACGTCGTGGTAGTAGCGGTCGATGAGGGTGTTCTTCTCTTCCAGTTCGTCGGGCGTGAGTTCGGCGTGTGCGGCGGCATAGCGCTCCTTGAAGTCCTCACGAATCTGCGTGAAGGCGTCTTCGCGCTGGTGCTTGTCGTGGTCGCCGGCCTCGGCGATGGCATAGGCGGGGGCGTAGCATTCCTGCTTCACCTGCTCGCGAAGCTCTTCGTCGTTGACCTCGTGGCAGTATTCGCGCTTGACGTCCTTGCCCAGTTCCTTAGAGAGTTCTTTCTGCAGGCGGCACATGGGCTTGATGGCCTCGTGGGCTACCTTGAGGGCTTCGAGCAGGGCGCTTTCGGGCACTTCCTTCATCTCGCCCTCTACCATCATGATGTTTTCCTCGGTGGCGCCGACCATGATGTCCATGTCGGCCTGCTCGAGCTGTGCAAAGGTGGGGTTGACCACATACTCGCCGTTGATGCGAGCCACGCGCACTTCACTGATGGGGCCGTCGAAGGGGATGTCGGAGCAGGCGAGGGCTGCCGAAGCGGCGAAGCCGGCCAGCGCGTCGGGCATGTCGATGCCGTCGGCCGAGAAGAGCGTGATGTTCACGAAGACCTCGGCGTGGTAGTTGCTGGGGAAGAGGGGGCGGAGAGCGCGGTCAACGAGGCGCGAGGTGAGGATTTCGTAGTCGGAGGCGCGGCCTTCGCGCTTGGTGAAGCCACCGGGGAAGCGGCCTACAGCGGAGTATTTCTCTTTGTAGTCGCACTGCAGCGGCATAAAGTCGGTGCCGGGGTTGGCTTCTTTGGCTCCACAGACGGTAGCGAGGAGCATGGTGTTGTTCATGCGGAGCATGACGGCGCCGTCGGCCTGCTTGGCCAGTTTGCCGGTCTCGATGCTGATGGTGCGTCCATCAGGCAGGGCGACGGTCTTCGTAATCACGTTCATCGGTTTGTTGTTTTACAATTTCTTATAGTTCGTCAATAATTCGCGCAAAATTACCCATTTATTTTGGAACGTTGGCTTTACAAACCGAGAATCTTTCCCCACAGCGCTGTATTTAAGGTTATTTATGGGCTTTATGCCGGGCTTCGGGCTGTGAGACGGCCGTTTTTCCCTAATGGTGGAAAGGGGACATGCCCGGCAGACGATGGTTGGTCTGCCGGGCATGTCGGGGGTGAATGTGTGGTGTGATGTAAATGGGAATGGGGTCGAGGTTAGAATCCGCCGTGTCCGCCCATGGCGCCGCCCATGGGCATGGCAGGCATGGAGCCGCCCTGTCCGCGTCCCCATCCGCGCTGGCGCTCGCCGGACTGTTCGCTCGAGCTGCTGCCGGACTTGGTGCCGGGGAAGATGCGCAGGCGATAGATGAAGTGGAGCATGAAGTAGGAGTTGATGGAGTTGTTCCACGAGTCGCGGCGGCTGGTGGCGCTGAGTGCGCGCGACACGTTGCTCTGGTTGTGGAGGATGTCGAAGAACTGCAGGCTGATGGTGGCGGCGTTGCCCTTGAGGAAGCTCTGGGCGATTTGGGCGTTCCACAGCAGTTCGTTGGTGTTCATCGTCGATGAGGCGTAGCCACGGCGCGAACTCATGCGCATGTCGGAGGAGATGGTCATGTTCCAGGGCAGGCGCAGGTTGAAGCTGCCGCCGTAGGAGAAGTTCCACGTGTCCATGTTAGCGCTCTCCTGGAGCGTGGCGCGGGCGTGCTGGTAGTTGACGCGGCCGTTGAGGTTGATGTCAAACCAGTCGTGGCGATAGGTGAGGGTGAGGTTCTCGTTCAGGCGGAGGTTCTTGGTGGTGTTCTTGGCCGAGTTGGCAGCGGCGAAGATGCGGTCGTAGCCCTCGTAGGTACCGTCGAGCGCGGCCACGGCGCCGGAGATGTTGCCCTGCGAGTCGGACAGGCGGGAGATGTAGCCCACCTCGTTAGAGTAGCCCACGTCGGTGTGTGAGGCGATGCTGAAGGTCGGGGCCCAGGTGAAGGGCGTGTTGATCATGAAGTTGGCGTTGGTGCTCCAGTTGCCGTTGATATTCTCGGGGCGGCGGTAGCTGACGCCGGTCTTGTCGTCATAGATCATGCGGTTGGAGATGGCGTTGCGGCGCATCTGTCCGTTGACGCGCACGGCCATGGTACGCTGTGTGTCCTCGTCGTAGGTGCTGAAGCTGAGGTCCATGTTGTCGGTCCAGGAGGGTTTGAGGCCGGGGTTACCCATGGAGATGTTCAGGGGATTGGTGTCATCGACGACGGCCAGCAGGTCGGTCATCGAGGGCTGCGACGACGAGCCGCGGTAGTTGATGTCGAGGTTGGTGGTACGTGAGAAGCGGTAGCGCAGGCGCACCTGGGGGCTCATGGTGAAGACGTCGCGGGTGATGAGGGTGTCGATGTGCTGTCCGGGGCGGTTGTAGGCCATCTTGGTCTTCTCGGGGTTGATGGCCACGCCGGCGTTGAAGCGCACGGTCTCGGTGTTATACCGCACGCCGACGTTGATGGAGTGGTTGTAGTACTTGTAGGTGGCGTACTGCGAGTTGTAGTCGTCGCGGGCGATGTTCATCCAGTCGTCGATGGTGGGCAGCGTGCCAAACATGGCGAGGCTCTGCACCATGTCGGCCCATGCGCCGCCGAGGCTGTCGAGGCGGTAGCGTCCGCGGTCGCGGTCCTGATAGCGGAAGTTGTAGTTGTAGTTGAGTTCGGCGAACCACTGCTTGCCCAGGGGCTCGACGTAGCCCAGGCGGACGCCGTAGTTCCAGTTTTTCACGGGCGAGGTGGAGTACTGGTTGATGAACTGCCCGTCGCGGTTGCCGCTGAAGTACTTGATATCGGAGAGGGAGTAGCTGTTGCTCTCGTTCTTCTGATATCCGGCCTGCAGACGGAGGGAGACGTTGCGGCCGTTGCTTCCCAGGCGGCGGGTGAAGTTGGCGTTGCCCGAGACGTTATGGCTCTTGCTGTCGGAGAGGGAGTAGTTTTGGTTGCGGTTGATGGCGATGGCGAGCAGTTCGGGGTTGATGGCTGCCATGGCGCTGTTGGCCAGGGCATCGACAAACATGCTGTCGAGGGGCGTGTACATGCCGTCAATCTGGTTGGGGTCGTCGTTGAAGGTGGCCGAGCGGCTCATGCTGTTGCCCTTGCTCTCGCTGTAGGAGTAGGAGGGGCGGAAGGAGATGTTGGTCATCGTATCGGGGTTCCACTGCAGGCGCAGCTGCGAGTTGAGGCTGGTGCTGCTGCTTCCCGAGCGCGAGAAACTCTCGCCGAACGAGCCCGAGCGGCCCTGGGTGAGGAAGGTCTCGGACGAGGTGCGCGTGATGGCGTCGGACGAGGTGTGTCTGGCGTTGACGTTGCCGCCCACCTCGAAGCGTCCGGCTTCACGCTTCTTGCGACCGTTCTCCCATGAGAAGTCGAGGCCGCCGCTCTTGGTGGCCACCAGACCGCTGCCGCCGCCCATACGACCACGCGAGCCGAAGCCGCGGTCGTTGATGTTGTTGGCCGATCCGTAGGCCGAGATGCGCGAGCGGTCGGTGAAGCGGGTGAGGAAGAACTTGGCCGAGTAGCGGTCTTTCGAGCCCATCGACAGGTCGACGTTCGTTATCCACGACTCGTTCAGGGCGCGTTTGGTGACGATGTCCAGGACGGTGGTCTCCTCGCCATCGTCGATGCCCGTCATTTCGGTGTAGTCGCTCTTCTTGTCATAGGCCTTGATCTTGTTGACAATCTCCACGGGCAGGTTTTTCATGGCCGTCTTGGTGTCGCCCTTGAAGAAGTCTTTGCCGTTGATGAGAAACTCGGTGACGGCTTTGCCTTTCCACTTGATGGTGCCGTCGTCATCTACCTCGACACCCGGCAGCTGCTCCACCAGGGCCTCGAGCGTCGAGCCCTCGGGCACGCGGTAGGCTGAGGCGTTATATTGGGTCGTGTCGTTGACCTGCTCCACGCGAGCCACGGTGGCCGTGACGACGGCCGTACCCAGCTGGTGGTCGGCCGATTGCAGGGTGATGGTGCCGACGTTGACCGAGTCGGCCTGTGCCGTCAGCGCCACGTTGGTATATACCGTGCGGCTGCCCACAGACGACACCTTAATAATATAGCGGCCGGCCTGGCGTGCCATCAGGGTGAAGCGACCCTTTTCGTCGGTCATGGCGCCGACGATGGCGGTGCTGTCGGCACGCAGCAGGACTGTCGAGACAAACTCTTCGGGGGCCTTGGTCTGGGCGTTGCGCACCTGACCTGTGACGACGAAGCGCTGGGCCACGGCGGGAGCCACGGCGGCGGCTGTGAGGGCCGCGAGGGCCACGGCCTTACGCAGGAAGGAGGGGAGGGTAATGCTCATGATGATACTTTAGGAGAGTGTTTTTTGTTTACGCCGGCGAAGTTAGGCATTTTATATGGCCGCTCCAAGCCCCTTCGGCCGGGAATAGACCAACGGGCACTTTTTCACGACGAATGCCGCCGCCCCGTCGCGCGAGTGTGCCGCCGCCCTCGCCGCCCCGTCGCCCGCATTTTTGTTGCCGTCTTCTTGGAAAAGTGTAGAGAAATGCCTATTTTCGCCTTGGAAAAGTGTAAGAATCCCCGCGGTTTTGCCTTGGAAAAGTGTAACGCGAAAGACACAGCAATATGATAGACAGAAAGATAGACGCATACTTCGACCGCTTCTTCAAACGCACGAAGAAGGCCGTGCTTGTGACGGGCGCCCGGCAGATAGGGAAAACCTACTCTATACGCGCGGCAGCACGGCGCAATTTCGACTACTTTGTGGAGGTCAACTTTATCACCTCGCCCGAGGCTGTCGGCATCTTCCGGGGTGCCCGCGATGCGCAGGACATGCTCTTCAGACTGTCGGCCTTCGTCAACAAACCGCTTGTCAAAGGCCGCACCCTGGTGTTCTTTGACGAGGTGCAGGTCTATCCCGACGTGGTCACCCTTATCAAGAGCCTTGTGGACGAGGGCAGTTATCGCTATGCCCTGAGCGGCTCGCTCCTGGGCATCGAGCTCAACAACCTCCGCTCGGAGCCCGTGGGCTATATGGACGTCAAGGACATGTACCCCATGGACCTGCAGGAATTTCTCACAGCGGTGGGCATGTCGCAGACCGTGGTGGAGGCCCTGCGCCGCAACTGGACGGAACGGACCGCCGTGGACAGTTTTGTGCAC
Source organism: Bacteroidales bacterium (assembly GCA_022772475.1). Taxonomy (GTDB): domain Bacteria; phylum Bacteroidota; class Bacteroidia; order Bacteroidales; family Bacteroidaceae; genus Alloprevotella. The sequence continues at coordinate 39,635 of JALEZQ010000017.1, read as the reverse complement.
CGGCGGCTGATGCAGGCCTTCCGCCTGTATCTGATCGTAGGGGGCATGCCTCAGGCCGTGCAGACCTATCTCGACACCAACAACCTGCAGGAGGTGGTGGCCATACAGAAAAGCGTGCTCCGAGAGTATCAGCGCGACATCATGAAGTATAAGACGGGCGACAACAGTCAGAAACTGTACATCGACGAGGTTTTCCAACTCATCCCCTCCGAACTGAACGCGAAAAACAAACGCTTCATCCTCAAGAACCTGAACGAGAAAGCGCGCTTTGCCTCCTACGAAAACAGTTTCCTCTGGCTCAGAGATGCCGGCGTGGCCCTGCCCACCTACAACGTGGAGGAGCCCAAACTGCCTCTGCTGCTGGCCAAGACCCGAAACCTCTTCAAACTCTTCCAAAGCGACGTGGGACTGCTCTCCTGCCAGTGTGCCGGGGGCATCCAGTTGCAGCTGCTCAACGATGAGCAGGCCATCAACTTCGGGTCCATCTACGAGAACTATGTGGCACAGGAACTGAAGGCGCACGGCTTTGACCTATATTATTATAACAGTAAGCGGCAGGGCGAGTTGGACTTCGTCGTGGAGCACCGTGGCAAGATCCTGCCCATCGAGGTGAAGTCGGGCAAGGACTATGAGCGCCATCACGCCCTGTCGAACGTCATGGCCTCGACCGAATATGATATAGACGAGGGCCTCGTGCTCTGCAACGGCAACGTCGAGACGAAAGGCCGCGTGGTCTATATGCCCATCTACATGCTCATGTTCTTGCAGAAGGAGCAGGTGCCCGACCAGACCTTCCGCCTTGACCTCTCCGACCTGTAGCCCTCAGGTACGGCACAGTGACCGGCCGGCGAGAGGCATAAAGGAAAAAATGGAAGGAAATGGGGCGAAAGTTGCCGCCGTTTCGCTTCCGCCGCCGGCCAAATGTCCGTACCTTTGTGGCATAGGGCAGTGGGGCGACGACTGAGCCGCCGCACACCCGCCATTCTCCTTTTCCACCCCCACCCCCTCAAGCAACGCCAACGACCATGAAACATCCTGCAAACTACATCCGGCGCATCGAGATTAGCAGCCTGTGGAGCGGACACAAGCACATCGTATGGACCCTCCGGCCCGACGTCAACGTCCTCTCCGGCAGCAACGGCGCCGGCAAGAGCACCATCATCAACCGTATGGTGCAGCACCTGCGCGCCCTGCCGTCGTCGGGCGAAATCACAGACGAGGGCATACGGCTGGGCGTGACCATCGACTTCCAGCCGTCCGACGCCGACGGCATACGCTACGACATCATCCGCAGTTTCGACCGCCACTTCGTGCCGGGCGACAAACTCCACCAGATTACGGACATGCGCGTCAACACCGAGCTCGACTGGCAGCTCTACCTCCTCCAGCGCCGCTATCTGGACTACCAGGTGAACGTGGCCAACCGCATCATCGAGATGCTCCAGAGCAACGACGAGGATGTGCGCCGGCAGGCGGCCACGGCCGCAGCGACCAAAACGCGCTTCCAGGACCTTGTGGATGACCTATTCAGCGAGACGGGGAAGAAGATTGACCGCCGAAGCAACGAACTGAGTTTTATTCAGTACGACGAGCACCTTCAGCCCTACCTCCTCTCCAGCGGTGAGAAGCAGATGCTCGTCATCCTGCTCACCGCGCTCTGCGAGGACCACCAGCCCTACGTCCTCTTTATGGACGAGCCCGAGGCCAGTCTGCACTTCGAGTGGCAGAAGCGCCTCATCACCATGGTGCGCGACATCAACCCCAACGCGCAGATTATCCTCACCACCCACTCGCCGGCGGTCATCATGGACGGATGGGAAGATGCCGTCACGGAGGTGAGCGACATCACGCTCTGACCGCACGGAACGCCCCTCTAATCAGCCCACGCCATGTCGAAACGCCTCTCCCAAAACCTCAACTCGCAGTATGTGGCGGCGGCCAACCGCCTGGCGGGACGCCGTGCGCAGCGCCGCGTAGTGGCCTACGTCGAGAGTTACGACGACGTCCTCTTCTGGAGCCGGCTGCTGCGCTCCCTCGAAACGCCCGACCTGCGCTTCGAGGTGATGCTGCCCTCGCGCACCTCGCTGTGCAAGGGCAAGAAGATTGCGCTGGCCAACGACCTGGGCGAGCGCCTGGGCGAGTGGATGATAGCCTGCGTCGATGCCGACTACGACTACCTGCTGCAGGGCGTCACGGAGACGTCGCGCCAGGTGTGCCGCAATCCCTACGTCTTCCACACCTATGTCTATGCCATAGAGAGTTTCCAGTGTTACGCGCCGGCGCTGGACGGCGTCTGCGTCATGGCCACGCTCAACGACCACCGCCTTTTCAACTTCGAGGCCTTCCTCGCCAGCTACTCCGAGACCATCTGGCCGCTCTTCGTCTGGAACGTATGGGCCTACCGCTACGGCCACTACACGACGTTCTCCATGCTGGACATGTATCACATCATCGCCATCGACCAGCTCAACTTCTACCACCCCGAAACCACGCTCAGCAGTCTGCGCCACCGCGTCAACGCCAAGGTGAGCCGCCTGCAACGCCAGTTTCCGCAGGCCCGCACCACCTACAAACCGCTCGACGCCCAGCTGCGCACCCTGGGGCTCACACCGCAGACCACCTATCTCTATATGCGCGGCCACGACCTCTTCGACGGCATCGTGGCGCCCATGCTCGGCACGGTATGTGAGGCGCTGCGCCGCGAGCGCGAGCACGAGATACGCCGCCTGGCCGTCCACGAAACGCAGCACCAAAACGAACTGGCGGCCTATCACCACGCCGTGGCACCCGTCGAGGAGATGCTGCGCAAGCACACGGGCTATACCGACTGCCCGCTGTATCAGCGCATACAGCAGGATATACGCCGGCGCATCGTCGAGGCGGCCGCAGCCGGAAATGCTGGAATTTCCGGAGATTCCGGAAATTCCGGAAAACCCGAGAACCCCGGAACATCACCCGCCCCCGCCGTTAACACAGATTTATAGCGCGCGCGTGCCCGCATGTCATGAAAACTGAGTAACTTTGCGGCGTATTCTCAACGCGGCGGCTTCAGCACCCTGACAGCCGCCGCCCTTTCCCCGCGACATTACCCTATGCTTCTCCCCACTCCTCTCCATTCCTCACGCCGCGCCACCGCCCTGGTGCTGCTCTTCCTGTGCTGCATGGTGCAGGCCGTGGCCCAGCGCCTGACGGGCACCGTCACCGACGCCCAGACGGGCGAGCCTCTGCCCTTTGCCAACGTCCTCGTCGAAGGGGGCGCCATCACGCGCACCAACGAGGCCGGCCGCTACGCCCTGCCGTTCCGCGCCGGACAGCTCAGGGTGTCTATGATCGGCTACACCACCAAGACCCTGCGCGTCACGCAGGCGGGGACGTACAACATCAGGCTCGAGGGCTTGAAGGATGCACTGGGCGAGGCCACCGTCACACGACGCCGAACAAAGTACTCGCGAAAGAACAACCCCGCCGTCGAACTCATGCGCAAGGTCATCGACGCCAAGCGACGCAGCGACCTCAAGCAGAACGACTACTACAGTTTCGACAAGTACTCCAAACTGACTTTCGCCATCAACGACGTGACGGACCGCATGTTCGAGGAGGGCACGTTCAAGAAGATGCCTTTCCTCAAGGACCACGTCGAGATATGCAACGAGACGGGCAAGCGCATCCTGCCCATCTCCGTGGAGGAAACGGTGACGCACGAGATTTTCCGCAAACGTCCGCAAGCGGAAAAGAGCATCGTCACCGGCCACCGCAGCAACGGCGTCAACGACCTGTTCAACACGGGCGACATCCTCAGCACCCTGCTTAACGACTGCTTCACCGACGTCAACATCTACGACGACGAGATTCGCCTGCTGCAATACCCCTTCATCAGCCCCATCTCCTCGCGCTCGGCCATCAACTTCTACCGCTTCTTCATCGAAGACACCACCATGGTCGATGGCGTCAAGTGCATACGCGTCGATTTCACGCCCAACAACCCGCAGGATTTCGGCTTCAGCGGCTCACTCTTCATCCCTGCCGACAGCACCTACCGCGTGTTCCGCGCCGACCTGGGCATTCCCCGCCGCTCCGACGTCAACTTCGTGGAGAACATGCGCATCATCCAGCAGTTCGACAGTCTGCCCGGCGGCGAGCAGGTGCTCGTGCGCGACGACATGATTGTCCAACTGTCGCTGGCCAAGTATCTACAGAAATTTCAGGTGAAGCGCACCACCGAATACAGCCGCTTCTCCTTCGCCGAAATCCCCGACAAGACCTTCCGCTTCAAGGGGGACAAGATGGAGGACACCAACTCGCGAATGCGCGACGAAACCTTCTGGGCCGAGCACCGCGCCGACTCGCTCACCACCAGCGAGGACCGCATGGACTTGCTCATCAAGCGCCTGCAGGAGCTCAAGGGCTTCAAACTGGTGCTCTTCACGGCCAAGGCCTTCATCGAAAACTTTGTCGAGACGAGCACCAACCCCGAAAAGCCCTCGAAGGTGGACATCGGCCCGGTCAACACCACCATCTCGCAAAACCAGGTGGACGGTCTGCGCCTGCGTGCCTCGGCACAGACCACGGCCAACTTCAACCCCAACCTCTTCCTCAAGGGCTACACCGCCTACGGATTTAAGGACCACCGATGGAAGGGACTGGCCGAGGTGACCTACTCGTTCGACAAGAAGGCCTACCTGCCCCGCGAATTTCCCGTCAACAACCTCACCCTGAGCTACAACAACGACGTCATGTCGCCCAGCGACAAGTTCCTGCCTACGGACAAGGACAACGTCTTCACCTCGTTCAAGTGGACCACCGTGGACCACATGATGTACTACGAGACCATCAAGCTGCTCTGGGACCGCGAGTGGGCCAACGGCCTGCGCCTCAAACTGCAGCTCCGCACGGAGAAGGACGAGGGCACAGCGGCTCTCTTCTACCAGCCGCTCAACGGCAGTCCGACGCCCTCGGCCGACCCCGCCATGAACCGCAAACAGCTGCGCACGTCCGACTTCACCGCCGGCATCACCTACCAGCCCGGCGCCACGTGGATCAACACCAAGCAGCGACGCATCGCCGTCAACTGTGACGCGCCCATCTACTCGCTCTCGCACACCACGGGTATCTACGAGGAGCAGGGCAGCAACTACACCTACAACCTGACCGAGGCGGGCATCTACAAACGCTTCTGGCTGGCCTCGTGGGGTAAAATCGACACCTACCTGCGCGGCGGCATACAGTGGAACAAGGTGCCCTTCCCCCTGCTCATCATGCCGGCGGCCAACCTGTCGTACATCATGGAGGACTACACCTTCAACCTCATCGACAACATGGAGTTTCTCAACGACCGCTACGCCTCGCTCATGGTGTCGTGGGATATGAACGGCAAAATCCTGAACCGCATCCCGCTCATCCGCCGCCTGAAGTGGCGCGAATACATCGGCTGCAACGTGCTCTGGGGCACGCTCACGGACAAGAGCAACCCCTTCCTGCCGCAGAATGCCAACGACCACCGCCTCTACTACTTCCCCGGCCGCTTCCAGCCCAACGGCGAGTTTCAGTATCTCTCGCGCACGATGGACGCCAAGACGCCCTACGTCGAGGCCATCGCGGGCATACACAACATCTTCAAGCTGTTCCACATCGAGTACGTCCGCCGTCTGACCTACACGGAAAATCCGGAGACCAACAAGTGGGGCATCCGCTTCATGTTCCGCGTGACGTTCTGACGACGAGGCCCACGGGCAGCAATGATCACTACGGTCGCTTGCCCGTGGGCTATGGACAAACCCGCCTTCGTCGGGTTTGGGATGGCCTTCAGCCATCCTGCGCCTCAAACCGCGTTGTAGAATGTATCCACGCTACAAAAACGAAATGTGTAGACATGGCACCGGGCGCAGCTTAGTAGTGCCATGTCCATTGACATGGCACCGGGGCGTAGCCGCGTTTTTTTTCGGCAAAGAATAGGTGTCGCGGCCGACGCCGCGACGCGTGCTGAGTGCCACGTCAATGGACATGGCACTACTACGCGGCCTCTCCCTCAAATCGCGACAGAAATCGACCTATTTGGGCTCCCCTGAACATCCCTTGGGCCCAGTCTTGTTTAATAAATTTTAGGATTATTTAAGAGCGTATTAACGTTTCTCAAGGGCGAAGCCGGGAGAAAATGGACGGTACGGGCTACGCGAGACACGACTTGGGCGACAGAATTTACGCCTTGGGCGACAGAAAAAACGGTCGCCCAAGGCGTTGGGGCACGAAAAGACACGAAAAAAGGGGCTCCGTGGCCCCTGTCTCTACTAACTATACAAAGATACAACGCCGGCGAGGCAAAAGCAAATGTTATTTCACCTCTGTTCACATTTGAGGTATAAGGGACGCTTGTAAATGTTTGTTAAACCATCGTCGCATGATGGCCCGTTTGCAGTGCGCCGCGTCCACGGTGATTCCTGCAGGACATGTCGTCGGTCTGAAGTTACAGAAAACTGCACACTTTGCTTTGGTCTTCGCATTTTTGGGTAGCAAAGGCTTTCCTGTCTTTACAAAAATTCATAACTTTGCCCCTCGTAAGACGAACAGTGTGAAAAAGGGCAATCATACATCGTGTGCCGAGCAGCAGATGCTGTGGCTCGGCGTCAAATGCTGTAAGAAGGCTGAGAAGCGCCAAAGCTTCCCTGCCCTGTTGCCATATCCGCATGTCACGAAGGCTTGCCCTTGCCTTGGTTGACTGCGGATTTTTTTCTTCTTCACACCCCCTTCACGGCCTGTGTGAAAGCCCCGCTCACGCTGTACCTCCTGCCTGCTTCCGATGCCCCGTAAGGTGTCGTTGGTGACGGGTAGGGTAGGTGCGTCCTCACAAAACAACAATAACATTTTATAATAACCCTCACATCAACAAAGAGCTATGAACTTTACCTTGTTTGTCACCGTAGCGTTGACAGGTATCTTGTTCGTTGCCATCGTGACGCTGTTGGCCCGCCTGATAGCGCCCCGAAGCTTCAACGCACAGAAGGAAGAGCCCTATGAGTGTGGTATTCCCACCCGTGGCCGCTCGTGGATGCAGTTCCGCGTAGGCTACTATCTCTTTGCCATCCTCTTCCTGATGTTTGATGTCGAGACCATGTTCCTCTTCCCCTGGGCCACGGTAATGAAAGCCATGGGCCCCGGCGGACTGCTGAGCGTGATCTTCTTCCTGTTTATCTTAGTTCTGGGCCTTGCTTACGCCTGGAGGAAAGGAGCTTTGAAATGGCAATGAAACGACCCAAAATCAAGAACATTCCCTACGAGGAATTTAAGGACAACGAGACCTTTGAGAAACTCGTCGCTGAACTCAACGCCAAGGGTACCAATGTGATAGTTCGCAAACTGGACGAACTCATCGACTGGGGCCGCTCCAACTCGCTCTGGCCGCTGACCTTCGCCACCAGCTGCTGCGGCATCGAGTTTATGGCCGTCTGCGCCGCCCGCTACGACATTGCCCGCTTCGGCTTCGAGGTGACGCGCAACAGTCCGCGTCAGGCCGACGTCATCCTGGTGTCGGGCACCATCACCACCAAGATGGCCCCCGTGCTCCGCCGCCTCTACGACCAGATGGCCGACCCCAAGTATGTCGTGGCCGTTGGCGGCTGCGCCATCTCGGGCGGACCCTTCACCAAGTCGTTCCACGTCGTCAAGGGCGTGGACCAGATCATCCCCGTAGATGTATATGTGCCCGGATGCCCCCCGCGCCCCGAGTCGTTCCTCTACGGCATGATGCAGCTGCAGAGAATTGTGAAAGTAGAAAACTTCTTCGGCACCACCAACCGCAAGCAGAAAGACCCCTACCGCGAAGAGGCTGAACAGCGCGCCGAAGCCCTATACCAACAGGAGGAACAGGCATGACCGAACAGAACGAACAAAGCAAGCCGCAGGCCGCTGCCGCCAAGCCGGCACCTGCCGCACGCCCCGCTGCCGCTCCCGCCGCACCGGCCAAACCCGCCGAAAACGAAATCAAGCCCCGTGTGCTCGCTCCCGCTGAGGCACGCGCCGAACTGGTGCGCCTCAAAGAGAAGGAAGGCATGGACTACCTTGAAAACCTCACCGGCGTAGATTGGGGAGAAGAAGGACTGGGCGTAGTATATCAGCTCGAAAACACCACCACGCACCAGCGCGTGGCTATCAAGACCCTCACCGCCGACCGCGAAAACCCCTTCCTCCCCTCCGTGAGCGACCTGTGGGACATCGCCAATATCTACGAGCGCGAGGTTTACGACTTCTACGGCATCAAGTTTACCGGACACCCCGACATGCGCCGCATCTTCATGCGCGAAGACTGGGTGGGCTACCCCTTCCGCAAGGACGACGAGACCGAGAAGAACAACCCCCTGCGCATGACCAACGAGCCCCTGGCCGACACCACCGATTCGTACATCCTGCAGCAGGACGGTACCATCACCAAGGAGACGCACAACATCTTCGACGAGGACGAATATGTGGTCAACATCGGTCCGCAGCACCCCTCGACCCACGGTGTGCTCCACTTCCGCGTGTCGCTCGACGGTGAGCGCATCCGCAAGATCGACCCCATCCTGGGCTACATCCACCGTGCAGTAGAGAAGATCAGCGAGAACATGACCTATCCGCAGACCCTCGCCCTGACCGACCGTCTGGACTACCTCGGCGCCATGCAGAACCGCCACGCCCTGTGTATGTGCATCGAGAAGGCTATGGGCATCGAGGTGAGCGAGCGCGTACAGGTCATCCGTACCATCATGGACGAGCTGCAGCGTATCGACAGCCACATCCTCTTCTTCTCCTGCCTCTGCCAGGACATGGGCGCCACCACCGCCTTCCTCTACGGTTTCCGTGACCGCGAGGAAATCCTCAAAATTTTCGAGGAGACTTGCGGCGGACGCCTTATCCTCAACTACAACACCATCGGCGGTGTGATGGCCGACATCCATCCCAACTTCCAGAAGCGCGTCAAGGAGTTTATCCCCTACATGCGGAAGAATATCAAGGAGTATCACGACATCTTCACCGGCAACGTCATCTTCCAGAACCGTGCCAAGGGCGTCGGCGTGCTCACCCGCGAGCAGGTCATATCCTTCGGCTGTACCGGCGGTACAGGCCGTGCCGCAGGCTGGAGCAACGACGTGCGTAAGCACCACCCCTATGCCGCCTACGGAAAGGTCAACTTCAACGAAGTGCTCCGCACCGAAGGCGACAGCTTCGCCCGCTACATGATACGTCTGGACGAAATTCTGGAGAGCCTCAACATCATCGAGCAGCTCATCGACAATATCCCCGAAGGTCCCTTCCAGGAGAAGACCAAGCCCATCATCAAGGTGCCCGCCGGCACGTACTACTCCTCCGTAGAGGGCAGCCGTGGCGAGTTTGGCGTCTTCCTCGAGAGCAAGGGCGACAAGAGCCCCTACCGTCTGCACTACCGCTCGACGGGTCTGCCCCTCGTGGCCGTGATGGACACCGCCTGCCGCGGCAACATGATTGCCGACCTCATCACCATCGGCGGTACGGTGGACTATGTCGTGCCCGATATTGACAGATAAACAGCCGGTCTGCCAGCCGGCGGGCGGGGTAGGGACAGTTTCCACCCGCCACACCGCAGCAGACGACGACAGACAGAAACACTCATATATATATAGTATAGAATCATGTTCAATTTCCAAGACATAACGACATGGATTCACGGTATGCTCACCGGTACCCTTGGTCTGCCCGAATGGGCCGCCATCCTCTCCGAGAGCATCGGGGTGGCGCTGGCCGTCATCACCCTCTACGCCGTGTTCGCCATCTTCCTGATTTACATGGAGCGTAAGGTCTGTGCCTTCTTCCAGTGCCGCCTCGGCCCGATGCGCGTCGGTCCGTGGGGTACGCTCCAGGTGTTCAGCGACGTGTTCAAGATGCTCACCAAGGAAATCATCGACCTGCGCCAGACCGACCGCTTCCTGCACAACATGGCGCCCTTCCTCGTGGTGACCGCCTCCATGCTCACCTTCGCCTGCCTGCCCTGGAACATGGGCGCCCACATCATCGACTTCAACGTCGGCGTCTTCTTCTTCCTCGCCGTATCGAGCCTCGGCGTAGTGGGTATCCTGCTGGCCGGATGGAGTAGTAACAACAAGTACTCGCTCATCGGCGCCATGCGTAGCGGTGCACAGATCATCAGTTACGAACTCTCCATCGGCATGACCATGCTCACCATGATCTGCCTGACGGGTACGATGTCGTTCAGCGAAATCTGCGCCGATCAGGCCGCCAACGGCTGGAACATCTTCCGCGGACACCTGCCCGCCGTCCTGGCCTTCATCATCTACCTCATCGCCGGCAATGCCGAGTGTAACCGTGGCCCGTTCGACCTGCCTGAGAGTGAGAGCGAACTGACCGCCGGCTACCACACCGAATACTCCGGTATGCACTTCGGCTACTACTATCTGGCCGAATACCTCAACCTCTTCATCTGCGCCGGTATGGCCGCCACCATCTTCCTCGGCGGCTGGGCACCCCTGACCATCGCCGGGCTGGACGGCTTCAACGAAGTCATGGCCTATATCCCCGGCTTCGTGTGGTTCATCGGCAAGTCCGTCTTCGTGGTGTTCCTCCTCATGTGGCTCCGCTGGACCTTCCCCCGTCTGCGAATCGACCAGATTCTCTCGCTCGAGTGGAAGTACCTCGTGCCCATATCGATGGTCAACCTCATCCTCATGGCCCTCGTCGTGGCCTACGGACTGCACTTCTAAGTAAACTGCCAACCATCCATCCAACGAATCAATGAACAACGACAATAATTATTTCAGCGGACTGTTCGGCGGCGTGAAGAGCCTCTGCGTTGGCCTCAAGACCACCATGCGCGAGTATTTCACCAAGAAAATTACCGAGCAGTATCCCGAAAACCGCAACGAGCTGCAGATGTTCGACCGTTTCCGCGGCAGCCTTGTCATGCCACACAACGAGAACAACGAGCATAAGTGCGTAGGCTGCGGACTCTGCCAGATGGCCTGCCCCAACGACACCATCAAGGTAGAGAGCGAATTTTATGAAGACGCCGACGGCAAGAAGAAAAAGCGCTTGACGCGCTACGAGTACAACCTGGGCTCGTGCATGTTCTGCCAGCTCTGTACCCGGGCCTGCCCCCACGGCGCCATCACCTTCGACCAGAGTTTTGAAAACGCCGTCTTCGACCGCGCCCGCTTGGTTCGCGTACTCAACCAGCCCGGCAGCCACGTGGCCGAAAAGCCCGTCGTCAAGAAACCCGCCCCCGCCGCTCCCACGGCAAAGGCCGGCGAAGCCAACGCTTAATCTCTAACAAACAAGCAAATGAATTCGCAAAATATCATGTTTGTCATCTTGGCCGCCATCATCATCCTCTCTTCCATCGCCACCGTGGCGACGAAGAGCGTCATCCGTGCGGCCACCTACCTGCTCTTCGTGCTCCTCGGTACGGCGGGCATGTACTTCCTGATGGGCTATACCTTCCTCGGCGCCGTCCAGACCATGGTATATGCCGGCGGCATCATCGTGCTCTACGTCTTTGCCATCCTCCTCACCGACGGAGCAAAAGGCCAGGACACCAAGGCACGTATCAAGGACGCCTCGTGGGGATTCATCCTCGCACTCGTCGGCTTCCTCGTCTTCCTCTTCATGCTTCTCAAGCAGAACCTCTTCGCCAACATCGCCACACTCGACGCACCCCAAGAGCCCGTCAATGCCGCAGCCACCTCTATCGACAGCATCGGCAACACCCTCCTCTCCTCGGGCGAGGGCGGACACCTGCTCCCCTTCGAGGCCGTCAGCGTACTCCTGCTGGCATGTATCGTGGCTGGTCTGCTCATCGCACGCAAGCGCTAAACCACACACATCCTCAACGCTATGATACAGATAGAATATATGCTTATTATCTCGGCCGTGATGATGTGCGCCGGTATCTTCGGCTTTATCACACGCCGCAGCACGCTGGCCGTGCTCCTCTCCATCGAACTCATGCTCAACTCGGCCGACCTTAACTTCGCCGTCTTCAACCGCATGTGCAACTTCGGAGGCAATGAGGGCTACCTCTTCTCCGTCTTCGCCATCGCTATTGCTGCCGCCGAAAGCGCCGTCGCCATTGCCATCATGATCAACATCTACCGCATGCTCAAGGGCATACAGGTGGACAAGTTGGAGAAAATGAAGGGCTGATTAGCGTCTCCTCAAAGACCACAACCTTACACCGAACTTCCAGTCATCCATTAACTTGAAAGCATGGAATACACATTATTAATCCTCCTGCTGCCATTCTTCTCGTTCCTCTTCCTCGGAATATGCGGAAAATGGCTCAGCCACAAGACGGCCGGCCTGGTGGGTACCTCCGTACTCGGCATCGTCACCATCTTGTCCTATATGACGGCCTATGCCTACTTCACCGCGCCCCGCGGCGAGGACGGCACCTTCGCCACGCTCCTGCCATACAACTTTGAATGGCTCCCCATGGGCAACCTCCACTTCGACCTGGGTATCATGCTCGACCCCATCTCCGTCATGATGCTCATCGTCATTTCCACCGTCTCGCTCATGGTGCACATCTACTCCTTCGGCTATATGCACGGCGAACGCGGCTTCCAGCGCTACTACGCCTTCCTCAGCCTCTTCACCATGTCGATGCTCGGACTCGTCGTGGCCACCAACATCTTCCAGATGTACATGTTCTGGGAACTCGTGGGCGTCTCGTCCTACCTCCTCATCGGCTTCTACTTCACCTCGCCCGCAGCCATCGCCGCGTCAAAGAAGGCCTTCATCGTCACCCGCTTCGCCGATATGTTCTTCCTCATCGGCATCCTTATCTATGGCTACTTTGCCGGCACGTTCAACTTTGTTGAGGCTGGCGCCGACGGCCAGGTGGTGGACACCATGGGACAGATTTGCGGCTTCGATGCCGACGCGGCCAAGTTTATCCCCGTCGCCCTCGGTCTGATGTTCATCGGTGGTGCCGGTAAGAGTGCCATGTTCCCCCTCCACATCTGGCTGCCCGACGCCATGGAAGGCCCGACGCCCGTCAGCGCCCTCATCCATGCCGCCACGATGGTGGTCGCCGGCGTGTTCCTCATCGCCCGTATGATGCCCCTGCTCCAGAGTTTCGGCACCATCGGCGGCCACACCGTCCTCGGCATCGTGGTATGGGTGGGCGTCTTTACCGCCTTCTATGCCGCCGCCGTGGCCTGTGCCCAGAGCGACATCAAGCGCGTGCTGGCCTTCTCCACCATCTCGCAGATTGCCTTCATGATGGTGGCCCTCGGCGTCTGCACCGAACTGCCTACCGGCCATCACCACGTCGGCTCGCTGGGCTACATGGCGTCCATGTTCCACCTGTTCACCCACGCCATGTTCAAGGCCCTTCTCTTCCTCGGCGCCGGCTGCATCATCCACGCCGTGCACAGCAACGAGATGTCGGCCATGGGCGGCCTGCGCAAGTACATGCCCATCACCCACATCACCTTCCTTATCGCCTGTCTGGCCATCGCCGGCATACCGCCCTTCTCGGGATTCTTCTCGAAGGATGAGATTCTGACGGCTTGCTTCGCCTACAGTCCCTTCGTAGGATGGTTCATGACCGCCATCGCCGCCATGACCGCCTTCTACATGTTCCGCCTCTACTACGGCATCTTCTGGGGAACGGAGAACGAAGAGCTCCACGCCCACCATACGCCCCACGAGGCTCCGCTGGTGATGACCCTGCCGCTCATCTTCCTCGCTGTAGTGACCTGCGCCGCCGGCTTTATCCCCTTCGGCCACTTCGTCAGCGCCGACGGTCAGGCCTATGACATCCACCTCGACTGGGGCGTAGCCGGCACGAGCATCGTCATCGCCGTCTGCTCCATCCTCCTGGCCACCTTCATCTATATCCGCAAGCGTCAGCCCGTGGCCGACAGCATGGCCGAGAAGTTCTCCGGCCTGCACCGCTGGGCCTACAAGCGCTTCTATATGGACGAGGTCTATCAGTACGTCACCCACCGCATCATCTTTGCCCATATCTCCAAGCCCATCGCCTGGTTCGACCGCCACATCATCGACGGCTTCTTCGACTTCCTGGCATGGGGTGCCAATGCCCTGGGCTATCGCATCCGTGGTCTGCAGAGCGGTGCCGTACAGAAGTATGCCTTCGTGTTCTTCCTGGGCATCCTGGCACTGACCCTCATGTTCCTGCTTGCCTGAACAACCTCTCACCATTCCTAAAAAGCAGATACAATGGAAAATATACAAAACGTCCTCTATCTTTCGTCCTTCGTCTTCGTACCGATGGTGATGCTCCTCGGCCTCTGGCTGGCGCGCAACATCAATCAGGTACGTGGCGTGATGGTGGCAGGCAGCAGCGTCCTGCTCCTCCTGGCCGTCAAACTCGTGTTTGACTTCCTCGGAGCGCGCGCCGCAGACCCTACGAGCGAAATGCTCTTCACGGGCCATATCGACTGGTTCACCGCACTGCACATCAAGTACTCCGTCGGCGTCGATGGCATCAGCGTAGCCATGCTCCTGCTCTCCGCCATCATCGTCTTCACCGGTACCTTCGCCTCCTGGAAACTCAAGCCTCTTACCAAGGAATACTTCCTCTGGTTCACCCTCCTCTCCATGGGTGTGTTCGGCTTCTTCATCACCGTGGACATGTTCGCCATGTTCATGTTCTACGAGATTGCCCTCATCCCCATGTACCTCCTCATCGGCGTTTGGGGTAGCGGTAAGAAGGAATATGCCGCTATGAAGCTGACCCTCATGCTCATGGGCGGTTCGGCCTTCCTCATGTGCGGCATCTTCGGTATCTTCTACGGTGCCGGCGGCAACACGATGAACATCATCGACATTGCCAACCACACCAACGGTGCCCACGCCATCGACACCGGTATGCAGTGCATCTGGTTCCCGATGACCTTCGTCGGCTTCGGCGTCCTCGGTGCCCTCTTCCCCTTCCACACATGGAGTCCCGACGGTCACGCCTCGGCGCCCACCGCCGTGTCCATGCTCCACGCCGGCGTACTCATGAAGCTCGGTGGCTACGGCTGCTTCCGCATCGCCATGTACCTCATGCCCGAAGCCGCTCAGGAACTCGGTTGGATTTTCCTCATCCTCACCGGTATCTCCGTGGTCTATGGTGCCTTCTCCGCCTGCGTGCAGACCGACCTGAAGTACATCAACGCCTACAGTTCGGTGTCCCACTGCGGTCTCGTGCTCTTCGCCATCCTCATGCTTACGCAGACCAGCTGCACCGGTGCCATCCTTCAGATGCTCTCGCACGGTCTGATGACGGCCCTCTTCTTTGCCCTCATCGGTATGATTTACGGCCGCACCCACACCCGTGACATCCGCGAGCTCAACGGCTTGATGCGCATCATGCCCTTCCTCTCCGTGGGCTATATCATCGCCGGTCTGGCCAACCTCGGTCTGCCGGGCTTCTCCGGCTTCATCGCCGAGATGACCATCTTCGTAGGCTCCTTCGAGAATGCCGACCTCTTCCACCGCATCCTGACCATCACCGCCTGCTGCAGCATCGTCATCACCGCCGTCTATATCCTCCGTGTGGTAGGTAAGATACTCTACGGCACCTGCACCAACGAGCATCACCTGCAGCTCACCGACGCTACATGGGACGAGCGCGTCGCCGTCGTCTGCCTCATCGTCAGCGTAGCCGGTCTCGGTTTGGCACCCCTCTGGGTGAGCAACATGATTCACACCGGCGTAGCCCCCGTGGTGGAGCACATCCTGCCCACGGCGCAGGTGGTGGCCGGTCTCTGATTAACTAACCTCTTATAGAATAAAGAATAATGACAATCGACTATTCCCAATTTCTGAGCATGAGCGAAGAGGTGAGTCTGCTGGCCGTCGTGCTGGTGCTTTTCATCGCCGACCTTTTTACCTGCGGTAAAGAAGAGCGCGCCCTGGCCTGCGCTACAGCCGATGGCGCTGAAGCCTGCGGCTGCTCCTGCTGCGGCCATATGCGTGCCCTGCTTCCCGTAGTGCTCCTGCTGGCCCAGACCATCTTCATCCTCTGCAATATCAGCACCGACGCTCAGGCCGTCAACACGGCCTTCGGTGGCATGTACGAGAGCACCGGCATGATGACCGCCCTCAAGGCCACCCTCAATGTCGGCGCCATCATCGTCTTCCTCATGTCGTCCAAGTGGCTCGGAGCCGCCGAGAACCGTATCAAGCAGGGCGAGTTCTATACTGTCACGCTGTTCACCCTCCTCGGCATGTACTTCATGATCTCCAGCGGCCACTTCCTGATGTTCTTCATCGGCCTTGAGCTCGCCTCCATCCCCATGACGGCCCTCATCGCCTACGACAAGAAGCGCACCGAGAGCGCAGAAGCCGGCGCCAAGTTCATCCTCCTCGCCCTCTTCTCCGCCGCCCTCCTGCTCTACGGCATCTCCCTGCTGTATGGCGCTGCCGGCACGCTCTATTTCAGCAAGATGGCCTCCATGCCCGTCAATCTGCTCAGCATCCTCGGCCTCGTCCTCTTCATCTCCGGTATGGGCTTCAAGATTTCCCTCGTGCCCTTCCACCTCTGGACCGCCGACACCTACGAAGGCGCCCCCACTCCCGTCACCGCCTTCCTGAGCGTCATCTCCAAGGGTAGTGCCGCCTTCGTGCTGTTCACCATCCTCGCCAAGGTCTTTGGCGCCGGTAGCGGCTTCTTCGGTCTCTGGAGCGTCGGCTTCTTCTGGATCATCGTTGTGTCCATCACCGTGGCCAACCTCTTTGCCATCCGTCAGAAGAACCTCAAACGCTTCATGGCCTTCTCCGCCATCAGCCAGGCCGGCTACCTTGTTCTCGCCGTCATGGGCGTCACCGAGCAGGGCATGGCCGCACTCGTCTTCTACCTCCTGGTCTATCTCGCAGCCAACCTCGGCGCCTTCGCCGTCATCCATGTGATCGAGCAGAACAGCGGTAAGGTAGGCATAGACGACTACAACGGCCTCTACCAGACCAACCCCAAACTGGCTTTCCTCATGACCCTCTGCCTCTTCTCCTTGGCTGGTATTCCGCCCTTCGCCGGATTCTTCTCCAAGTTCTTCGTCTTCATGGCAGCCTTCAATGCCGGTTACTACCTGCTCGTCTTCATCGCGTTGGTCAACACCGTCATCTCGCTCTACTACTACCTGCTCATCGTCAAGGCCATGTACATCCAGAAGAACGATGCCCCCATCGCCACCTTCACCAGCGACTGTGGTACCCGTGCAGCCCTCGTGCTCTGCACCATCGGCGTCATCCTCCTCGGCATCGTCAGCGCCTTCTACGATGGTCTGTCGCACCTCGCAGGTATAACGCTCTGACACCATAGTATATAGTCCTACCTATATATACACTCTCCAAGGCGCGTCATCTTGTTGTGCTCCTCGCAACAGATGACGCGCCTTACGTTAACCCTGCGCCACCCTTTTCTGCCAGTCCATTTCACGACGCAAGACGCAAGAAGACTGAAGAAACATTTTTTACAGTAACACAGCCCGCTGTTTGAAAATAAACCCGTAACTTTGCAGAACATCTTGGGCCAGACTGGATTTGACGGCAGGCAGAGGTGGTAAGCAAGCATGCAGTGCGCCTGAGGGTGGGCACTCTAATCTCGGCTCTCGAAAATTTAATTGGCGAAAACAAACTCGCTCTCGCTGCTTGATCGAAGTTTAGTACATCAACTTAATCCCCGCCGCAGATGTGTGGGGACGAGACATCACCCAAGCGCTGTGGCTCCGAAGCGTCTTGATCAGGTGGTGCCGGAAACATCGGAGATACCTTTGGACGGCCTCGCGTCCGGAGGGACATTCTTAGAGGATAAGGCCCTGCGCGGTGGCTCTGGTCCGCGCCTGGCCCGAAAAACTTAGGCAGAGATAAGCATGTAGAAAACTTAGTGCGTCCCTGTTCGGACGAGGGTTCGATACCCTCCTGGTCCACAGCAACAACCCATTGAGCGCCGGCCCATCACGCATGAGGCCGGCGCTTTGCGTCTTGCCCTTCAATCCTCACCGGCTTTTCCGCTAACGGTACACCCGCTATTCCTTATATCGTATGTTGAAGCGCATATTCATCCTCCTCCTCCCCCTCTTTTTCTTTGATGCTCAGGCCCAACAGCGTACCATCCGCCCCGGCGAACTTTGGCCTGACAACCACGGCGTGCACATCAATGCCCATGGCGGCGGCATACTCTATCATAAAGGTACGTACTACTGGTATGGCGAGCACAAGGCTGAACATACCTCCGCAGCGCTCGTCGGCATCACGTGCTATAGTTCTAAAGACTTGGTAAACTGGACCTATCGTGGCGTTGCACTACCCGTCGATTCTCAGCGTGGCAGCGACATAGAACGTGGCTGCACCATCGAGCGCCCTAAAGTGGTCTATTGCCCTGCCACGAAGAAATTCGTCCTTTGGTTCCATCTCGAACTCAAAGGCCGTGGCTATGCCGCCGCGCGTGCCGCCGTCGCCATCGCCGACAAACCCACCGGCCCCTTCACCTATCTCCGCTCCGGTCGTGTCAATCCCTACTGCTATCCCGCTAATTGGACCGATACCGACCGCCAACGCTGCGATACCCTCAACGCTGCCCACTATAGCCAATGGTGGACCGCCCCATGGCGCGATGCCATACGTCAGGGACTCTTCCTCAAGCGCGAAAAGGATGGCGGACAGATGGCTCGCGACATGACGCTTTTCGTCGATGATGATGGCCGCGCCTACCATCTCTTCTCCTCAGAAGACAACCTCACGCTCCATCTGGCCGAACTCTCTACCGACTTCACTTATCATACCGGCCGCTATTGGCGCATTGCCCCCGGCGGACAAAACGAAGCACCAACGCTCTTCAAATACCACGGCCGCTATTGGCTCATCACAAGCGGCTGCACCGGCTGGGCACCCAACGAGGCCCGCATGTTCAGTGCCGACAGCCTGACAGGAGAATGGACACAGTGGCCCTCGCCATGTCGTGGCCCGCAGGCCAAACAGACCTTCGGCGGTCAGGGCACCTTCGTGCTACCCGTGGCCGGTCGTCCCGAAGCCTTCATCTTCATGGCCGACGTATGGCGGCCCAAGCACCCCATCGATGCACGCTATGTCTGGCTGCCCATCACCTTCCGCGATGGCCGCCCCGTCGTCGAGTGGCGCGACGAATGGTCGCCATCTACCTTCTGGAGTCATTAACCCCCATGCCCCCGGTGCCTCTCCGGCCTTCTTGCCAATTTTACCGATTCCCCCCGTGTATAAAGACCAAGTTCGTGCCCATTTTTTCTGGTTTGCAAAGCCTGCTTTGTCAAAACTATTTACCCAATTCTTTTCCAAAGATACTTCATGCGGCTTCCTTTGCGCGATGCCATCGTAACGGATTGTGTAGGCTAATTACCAAGAATACAAAATGATGCACAGACAATGACGGCCTTTTCGGCCTGTCCGGAAAATCCAGATTTTTCTTTCGCCCCCTACTTCCCACACCCTCTTCCATCCATTTTTTATCCCCATTTCTACGATTTTTTATTTTGTCCTGCCATCCGGCCGGCTTATTTTCCGCGTTGACGCTACAGTTCCGCCCTACTTTCGCTATTCCCTCTGTAGCCCCGTCCGTCGATGACTTCCCACAGGCCGCGACAAGGCAAACCGCCATCTTCGGCCTTTCGCAATAATCGTAAGCCAGATTCTTGCACACTATGCGCAAAACGTGAGTTTTGCGACCAACAACGTGAACGGCCTCGACCATGCAAATAGAAGCGAAAAAGCGCGACGGCGGGCGAAAAGTGCATGCGGCGACCACAGTTTGGGCGACAGAAAATCCTGTAAGCGTTACAGATTTTCCTGTAACGCTTACAGTGCGCGCCGAATCACGCCCCCTTTCGCGCTATCCCGATGCCCTTTTTTAGCGAAAAGCAAGCATTATTTTATAAACATTAACCAAACCTTTGCGATAGAAACCCGATCCTGCCACTTTCCAACAAAATCAAAAGCGCCGTGCTTGCGATATTTACGACCGCTTGTCCGGCGGTGACTTTCGCGGCCCTTCTCGATGTTAAGCGATGTTAAGAAACGTGTTGCACACTATCCGTGTGCTCTCTTCTTAGCGCCCCTCATTCTGTATCCATTTCACGCCGCGCTGCACGGGTTGTCGCGGTCGTTGATCTGGTCTTCTCCATACCCGCCTTCGGTCCTCGGCATCTTTGTTTAACGTTAAACTTTCTTAGAAAAGTTATTTATTCTTAAAATCTCCCTTTCGGAACTTCACGCAGTACGAATGTGATGAACCGGGCTTTGGGACGAAAAATAACCCTCGATTTTACTAAAAATTGCAAGTCCCTCACTTACAGCACCCGCCCCTAAATGGCCTTTTCTTTTTAACATTTTCTATGTTATACTTTCTTAAAAAAGTTTAATTGCCCCCTTATTAATCGCGATTTTGTATGCTCAGATTACAAAATTCTATTAATTTTGCTGCAACTAACTGTATATCTCTAAGACGAACAAACCGAAAAACAAATATCAAACAGTAATTAGTGCGTATGAAAAACCGTTTTAGCAGAATGGGCAAATCATTGCTCGGTGCAATGTGCCTGCTTTCGACCTGCGCTCTTACTTACTCCTGTTCAGACGATTATGATCTCGACGAGACCATGCCCAGTTTCTTGAAAGGGAGTATTTATGACGAGTTGAAAGCCAGTCAATTCAACTACACCGTACAGTTGATTGACGACCTGGAGTACAAGGATGTACTGTCTAAGACTGGTAGTAAGACGCTTTTCGTCGCGCCCGACTCGGCCTTCGAAAAGTTCTTCGCTACAACAACGTGGAAGGATGCCAAAGGCAATCCTGTCCGCTCGTATTCTCAGTTGACTCAGGCACAGAAAGCAATGCTTTTCTATGGCAGCATGCTTAACAATGCTGACGTGCTCGAGATGTTGACCTACTCTTCTGATGGCGGCGACCTGACGATGCGTCGTAGCACCGCTGCTTCTGCCGTTGACACTGTGCCCTTCTGGGAAGCAAAGGATCTTCCTGTAAACCTGAACGTTCCTACCACAGACAGCGAGGGCAACGCAACGGGTGACAAGCGTTTCTGGGATCAGTACAACCATGAAGGTGCCAAGGGTATCCTCATGGCGCTTGACGCTTCCTCCTCTCCGATGATTCACTTCCTCGAAGAGCAGATGAAGGCCAAGGATATTACGCACGAAGATATCAGTTTTGTTCTTAATCTTGAAAAGAAGGGCGAAAAGCCCTGGCTTAACGGTGCTGCCGGTGGTAAGCGTGCTTACGTTTACGATGCCCAGATTGTCAAGCAGGACGTAACCTGTATGAACGGTTACTTCAATATCTTGGACAAGGTGCTCGTTACGCCGCCCAACATGGCCGAGTGTATCCGTCAGAATCCTAAGACGCAGCTCTTTAGCCGTCTGCTCGACCGCTTCAGCGCACCCTACTACAGCGCTTCACTCACCGCCGACTACCGTGCCCTCCATGATATAGGCAACGACTCCGTGTTCGAGAAGAAGTATATCTCTTCGCGTTCGAGCAATGGTGCCATGACCCAGGGCCCCGACAAGAAATCGCTCGGTGCCTTCCCCTTCCTTACCTATGACCCGGGATGGAATGCCTATGCCATCAGCAGCTCCACGCCGATGGAGCGCGACATGGGCGCCTTCTTCGTACCTACTGACGAAGCCCTCGCCAAGTACTTCTGGGAAGGTGGTGGTCGCGGTCTGATGAACCGCTATGCCCTCCCCGACGTGCCCAACGAGCCCGGTAACTGGGACAACCTCATCACCAACATCTACCAGATTCCTCTCGACATCATTCAGGCTCTGATCAACAACCTGCTGAAGGACAGCTTCATTGAGAGCGTGCCCAGCAAGTATCTGACCATCATGAACGATGCTCAGGACCAGATGTTCCCCGCTGACAACTATCCCAGCCAGGATGCCTACAAAGCAGGCATCGACACCTGTCTGTTGGCCAACAACGGTGTGGTATATGTGATGAACTCCGTGATCACGCCTGCCGACTACGCCGCCGTTATCGGTCCGGTGCTCTACAGCGCCAACACGCAGGTGATGAAGTCGGTAGCTCGTGCTGACGACAACTTCATCGAGGGTACCTCTTACAACAACGCCCCGCTGAAGAAGTACTACTCCACCTACCTCAAGGCTATGCAGTCGCGCTTCTCCTTCTTCGTTCCGACGGACGATGCACTCGGTCTGTATGGTTATGTAGATCCTATGTCCATCGCCAAGGGTGTGCTTCAGGCCAGCCAGTATAAGTATTGGCGCTTTACCTATAAGAATACATCCAACGCCGTTATCCCCGTGCGTGCACAGGCTTACCGCTATGACATCAGCGTAGGTCCGCAGGCCGGCGACAAGACCTCGACCACCGGTGGTAACGCCGCCAACGTGTCCGAGCCTAATGGCGCCCTGACCACGGGTTCCGGTCTCGTGAAGCGTACGCTGCTCATCGACATGATGGACCAGCACATCGTGGTACACGATACGGAAGATGCTGATAATAACGAAGGTGTCAACAGCAAGCGTACCTACTTCCTCTCGCGTGGCGGTGCTCCCGTCTATGTGGCACACAAAGTGGCACCCGAGGCCTCAGGCGTTGGTATGATTGTGGATGGTGGCTATCAGCTTCAGCTCAAGAACGACGAGTATGCCGATAACGACCACGATTGCGAAGTTATCGAAGGCTACAACATGACCGCCGAGCAGAATGGTGGTTACGGTAACGGTATGACCTACCTTATCAACCGTCCGATGCAGCCTACCACCAAGACGGTCTATGCCATCATGCGTGAGAATCAGGACAACTTCTCCGAGTTCTACCAGCTCTGCCAGGCCAACTTCTCGGCCGACCAGCTCATCGCCGCCGGTTTCCAGACCGAAGAAATGAAGGCCGACAACGACCTGTGGAAAGCCGAGGTCAAGAAGTACCGCATCTTCAACGATGAGGGTATCTATCCTCCTTTCAATGAAAAGGTTGTCCGCTTCTTCAACAACTACCGCTACACGGTTTACATTCCTACGAATGAGAAGGTCCAGGAAGCTCGCCAGCGCGGTCTTATGACCTACGATGAGATCATTGAATACATGGAAAACCACATGATTCAGGATGAAGAAGGTCAGAGCACCGGCGTGCTGCCCGAAGCCGAACAGGTGAAGGTGAAAGCCATGATTACCTTGCTGATGAACTTCCTGAAGTACCACTTCCAGGATGAATCGCTCTTCGTAGATAATGTTGCCAGCAACGAAGCTTACCAGACTTCTTGTATCGATAACATCAACAACGTTTACCTCAATCTGAACGTCAAGCAGACCAATGGCGCCATCACCCTCTATGACGCTGTGGCTCAGAATGCCGATGGCTCTGTGGACGAAAGCAAGGTGGCCGCTCACGTCATCGCTCCCTACAACCTGATGGCACGCGATGCCGACTTCGACAAGTCGCCGGCTAACACCGCTACCTCCATCAAGAACTCCTCGTTCGTGACTGTTCACCAGATTGACAACTACCTTCTCTTCGACAAGAAGTACAGCACGGAACGCTTCGATAAAGCATGGTCAACGCCCGCCGAGGCAGCAAGCTTTGTGAAGAAGTACAGAATTAAGTAAAATCTATTATTATGAAGAGCATAAAATATCTTTTGACTCTTGCCTTGTGCTTCTGCTGCGCTGTCGCGTTCGCTCAGAAGCGCATCACAGGACACGTGTGGAGCTCCACTGACAAAGGTCCTGTCATCATGGCAAACGTCGCTGAAATCGACAAGTCAAATCGTGCGGTTTCAGCAACACAAACGGATGCCAGTGGTAACTTCTCTCTGACCATCAAGAACCCGAACAACACCCTCCAGGTGTCGTACATCGGCTATCGTACCGTCAGACAAGCCATTGGTACTCAGACCAAATTCCGTATCGAACTCGTAGACAACAGTACCTTCAGCGAAGCGGTCAAGACGGTAACACGTAAGACCAAATCGAACGGTATGGTCATTCCCGAGCGCGAAATCTCCGTGGCTCAGCAGAGCCTTAATATGGATGAAATGCAAGGTCTCTCCTTCGAAACGGCAGGTGAAGCCCTTCAGGGACAGATTGCAGGTCTTGACATCGTGTCAAACTCCGGTAACCTTGGTTCGGGTACCTCCATGCGTCTGCGTGGTGTGACCACCATCAACGGTGACCAGAACCCCCTTATCGTAGTCGATGGCGATATCCTTGAAGACTATGATACCGACGAGTTTGATGCCAACGATATGAACGAGGAAAAGTTCGCCAGCCTTCTGCAGGTTAACCCCGAAGACATTCAGTCGATTAACGTACTGAAGGACGCTGCCGCTACCGCTATCTGGGGTAGCCGTGGTTCTAACGGTGTTATCGAAATCAAGACACGTCGTGGTGCCCGCGGTAAGACCCGCGTCAACTTTAGCTACCGCTTCTCCGGCTCTTGGCAGCCCGAGGGTATGAAGATGCTCACTGGTGACGAATACAAAATCTTCCTCCAGCAGGCTTATCACAACCCCAACCCCGAAGCCGGTAACCCCGCCGACCAGATCGTCGAGCTGCAGGACCTTCCTACCTACACGGCCTATCGTTACAACTATAATAAGAATACCGACTGGATCGACGAAGTAACGCAGTTCGGTCAGACTCACAACTACAGCGTCAGCCTCTCGGGTGGTGGTGACAAGGCTACCTTCCGCGTATCGGCAAGCTACGACCACGAAATCGGTACCGTCATCAAGCAGACACTCGACCGCTTCACTACGCGTCTGGCTCTCGACTACTACGTTTCTGACCGTATCAAGTTCTCGTCAAACTTCTCGCTGGTTTACACCAACCAGAACAAGAACTACGACGACGGTCTGATGGGCTACGCCTACAAGGCCATGCCTAACATGTCTGTAACTCGCTGGGAGTATGACCGCGAAAGAGGTCAGTACTTCGACACGGGCGAATATTACCTTATGCCCAAGGCTGCCACGACCACCGGTATGGTGTCCAACACCAGCAACCTTTCGTCCTACTATCTCAGCGACATGGTAACCAATGGTAACCCTGTGGCTATCGCTGAGTATGCTTGGCGTAAGTGGTCAACCTACACCATCACACCCAAGTTCTCGGTTGAGTACAAGTTCCTTGGCAAAGAGGATAACGAAACGCAGCTGAACTATACCGGTGAGGTTTATATCAATGCCTACACCGAAACCAAGAACAGCTACTATCCCCACAACCTCGAAACCTGGAAGATGTGGTCCGACCAGATTGACCGCACGTCGAACAACGAGTACAAGAACTTTACGTTCAAGAACAAGCACTCGTTGCTCTTCAAGCCCGCCTTCTCTGACGAGCGTCATGCCCTTCAGGTCCTCGCCAGCATCGAATCGACGGCTTCCACCTCGACCAACCAGTACCTCTCCTCGTCCGGTATCAGCGGTGGCATCACCGATCCTACGGCTCCCGGTTACCTCACCGGCCTCGGCACCTCTACCGGTAAGAGCCACACGATGGCCCTCACGGGTAGCGCACACTACGCCTTCAACGAGAAGTACTCGCTGACCCTTACCCTCCGCGGCGATGGTAGCACCAAGTTTGGTGACGGTCATAAGTGGGGCTTCTTCCCCGGTGTCTCCGCTCGTTGGAACATCAGCGACGAACCGTTCTTTGAACCCCTCAAGAAGGTGGTCAGCATGCTCGCCTTCCGTCCCGGCTACGGTATCACCGGTTTGGCCAACTTCGGCGAAGGTCTCATCTACAACCAGTATGGTACCTACAACTCTTATAACGGTACGACGGCCATGAAGCCCACCAACCTTCGTCTCACCAACATCCGCTGGGAAAAGACGAAGTCTTGGAACCTCGGTTTCAACCTCAACCTCTTCGAAGACCTTATCAAGTTTGACCTGAACATCTACCACAAGTACACCACCGACCTTATCAACTCGTCGGTAAGCGTACCCTCAACAAGCGGTTACACCTCGCTCAGCGCTGCAAACGTCGGTAAGATGGAAAACGAAGGCTGGGAACTCTATGTGAACACCCGCGAACTCTTCAAGGTGGGTAAGTTCAGCACCGTCTTCCGCTTCAACTTCGCTCAGAATATCAACACGGTGACCGAGATGGATGCCTCTGTGCTCGCAGCCAACAACTCCGACTTCGACTACTCCGGTGGTAACGAACAGGTGCTCAAGCGCGTACAGATTGGCCACGCCCTCGGTGGTATCTACGGTTTCCGCTACAAAGGCGTTTATGCTTACGACTATAAGCACAACGGCTACTTCATCGACGACACGAAGAACGAGTTCTATATGTCCGAGCCCAATGCTGACGGTACATATTCTCGCAACACCGCTGCCGCTACCGGCAAGACCGCTCCTATCGTACGCGACTCTAAGGGTAACGTAGTATATGACAAGAACGGTAACCCCCTCCAGATGGTTTACAACTACGGTGGTATCAACCACAAGTTTGAAGGTGGTGACGTCATCTATGAAGATGTCAACTACGATGGTCAGATTGACGAACTCGATATCGTTTACCTCGGTAGCTCCAACCCCAAAGTCAGTGGTGGTTTCGGTATCGACTTCAACTACGGCCGTTGGACGCTGAAGACCAACTTCAACTTCCGTATCGGTAACAAGATCATCAACCTCGCCCGCATGTATGCAGAGGATATGCGTACGAACAAGAACCAGAGCGCTGCTGTCAACCACCGCTGGCGTACCAACGGTCAGGAGACCGAAATTCCTCGCGCACTCAGCACGAAGGTTTCCGGTGGTGCCAACTACAACGCCCTTATCTCCGACCGCTATGTGGAGAAAGGCGACTACCTCCGCTTCCAGTACTTCCAGATTGGTTACAGCTTCCCCAGCGAGAAACTCAAGCGCTACGGTATCTCTTCGCTCCGTCTGAATGCTTCGGGTAACAACCTTATCTTCTGGACCAAGTACAAAGGTACCGACCCCGACCACTCGCAGTACGGCTTCAGCCCCTGTACCGACTCGAGCCAGACGCCTCGCTCGCGTTCGTTCACGCTCAGTTTGAATATTGGATTCTAAGACATTCAGATATGAAAACAAATAAGTTTATCAATAAATTCCTGGTCAGCGGCCTTATGTTGGCAGGCGTCAGTCTCACCTCGTGCGACGACTTCCTGACGGTGCTCCCCTCTGACCGTATCACTGAGGACGACTTCTGGAAAACAGAAACCGACCTTCAGGGCGTCCGTGCAGCCTGCTACCGTCAGTTGGCTGGCAATGGCTGCACCAACAAGATTTTCTACTGGGGTGAAGTGCGTTCGGACAACCTCACGCTCTTCGACCAGACCCAGGATGGCATCAAGCACGCACAGCAAGCCATCCTGATGCCCACGGAGAATATCTTCAAGTGGAACGACTTCTATACGGGCATCAACTATTGCAACCTCGTCCTCGAACAGGGCGAAGCCATGACGCAGCCCGGCAATGAGGTGGATCCCAGTTTCCGTCAGAGCGACTGGCTTCCCATCAAGGCCGAAATCACTGCCCTCCGCGCGCTCTACTATTTCTACCTCGTCCGCGCCTATCGTGACGTACCCTACGTGACGAAAGCCGTTCGTACCGACGAAGAGGCACGTGCCCGCGTTGATGGTCAGACTCAGGGTGTCAATATTATGGGCAAACTTATTGCCGACGTTGAAGCCGTACTTCCCTATGCCGCCAATAACTTCGGTAGCTCTTCCGAAAACTGCGGCCGTTTCACTCGTCGCGGCGTACAGGCACTTCTCGCAGATATGTATCTGTGGAGAGGCTGCATGCTCAAGAGCTCGACAGCAAACCCCAAACCTGATGTTGTCGTTTCGGCAGAAGGCGATACGCTGACTGCTACCGAGTGCAACAATCTGGCTACCGAATGCTTCAAGCAGTCTATCAAGTATTGTGATGACATCCTTGAATGGTTCCAGAGCGAGTATGACAGAAAGTTGGCTGAAAATGAGATACAAATCGGTCAGGACACGGATCTTGATTATCCCTATCTCTATCGTATGAAGTCGCTGAACAACGAAAATGTCAGTGACGACGTATATTCTACGATTTGGGGCAAGGACAATGCCACAGAAGCCATCTTCGAACTGAAGTATGATGCCAACAAGAGTGTGACCAATACGACGCTCCAATCGTATTGCTCCAGCCCCAGCGGTAACTCGCTCAACACGGCATCGCTCGTAGCAAGCAGCCTTTTGGCCGGTTCTGCAAGCGCCTCTTACGATCCGGATCGCGGCTTTGGTAAGACAGACATCCGTCTGCTCCACACGCTGCGCTATGACCCCAACTCCTCCTCTCTGCCTCAGGTTCACAAAAACCTGATATCCAGTCTTTCTATCAACGACCTCGAAGACCTTACGCAGGGTGGTAAGTTTGAGTACATCCAGCAAGCAGACCAAAACTTCCCCATCTATCGTCTGGCAGACATTTTCCTTATCAAGGCAGAGTCGATTGCACGCTCGGTAGCCTCCACCACCAAAGCTACGGACAATGCCCTCGTGGCTGAAGGCTTCAAACTGACCAATACGCTCTTTGAACGCAGTAATCCCCGCCTGAAAGCTACCGGTACCGAAGGTGCTGGTCAGATGGTCAGCGATCGTCTGAAGGAAAATTATGCTACCAACACCAACAGCCCCAAGACCGCTGCTGAGCTCCTGACTCTCGTATATAACGAACGTCAGCGTGAATTCGTTGCCGAGGGCAAGCGTTGGTTCGATATCGTGCGTCAGTGCGAGGCTACCACTGAAACGGTAACTGACGTGCTGACCAACTACATCACGCTCTCCACATCTGTGCGCAACCGTCTGAAGCAGTTGTACTCGCTGTACAACCCCATTCATATGGATGAGTATAAGATCAACGGTGAAGAGTATGGTGGTAATCTTAAACAAAACCCCGTTTGGGCTCGCTACAGTAAGAACTAACCCCTTTAGATTGTAGAATCTCAAACTATGAAAGCCGTGAAAGTATATTCAATTATAAAAGATAATGTGCTGAGAAGTGTTGGCGCGCTGGTATTCATGCTGGCGCCCACACTCTTCACGGCGTGCTCTGAGGAAATCAACGAAGGCAACTTCGCAATCAAGTCCGAACTCACCGTTGCCGACTATGTCACTGAGAACAAGGAAGATTTTTCTTCGTTTGCCGCAGTGCTTAATAGGGTTAATCTTAGCGAGTCGGACAATGCGTCCTCACTGATGAGCGTGCTCTCTACCCGCGGAAACTACACCGTATTTGCCCCCAACAACGCTGCCGTTGCAGCCTTCTGTGAGCAGAAAGGTGTGGCCACCGTGGAGGAACTCACGCAAGAAGATGCTATTCTCCTCGCCTATAGTTGTATCATCGACAATGGCGAAGAGAGCCCCTATGAGGAGGCCGATTTCCCCACGCCAGGTACTTTTATGAAGTCAAACCTGAACGACCGCCTGCTGCCCTGCGAAATGCAGACTGAAGGCGACCAGGCTTACTTCGTAATCAATAAGTCTTCGCGCGTCATCAAGACCAATATCGAGTTGTCCAATGGTATGCTCCATGTCGTGGATGCCGTCATCGCTCCTTCTTCCAACAATGTGTATGAACTCATTGCTGAAGCCGGAAATATGAAGGTGTTTGCCAAACTCATGGAACTGACCTCATGGGCTGATACCATGGCCTTGCCCGACCGAGACGTTGAGTACGAACTCGTTACGCGTGAACAGACTTATAAACAATCGGGTGTAGGTGGCACACTGACTATCCCGCAGAGACGCTATCTTGGTTACACGGCTTTCGCTGAAACAGATGACGTTTACGAAAGCGCCTTCAATATTCAGGTTGAGAAGGACGAGGAAGGAAATATCTCTAATTGGGATGCAATCTTCCCGACCCTCAAACGTGACATAGAAGCCAAGTATCCGAACCTGCGCAATGCCGACCTGAAAAGTGCGGACAATGCCATCAACTACTTTGTAGCCTATCATATCCTTGAAGGAAAGATAGCATACAATCGCTTTGTACACCATTACAATGAGTTCAACTACAAGTATGGTCAGAGTAAAGACCCTCAGACTAACAATATGCCGACCAACGTGTGGGATTACTACACCACGGTAGGACAGTCTCGTGGCCTGATGAAGATTACTCAGCTTGGCGATAAAGGTGGCAACGGTGATGAAGACCAAATTAACCATGAGATTTTTATCAATCGCATATCGGTCTATAATAACACGCCCACCGGAAACTACGAAGAGTTAGGTGCCACAGTACGTGGTATAAAGATTTTGCCGAGCAATGGACAGTATGACAACAGCGCCCAGAATGGTTTTTATTTCCCCATTGATGGCGTGCTGTGGTACGATGCTGAGGTGCGAAAAAATCTTGGCAGCGAGCGCATACGCATTGACATGACGACGATGCTGCCTGAGATTGCCTCAAATGGCGTTCGTGGTCAAGGCTATTTCCGCTTCCCGGAAGGCTATTTTGACAACATCACCAATGAGTCGTCCGGCACCGTGATGCTGTATCTCCACGATGCCTACTCTCCCAACGGTGGAGCATGGCGCGACTTTCAGGGCGATGAAATCATGGCCTGTGGCCAATATGATTTCGTAGTCAAACTCCCGCCGGTTCCACAGTCTGGTACCTACGAACTTCGCATGGGTGCTTCACACAACACTATGCGAGGAATGGCACAGATTTACCTTGGTACTGACCCTTATCGACTGTCACCGGTAGGTTTGCCCTATGATATGCGACAGACGGTTGGAACGGTTGCTATACCTTGGGTAGCAGATACTGATGACCAAGAAGAGAACGCTGAGAATGACAAGAACATGCGAAACCAGGGCTACATGAAAGCCCCTCGCTATTTTACCGTTACTAATGGTAAGGGCGACCAGCCTTGTCGCGAGGTGGGCGGTAGTGCCGCGGCTCTTCGTCGCATTGTTACTGTCGCTAATTTCGATGCCAACAAGACCTACTACCTGCGCTTCAAGTCGGCACTGAAGAAACTCGATGCACAACTCTTCCTTGATTACTATGAGTTCGTACCCACCATCATCTACAATGGTGCCGTAGCAGAAGACATCTGGTAATCTACATAAACAGAATAAAATTAAATCTAATGAAAACGACATTTCAGAATATTGTAAAGGGTGGCATGCTCTGCACGGCACTGGCTGCAACGGTTGCAGCTTGTACCGACGACCACTTCGATATTCGCGTCAGCGATGCATCCGGCGCGAATACGATCTGGCAGAATATCGAAGCTACCAGTGAACTTGATTCGGTGGCCATGATTCTCCGCCGTGCCAAGGTGATGAACTCTGAGATTGACAAGGGCGAAAAGCAAACCTTTGCCAGTCTCCTCAACGGCGATCAGGAGATGACCGTTTGGCTCCCCAAGAACGGCACGTTCAATGCCAAGCAGTATCTTGATATCCTCGATCGCGCCGACTCGCTCTTCGCAGATACCTGTCAGGCAACGGCCACAGCTTCTGTCAATGAAGCCATGCGTCTGAACTATCAGATTGCTTCGCAGTTCGTGCGCAACCACATGGCTCGCTTTAATCAGGGAAGCGCAGCTGACAAGGATGTGCGTATGATGAATG
Source organism: Bacteroidales bacterium (assembly GCA_022772475.1). Classification (GTDB taxonomy): domain Bacteria; phylum Bacteroidota; class Bacteroidia; order Bacteroidales; family Bacteroidaceae; genus Alloprevotella. Next base: position 8,048 of record JALEZQ010000017.1, on the reverse strand, counting down.
GCAAAGTATGTGCCTTCAGTCAGTCAAACCACACCTTCAATGGTGCCCCCGTTATAGGTAGCGCCATCGTCTCGTCCAATGGTCAGCTGTATCTCCTCAATGGTGAATCCACTTACGAGCACAACATCTACGACCTGTTGTCCGTCCGCTCTGAATTCTCTGACATCTTCGCCATGATTGATGCTTACAGCAAATACACGTTCAATGAATCTGCCAGCACGCCTGGTGCCATGAACGAGTTTGGCAAGATTGAGTATGTTGACTCTGTTTATTCGAGCGACAACGAGATGATCAACAATGCCAGCCTTAAGGTTCTTTCCAATGAGGACAGCTTGAGCATCTCCTTCTTCCCCAGCAACGAAGCCCTCGCGACCGCCAAGGATAAGATCGCTTCGCTCTACAACTTCAAGAAGTCTTACAACTACGAGTACTCCAGTACTTCGCACGACTTCAGTTATAAAGGCGCTAACGCTCTTCGTCTCGACCAGAATGCCATCGACTCGCTCCAGCAGCGTGAGATGCTCAACGACCTGCTCGCCACCACCACCGTCAGTGTATCGCGAGTAGTCACTGCAGACAAGCGCCGCGACTCCGTAGCCGTCTTCAACGAGTTCCTTACTCGCGACTCTGTCTTCACGACGAAGAACATCTGTCTGTACAACGCTACTCCCGGTGAAGCCAATCCTATGTTTGCCGGTCTTTCCCCCATCAAAGCATCCAATGGTTATATCTACGCTCTTCCCGAGTACACTATTGATCCTGCCTATGGTCTGGTAAAGCGCAGCGAGATCAAGGCTTCTCGTGGTGGTCTTTGCGACGTACAAGGCTCCACTCAGGACTGGGGACAGCGTATCGACCTGACCAGCGCCAACACGCTTCAGACCGAGCCCGATGAGGACGGCAATACCCGCGACTCTATCGACCTCTGCGGCCTTATTCCCGACAACACTTACTTCTACTTCCCCGTATCGGGTAACAGCACGATGATGATTGACTTCCAGTTGAACAACATCTACAGTACCAACTACAACATCTCCATCATCATGCTCCCCAACAAGACCTGTACGAGCAATATCCGTCTGGACGACAAAGGTCAGCCCATCATTGAGAAGCCCAAGTTTGACGCTGCCCTCTACGACGATGATGGCAAGGTCCTCAGTCAGGTGAAGGGTGTAGCCGTCAACCAGGATAAAGCCGAGCGCATCACGCTGTGGGAAAACTACAAGTTCCCCTACACCTATAAAGGTCTGCCTTCCGGCAAGAACAGTTTCCCCCGTCTCCGTATCTCCCTGCCCTATAGCTATCAGCGCACCGGTAAGGTCAAGGCACTCAGTATCCTGTCCGTTATCGTAGAGCCTGTGCGCGAATGAGCATCTTGTTAACTTTAAAATTCGAACACATGAGTAAGAATATTAAGAACCAAATGTTGCAGGGCGCTCTCCGTGCTGGTGTATGCCTCTTCATGCTCTCCGGCACCTGTGTCCTTTCGGCACAGACTGATGGTGCACAAGCACGCTCCACAGTCGCGACCAAGGCTAGACCTGCCGCTAAGTATGTTATGAAGGAGGTCAAAGGTTTCATCTACGATGCAGCCACCAAGCAACCTCTTGCAGGTGCCAAGGTACAGGCCTTGAACAACCGCTTCTATACCGCCCTTACTGACGATCAGGGTGCTTATACCATCAAGGTGCCCGACTTCGTCACCTCCCTCTATGTCGCTCTGCCCGACTACAACCCCGGACATATCGCCATTAAGGGTGCAACCGACCAGAACACTTCTCTCTATACCACCGCCGTCAAGAGCCTCTATGCCGATGGAACCTCCATCTATAGCCAGCCCTCGATGAATGTTAATGAGAGCAGCGCCATTACCATTGAGAATGACGTCGAAACCAAACTGGCCTCCAGCATCCGCACCATCAACCGCGGCGGCTTTGCCGGTCAGGGCGCAGCCATGTTTATCAATGGTCTGAACTCTCTCAACACCAATTCGCAGCCCCTCGTCATCGTCGATGGCGTAGAGTGGGACATGCAGTACGACCGCAACGCCCTCCACACCGGCTACGTAGCCAACCTTTTCAGCCTCATTGATACCGAAGACATTGAAGATGTCAAGATAATCAAAAACGGTACCGCTCTCTATGGTGCAAAGGGTGGCAACGGTGTCATCGAGATTACCACCAAGCGTGGTAAGAGCCTTGTGACGCGAATCAACATCCGCGCCTGGGGCGGCATCGAAGAGATTCCCTCGTCAGTTAAGATGATGAACGCCAGCCAGTATCGCAACTATGTCAGCGAGTTCCTTGGTACGACGCTCACAGGTAAGGAGTATTTCGACAAGAATACCTCCGTTCCCGCCTTCATGAACGACGACCCCAACTACAAGCTCTATCCCATCTACCACAACGAGACCGACTGGCAGGATGGCATGTATCACACGGGCTTCTCGCAGAACTATCGCGTGAGCGTAGCCGGTGGTGACGACGTGGCCATGTACAACCTTTCGCTGGGCTACACTCAGGGCGAGGCCGTGGCACGCACCAACGACTTCAACCGTCTGAACATCCGTTTCAATTCGGACATCACCATGTTCAAGGGCCTTACCACGGGCTTCGACATCTCCTATGTCCGCAATGCCTATAACCTCCGCGACAACGGTTGGGCTCCCGACTATTCTGCGTCGAACATCTCGTCGCCCAATGTCCTCTCGCTCATCCAGTCGCCTTTCATCAGCCCCTATGCCCACTACGTATTCTATGATCCCGCCAACGGCCTCTCTGTAGGTCATACGGACAAGGTCTATTCGGGTAAGGACTACAACAGCGATAACAACCCCTATCGCTTCGCTGAAAAATTCGGTTACTCCGGCTATGTGAATCCCTATTGGATTCTCACCAACGGTGACGGTGACAACAAGAACTACCTTGAGCAGACCCAGTTTGCCATCAACGTGGCTCCCAAGTACACCATCAACCGTTACCTCACCCTCTCGGACCGTTTCAGCTACATCATGAACCGCTACAACGAGAAGTATTATCTGCCTAACGATGGTACTCCCTCGAAAGCGGTAGAAGGTCTCGGTTCGGTGAAGAGCGTCCTCCAGTCGCAGTTCAGCAAGGAGACCGCCGTATTCAACGACTTCCGCATCACCTACAACCGTCAGTTGGGTGCACACCACCTCAATGCCTTTGCCGGCTTCCGCCTCTCATCGTTCAACTATAACAGCAGCAACATCCTCGGCTACAACAACGACCAGGATAAGATGCCGAACATGAGCATGTCGCAGTCCTACAAGCAGTATGGCGGTCAGAACGACAGTTGGGTCAACCTGGCATACTATGTCAATGCCGACTATAACTATCAGAACAAGTACTTCCTCACGCTGACCACGACGGCCGAGTCGTCTTCGCGTTTCGGTAAGGAAGCCAACGACGGTATCAAGCTCGCCGGCGTGAAGTGGGGTCTCTTCCCCTCTGTTCAGCTCGGCTGGTTGATGTCCTCTGAAAAGTGGTTCAACGTGCCCGCCGTCAACTACCTGAAGCTCTTCGCCGGTTATGAAGAGAGCGGTAACGACAACGTAGATTACTACGCTGCCCGCACCTACTTCGCCAATGCCGAGTTCCTCCAGATTGCCACCGGTCTGAAACTGGCCAACATCGAGAACCCGAAGATTCAGTGGGAAACCACCCACCGCTTCAACGTCGGTTTCCAGACGGCCCTGTTCAACAACCGCTTATCTCTCGGCGTTGACTACTACTGGTCGCGTACCACCAACCTCCTTACCCGCAAGGCTGTCAGCGACATCACGGGTCTGAAGTACATGTGGGCCAACGACGGTGCCCTGCGTAACTGGGGTATCGAGGGTAACATGAACGTGGTGCTCCTCAACCTCCGCGACTGGAAGTGGCAGGCTGGCTTTGGCATCGGCCACTACCAGAACAAGGTGACCAAACTGCCCGCTACCAGCGACAACTTCATCACCACCTACGCCCTCGACGCCAACGGCCAGAAAGATCTTGCCTCTGCCAAGACCATCCAGGGCTATACCTCGTCCGTTTACGGTCAGAACAACATCCTCACCGCTGTAGGACAGGCCGCAGGCGTCTTCTACGGTTATCAGACCGCCGGCGTCTTCGCCAGCGATGCTGACGCCTCACAGGCCGGCAAGTACGGCTACCTGCGTTACCCGACGGGTCTCGTATCTCAGCCCTACCGCAACTTCCAGGCCGGTGACGTCCACTTCGTTGACCAGAACGGCGACGGTTGGATCAACGAGGCCGATATGGTAAAGATTGGCGACCCCAACCCCGACATCTACGGCAACTTCTATACCTCGCTCACATGGAAGGGCTTTACGCTGGCTGCCGACTTCAAGTACAGCCTCGGTAACGACGTCTTCAACTACCAGCGCTCGCAGCTCGAAGGTGCCAATGGCATCTACAACCAGACCACGGCCGTGGTTAACCGCTGGAAGTATGACGGTCAGGTAACCGACATGCCGCGTGCTATGGCAAGCGACAATGACGAGTGGGTCAACAACGAACGCTTCTCCGACCGTTGGATTGAAGATGGCTCGTATCTTAAGTTGAAGAAGGTACGCCTCACCTACAAGGTGCCCGTCAACCTCAGCTGGCTGCAGGGTATCTCCGTTTGGGGTGAAGCAAACAACGTGTTCACCGTCTCCAAGTACACCGGCAACGACCCCGAAACGACGGTCGGCAATGGCGTGCTCCAGCAGGGAATCGACGCTGGCTTCCTCAACCAGACACGCAACTACAATCTCGGTGTAACCATCAACTTGTAATCCCGCTAATCTACGCCTTAATGCGAAGGGGGACGGACCTCCCCCACCGGACAGCCCGGTTCCCCTTCGCCTAATGCTTAAAAGAATCAACGCAATGAAAAAGAAATCGATTATAGGATTGTTCGCCGGTCTCCTCAGCCTGGGCATGGCCACGACCTCTTGTGAGGACATGCTCACACCGGATGTCGATCGTTATGCCGAAGGCTTCACCGGCCGCGATACGGTCAGCTTCTACTTCGGTATCCTCTCCAACGTGCAGGATATGGTAGAAAACAACACCCTCCTTGCCGACATGCGCAGTGACCTGGTGAAGACCACCGAATATGTCAGCGACACGGTGTCCGCCATCGTCAACTTCGAGCCCGTGGCCGATGCCGACAATGGCCTCGTCAGCCGTGCTGCCTACTACAAGGTTATCAACCAGTGCAACTACTATCTTGCAGCCGTAGATACCATGGCGCAGAAGAACAGCATCTACTACATGCGTACTGAGTTTGCGCAGGTACAGTTCATCCGCGCCTGGGCCTACATGCAGCTCGTCCAGAACTACGGCACCGTGCCCTACATCAACAAGCCCGTGGCCAACGCCGGCACCGGTTGGGAAACCAACCCTGAGGGTGGCAAGTGGGCCACCGCCGAAACCCTCCTGGGCTACCTCATGGAGGACGGCCTCGACCGTGCTTACAACTATCAGTACGCACAGGGCTACGGCACCCCCAGCTACGGTACCCTCAACAATGGCGCCATCACCATGCCCGCCCAGATGATGGTCTTCCCCGGTCGTCTGGTCATGGCCGACCTCTATCTGCTCCGTGGAGCCAGCAAGGCCGACTACCAAAATGCCGCCTTCCTCTATTACCAGTATTTGGAAGAAGAGTCGCGTGTCAACGCGCGTCGTATGACCGCCGGCAACCGCGCCAGTGCACATCGCATCCAGATCAACAATGAGGAAAGTTTCTTCGCCCAGAAGGGCAATTGGGCTGAACCCTTCAACGACAACAGTGCCAACATCACCGGCAATGGTCAGGTCATCACCGCCATGCTCTCCTCTGCCAGCTCCAACTTTGGTAGCGTGCTCATGCGTCCTGCCCAGATTTATGGCTTCGATGCAAAATCAACCTCCAACACCTCTACCTCCGAAGATGCCACTGTTTCGACCACAGGTAAAGTCAGCGTTACGGCCAACTACCGCAACCGTCAGCTGACCCTCTCGCCCGCCTATGAAAGTCTGTCCAAGGCTCAGGTCTATCGTTTCTGCGTCAACACCGAGAAAAACGAGAACCACGAGACCAATGAAGACATCAACCAGATTAAGTATGCCGAAGACTGTGGCGACTGCCGTATCGAAGGTATCCGCAACTATGTGCAGACCACCGAAGGCATCATCCCCTTCATTGGCACCCGTGCTTTCAATGGCAACAATACCACTGAAAACAACGGTGTAGGTACCGGCAGCTTCAAGTTCAACTACAGCTTCCCCATCTACCGCGTCAATCAGGTTTACCTCCGCTTTGCTGAAGCCCTCAACCGTGCCGGCTATCCCCGCCATGCCTTCGGCGTCCTCCGCGACGGTCTGACCAGCAAGACCATGCCCACCATCGCCAACGACTCCGTACGCGATGGTCACGTATTCCCCTACCTCGTCAACCAGCCCGATGGTTGCGACTATATCGGTATCGACGAAATGCGTCGCGCCAAGAGCGACCTGCCCTGGCTCGACTTCGAAGAGTCGCACTGGGATGCCGTCTGTGGCGTACACGAACTCGGTAGCGGTTACAGCAGCGAAATCGACACCGTCTATACCTATGCCAAGATCGTCGGTCAGCGTATGTACGACGAGCGTGTCCGCATGGACATAGTCGAGGGTGTTACCGCAGATGAGCTCATTGCCGCTCTCGATGCAGAAATCGCCGTTCCCGAGGATGAGGAACAGCCCTCTACCGACGTTGAAGCCCAGGATGAAGGAACCACGCCCTCAGAGCCTCAGCCCGAGCCCGATCCCGAGCCCGCCCTCGACCCCGTCACCCCCGAGAACCTTCAGGAGCAGATCAACGCCGTCGAGACCCTCATCGCCGACGAGATGGCCCTTGAGATGGCCTTCCAGGGCAGCCGTTTCTTCGACCTTGACCGTATTGCCAACCACAAGGATAGAGCTGAATTTGGTCCCGCCAACAACGGTACCAGCTGGTTCGCTTGGCTTATTGCCCGCCGCAACCTCGGTCTGAAGCCCTATGAGGATCCCACCCAGAAGGATAATGGCCTCTACCAGCGCCTCAGCGTGAAGGAGAACCGTTACCTCCAGAATCCTGCCTACTAATCCAAGGTCCATACCTTAGACGAACAACTCCTTTAGGACGTGCGTGCCCACCCCGGTATGCACGTCCTTTTTTATTGGGAAAACTTCGGTGTACCGTAACATAAAGCAATGGCGACCGACAAGATTGGCATCGCGGAGGGTGTGTCAAAATGAAGATATTTGAGCGAGGGGGGCCGTCAAATAATATACACGACAACATAAACAACGGAGACAACAGGCAAGGTTGTACAAGTTGATCAGGTTGTCGTCTAATAATATACACGACAACAATAACAACGGACACAACAAGCAAAGTTGTACAAGTTGTTCAGGTTGTCGTCTAGCCCAACTTCAACGCTGAATACTATTTTTCAATCTCCATTCAGCCCGATTTGCCCACGCTCATATGTACAATACATTGAGCAACAAAGCCCACTCTCTGCATAGTCCTTGCCAATAGCCTTTGTAATACCCACAGAAGAGGAATTTATGTTGTACCTTCGCGCCGAGAATGTATCCACGTTACAAAAACGAAATCTGTAGACATGGCACCGGGAGCGCAGCTTAGTAGTGCCATGTCCATTGACATGGCACCGGGGCGCAGCCGGGTTTTTGCGGCAAAGAATAGGTGTCGCGGCCGACGCCGCGACGCGTGCTGAGTGCCACGTCAATGGACATGGCACTACTATGCGGCCTCACCCATTGACGTGCCACTTGCGGCGTAGCCGCGTTTTTTTCGGCAAAGAATAGGTGTCGCGGCCGACGCCGCGACGCGTGCTGAGTGCCACGTCAATGGACATGGCACCGGGGCGCAGCTTAGTAGGGCCATGTCCATTGACATGGCACCGGAAGCGCCGTTTCTACGCTATTGCGCTGATTCTCATCGTTCAGGATTGTCCCATGGTGCCGTCAATGGACGGCACCTCCTATCGTCATCTTGTCGCTCAG
>JALEZQ010000008.1 GCA_022772475.1 Bacteroidales bacterium | reverse complement strand
TTTAGTCCATTGTACCCGCTCAAGTTCTCTCCAATCCTCAAGACCACCATGTGGGGCGGTCAAAAAATCGCCGCCTTCAAGCAGTTGCCACCTGCCGGCCCACACATCGGTGAAAGCTGGGAAATATCCACCATGCCGGGCAACACCTCCATCGTGAGCAACGGCAGTTTGGCAGGGCGCAGCCTGACCGACCTGGTCCGCACCTACAAGGGCACCCTGCTGGGGCGGCGCGTCTATGCACAGCATGGCGAAAGTTTCCCCCTGCTTGTCAAGCTCATCGATGCCCGCGACGACCTGTCCATACAGGTGCACCCTAACGACAATCTGGCCGCACGCCGCCAGCCCGGCAGCCACGGGAAGACCGAAATGTGGTATGTCATCGATGCCGAGCCCAACGCGCAGATCACCACCGGTCTCAAACGTCAAGTCACGCCGGACGAACTGCAAACGCTGGTACAGGAGAAGCGCATCCACGACGTACTGGAAACGTTCGACGTCCGGCCGGGACAGTTCTTCTATCTCCCCGCCGGCCGCATTCACAGCATCGGCACGGGCTGCTTCGTGGCCGAGGTGCAGCAGGCCTCCGACATCACCTATCGTCTGTACGACTACGACCGCAAGGGACTCGACGGCAAGCCCCGTCCGCTACACATCGCCGAAGCGCTCGAAGCCATCGACTATGGCGTGTATGAACGATACCGGTTCGATCGTCCCACGCGGTCTGACAACGAGAACCGCCTGCTCACCTGCCCCTACTTTTCCACAACCCTAATCTCCGCCGACCACCTCTACAGCAAAGACCTTTCCACCCTCGATTCGTTCGTCATCCTGCTCTGCCTCTCCGGCAGCGGCACCATCGTCACCGACGACGAGCACGCCGCCCCCTACCAACAGGGCGACACCATCCTGCTCTTCGCCGCCACACAGCGCATGGACATCCGCCCCGAAACCTCCACCAAGATGCTCTGCATCCACGTATAGACAAGCGCAGAAGGCCTCAACCACCCTACGATAAAGACAGAACGAAAGGAAAACGAAAGGAAAACAAAGCCAAGAAGGCGATATTTTTAGGGGCAATGGCCCATGTACCAAAAAAAACGATTAATTTTGCCCAACAGAGAAGAACGCAATATTCACCATCACTCTAATTATTACGACACATGGAATATTCACACGAAATCCAAAACCAGTGTTGCGTGGCCAAAGGCCCCAACCATGGACCTGCTCCCATTCCTGAAGAAGGCAAGTGGGTGCAAGCCAAAGAAATCAAAGACATCTCGGGCCTCACGCACGGTGTGGGTTGGTGTGCTCCCCAGCAGGGCGCTTGCAAACTGACGCTCAACGTGAAGAACGGCGTCATTGAGGAATGCCTCGTTGAGACCATCGGCTGCTCGGGTATGACCCACTCTGCCGCCATGGCCAGCGAGATTCTTCCCGGCAAGACCATTCTGGAAGCCCTCAACACCGACCTTGTTTGCGATGCCATCAACACGGCTATGCGCGAACTCTTCCTTCAGATTGTCTATGGCCGCACACAGAGTGCCTTCTCCGAGGGCGGTCTCGTTATCGGCGCCGGCCTTGAAGACCTGGGCAAGGGCCTTATCAGCCAGACCGGTACGCTCTACGGCACGAAGCTCAAGGGCACACGCTACCTCCAGCTCACCGAAGGCTACATCACCAAGATGTTCCTCGACAGCGACGATCAGGTTTGCGGCTACGAGTTCGTACACATGGGCAAGTTCATGGAAGCCGTCAAGAAAGGCGTTCCCGCCGACGAAGCGCTCAAGAGCGTAACCGGCACCTACGGCCGTACGAAGCCCGAAGACGGCGCAGTGAAATCCATTGACCCGCGTAAAGACTAAAAAAAGGAGGAACCAACATCATGATTAGAGAAGTCAAATTCGAAAGCCAGGACCGCCGCATCAAGCAAATCCTTGCAGCACTCAACAAGCATGGCATCAAAGATATTGAGGAAGCCAATCAGATTTGCGACGCCGCCGGCCTCGACCCCTACAAGACCTGCGAAGAGACGCAGATGATTTGCTTCGAGAACGCCAAGTGGGCCTATGTCGTAGGTACCGCCATCGCGCTCAAAGAGAAAGCAAAGAACGCCGTTGAAGCCGCCGAATATATCGGCGAAGGTCTGCAGGCCTTCTGCATCCCCGGCTCTGTTGCCGACGACCGTAAGGTAGGTATCGGCCACGGCCAGCTCGCCGCCCGCCTCCTCTCCCCCGAGACGAAGTGCTTCGCCTTCCTCGCCGGCCACGAGAGCTTCGCTGCCGCTGAAGGCGCTATCAAGATTGCCCAGATGGCCAACAAGTCGAGACCTGCCGACAAACCCCTGCGCTGCATCCTCAACGGCCTTGGCAAGGACGCTGCCATGATCATCAGCCGCATCAACGGCTTTACCTATGTGCAGACCCAGTTCGACTACTTCACCGGTGAACTCAAGGAAGTAAAGCGCACACCCTACAGCAACGGTCCCCGCGCTGCCGTCAACTGCTACGGCGCCGACGACGTTCGCGAAGGCGTAGCCATCCTGTGGAAGGAAGACGTGGACGTGTCCATCACGGGTAACTCCACCAACCCCACCCGTTTCCAGCACCCCGTTGCCGGCACCTACAAAAAGGAGCGCATCCTGGCTGGCAAACCTTACTTCAGCGTAGCATCGGGTGGTGGTACGGGCCGTACCCTGCACCCCGACAACATGGCCGCCGGTCCCGCCTCCTACGGTATGACCGACACCATGGGCCGTATGCACTCTGACGCTCAGTTCGCCGGTTCGTCGTCCGTGCCCGCCCACGTTGAGATGATGGGCTTCCTCGGCATCGGCAACAACCCCATGGTGGGCTGCTCCGTAGCATGCGCCGTAAACGTTGACCTCGTGCTCAACAAGAAGTAAACAAACTCAACGGTATGTAGCCGGATCTGACCGGCACACCGCTAAAGACAAAGGCTCCCGACGCCACTCAAGCGTCGGGAGCCTTTTCTTTGCGAGTTAAATACTTGTGCCTTTCATACTCGGCTTAATTTCATCGACGGTACAACAGAAGGCCAACATTGCAGTCCGGCAAAAGTTTATGTAGCGTCCAAGGACTAATGCGGTAACAATTTTGCGGTCACACAAGAAGCCTAAGACAACCCAAAACTTTGAAAAGGTCTTCGTCCGTCAGTCGGGCAGCGTCATGATGTCGTCGGCCGAGGTGGGAACGAAGGCGCCGTCCTTCATTTCGACGATGACCGTACCGGGCTCAAGACTCTCGATGGTGTGCCACTGTCCGACAGGAATCTGTAGGCCGAGGCATTCGCCACCGGCTTGCAGCAGGTGCGTCGCGGTGACATGCCCCTGATCGTCATAGAAGGTTTCACGCACACTACCGCGCAAGATGAATACGCTCTCGGGCGTAGTGCGATGGCGGTGGATAGGCACACGCGTGCCGGGCTGTAGGGCATTGAGCATGCGCTGCGAGGTATCAGTCTTTGCGCCGCGCAAATCGTGGTTCATACGCAGGCGCTCGCTCTGCTGCGCCTGTTCGGACAGAAGGTCAAGGAAAGATTGGTCAATTCTGGTCATGGGGAGAGAGGATAGCATTATATGAAATGGAAACGAAGAGGATGTCGTGGCTGTGAGCCTACTGCACGCCGAGCAGTTCTATCTCAAAGATGAGCGTGCTATAGGCGGGGATACCCGGCTGGGCATAACGGCCGTAGCCCATAGAGGCGGGAATATACACTTCCCATTTGTCGCCGACGTGCATGGCCTGCATGGCGATAATCCAGCCTTCGATAAGGTCGCACAGGCGGATGGCCAGAGGTGCGCCACCTCGGCTGCTGTCGAACACGCGGCCGTCGATGGTGCGGCCGGAATAGTGGGCGGTGACGATGCTTCGCGGTGACGGACTGGGTCCATCGGCCGGGCCGCTGGCCAATACTTTATACATCACGCCTTTATCAAGGGTGTGGACGCCGGGTTCACCGGCACGCGCCTGTAGCCACTGCTGGTTGGCTTTCTCATACTGTCGGGGGTCTTTACGCATAATAGTCTCTGCAATGTGATAGATTATTGGCCAATCCTGCGGCCAACATGGCAAAATTAGCATTTTATCTGATACGGTCCATAGGACACGCCCAACAAAATGGTTGTATTATTTGGCCGTTCGTCCCCTTTGCTGTAAATTTGCGGAAGATGTACACTCGGTCTCTGGCCCACCCCTTCCATGATTCCCCCTCGGGGCGATGGCGTGTCGTGCAGAGATAACATAACAAAAAGACTTACCACATGGACAACGCTTTACAACCCATATTCATCTGCGGTCCCTGCGTCATCGAATCGGCCGAAGTGCTCGACCAGGTGGCCAAGACCCTCTGTCAGTTACGCGACAACCTCGGCGTGACGGTTTATTTCAAATCATCGTTCGATAAAGCCAACCGTACCTCGCTGCGCTCCTTCCGTGGTCCGGGTCTGGACCGCGGTATGCAGATGCTTGGCGACATCAAGGCGCGCTACAACTTACCCATCCTGACGGACATCCACGAAAGTTGGCAGGCGGAAGCCGCCGGCGAGGTGGCCGACGTGTTGCAGATACCGGCGTTTTTGTGCCGCCAGACGGACCTGTTACTGGCCGCTGCACACACGGGCCGCATCATCAACATCAAGAAGGCGCAGTTTCTCGCTGCCGACGACATGGTATGGCCCGTTGAGAAGTGCCGCGACGCCGGCGCTCAGGAGGTGTGGCTAACCGAGCGTGGCAACTGCTTCGGCTATCATGCGCTCGTGGTCGATTTCCGCAACATCGCCCGTATGGCTCCGCTGGCTGATCGCGTCATCATGGACTGCACCCATGCTGTGCAACAGCCCGGACAGTCCAACGGCACCACCGGTGGCGAGCGCCGCTTTGTGCCCGCCATGGCATTGGCTGCCAAAGCCTTTGGTGCACAAGGCTATTTCTTTGAAACACACCCTAACCCCGACGAGGCGCTCAGCGACGGCCCCAATATGCTGCCTCTGGACGAACTCGAGGGACTGGTCAAACAACTTCTTTGATTACCCACGCATACGTAGTAATAACGTCATGAGTCATTGGACAGACATTGCCATAAAGTGCCTGCGCGACGAAGCCGCGGCCCTTTTGGAACTCATACCCCATATCGGCGAGGAGTTTGACCGCGCCGTACAACTGATTTTAGACTGCCACGGCAAACTCATTGTCACGGGCGTCGGCAAAAGCGGACACATCGGCAACAAGATAGCCGCCACCCTTTCCAGCACCGGCACGCCCAGTTTCTTCATCAACCCGCTCGACGCCTTCCACGGTGATATGGGCGTCATCGCCGAGGGCGACGTCATCCTTGCCCTCTCCAATTCGGGGCAGACCGACGAACTGCTTCGCTTCATCCCCTACCTTGACGAGCGCGGCATTCCCATCATCGGCATGAGCGGCAACCCCGATTCGCTGCTGGCCAAATATGCCACCGTTCACCTCAACGCGGCCGTCAGCCACGAGGCGTGCCCCCTGGGGTTGGCGCCAACGTCATCGACCACGGCGCAGTTGGCGCTGGGCGATGCCCTGGCCTGCGCCCTCATCGAAGCCCGCGGATTCAAGGCGTCCGACTTTGCCCGCTTCCATCCCGGCGGCACTTTGGGCAAACGCCTGCTGACCAAAGCCCGCGACATCATGCGCACCGACGACCTGCCCGTCATCCCCGCCGACATGAAGATGGGAGAAGCCGTCATCCACGTCAGCCGCGGCCGTCTGGGACTGTGCGTCATCACCACCGCAGATGGCGTAGTGGAGGGGCTCATCACCGATGGCGACGTGCGCCGCGCTATGGAAAACTCGCAAGACTGCTTCTTTACCTTGACCGCAGCCGACATCATGACCCGCAAGCCCAAATGCGTAGCGCCCGACACCAAGGTTTCGGAGATAGAGCGCATACTGGGTGACCACAAAATACATTCCGTACTGGTGGTGGACAACGAGCGTCGCCTCATCGGTATTGTCGATTCCTTCAGCACGATGATATGAGGAAACGCAGCCAGTATCATCCCCTGTACAGTCCAGCACTTTGTTTCCCCATAAGCGGCTTCACAGTCCGTCATTATCGGTCTTCGATAATGGCGGCTTTGGCCATTTTGTGGGTAGTGCTTCCTTGGCGTCTGCAGGCACACTATACGCCGACAGACAGCGTCCAAACCACAGCCGCAGGAAAGCGCGCTGAATCAATCAAGATGGCTGAGCCTCAGTCCGATTGCGCAAAGCATGTAAGCCAATGGTTGAAGGACAGATGGCACATCCCCCTTACCGAAAACAACCGCATCGTCGTGTTCCGCACCGGGCAGGAGAAGTTTGACGACCTCTTCGCCGCCGTAGCGCAGGCAAAGGAGACCATCCACATGGAGTATTTCAACTTCCGCAACGACAGTATTTCTATGGCGCTGTTCTCGCTGCTCGCCGAGCGCGCGAAAGCCGGCGTCAAGGTGCGCATCCTCTTCGACGGCTTCGGCAACAGTTCCAACAACCGTCCGCTGCATGAGCGTCATCTGCGTTTGTTGCGCGAGGAAGGGATAGAAATCTACGAGTTCGACCCTCTGCGATTCCCGTGGGTTGACAAAGCCATGCACCGCGACCACCGTAAGATTGTGGTCATCGACGGTTGCGTAGCTTACACCGGCGGCATGAACGTGGCAGACTATTACATCCACGGCAAGGAGGAATTTGGCGAGTGGCGCGACATCCATACCCGCGTTGAGGGCGATGCAGTGGCCGAGCTGCAGGGCATCTTCGTCCGCTTTTGGAACGAAGTGACGGGACAGGACCTCGGCGGCCCCGACCTCTACCCCGGCGAAGCACGGCCCGACACCCTCTTTAAGAACGTGCGGCCAGACCTCGATCCCACGGCCGGACGCAAGTGCCTGGCCGTCGTCAACCGCGACCCGGGTATGGAAAGCAACGTCATCCACGACACCTTCCTGGAAATCATCAATAGCGCACAGCACCGCCTGCTCATCATCAACCCCTACTTCACCCTATGCGGCCACATACGCCGGGCACTCAAGAAGGCGGTGAAACGTGGCGTGGACGTGCAGATTATGGTGTCGGAGAAAAGTGACATCCCCGTGACGCCCAACATCGTGGAGTACAACACGTGGAAACTGGCCAAGAAAGGTGCCAAAGTATGGGTGTTTCAGGGCGGCTTTCACCACAGCAAAATCATGATGGCGGACGACTGCTGCGCCTTCATCGGCTCCGCCAACCTCAACAGCCGAAGTCTGTCGTTCGACTACGAGTGTAACGTCTTCGCGGCCGACTCCGCCACCACGGCACATCTGACCGACATCTTCGAGCAGGACAAAGCCACCCGTTGCTACCGCCTGACGCCCGAGCGGCGCAAGGCACTCCCACCCTTCCGACGCTTCAAAGGCTGGCTGTTCCACTTCCTGTCACCCTTAGTTCAGCAAGAACACGACAACACGAACATTCCCTCAAACTTCATAGAACATGCGTGACACCTCCATTTCCATAGCCAAGGCCATTGCCATCGTCATGGTCGTTGCCCTCAATGCGGGCATCCCTGACGCTGCGGCACGTGTCATCCTTCCCCTCAGTGTTCCCATCTTCTTTATGACCGCCGGCTACTGCTTCTCGCCCCACTACTTTCAAGACGAGCGCACCTTCGTTGTGCATCGCGTGCGCCGCCTGTACCTCCCCTTCCTCGGCTGGTCCCTACTCTTTATTACCCTGCACAACCTGCTGTGGGCCATCGGGCTCATCAATGTGGCCGGCGGCGAGCAGATGACAGGTGCGATGCACGCCTATACCTTCAGCGAATACTGCCAGCGGATATGGAGCATCACCTTCTGCATGTCCGGCTACGACATCGCGCTGTGCTCGCCGTTCTGGTTTTTCCGCGCACTTCTCGTAGCCTCGCTGGCGTTTCTTTTGGGTATGAAAGTGCTCCAACGTTTCTTTCCGCAGCACCGCAGCGAGATACATGCTGCCATCCTGCTGGGCATCGTCCTGTTTCTTGGCCTTTGGCAGGTCGGCATGGATTTATCCGTCCCCGCCCTCGGTACCGGCCATCGCGAACTGATGGGCACGGGCCTCTTCAGCCTCGGTTTTCTGGCGCGCCGATATAGCGCCCTGCTCACCACGAAAGTTTACTATCCGCTGGCGGGCCTTGGGGCGCTTATCCTCTCGGCCATACTCTTCCCCGCCACCTTCCCCGAGGCAGGCACGCTGTCGTCCTTCGCCTCGCTATGGCTACCGGCCGCAGGAGGCTTTATCTTCCTACTCTTCGTCTGCACCTATATCGCCAAAGCCCCTCAGGCCATCGTCAACGCCCTCACCTATATTGGTGACCGCACGCTCTATATCTTCGCCTTCCATGTGACGGCCTTCTTGCTGGTCAGTCTGATAAAAGTCATTGGCTACGGACTGCCCTGGCAGGCCATGGGCGGACACCCCGTCGTGCTGCACAACAGCGGCGACGCCTTCTGGTTGCTCTATACCATCATTGGCGTCGGTCTGCCGCTGCTTTGCCGCGAGGGCTTCCACTGGCTGGGCCGCCGCATTGACCTCTCGGCAAAGGCCTGTCTGGGCTACACCATCGACTTTCTCTTCCTCACCGGACGCTATTGCATAGTGGGCATAATATGGCTGGCCAAAGCCATTGCCCGTGTTTTCATGAATATATGGCGTGCTCTGACCGACATGGTCAAAGCCTCAAACCCCAACGAGGAATAAGCCCCCCAACAACGTACAGCAAAACCCTGATGCAATGAAAACCAAGATAGATTTCTTTTTGGCATACACCGATGCCTCGGCTCCTGCCATCGAAGCTCTGGTGGCGTGTGACGAGATACATACGCTCTACCTGCTGGTCCACCAGAGTTCTTCCTGCGCTTTGACCCACGCCAAGATAAAGCGGCTGCCCGTAGAGAGCCTGACCTCCATGAAGACGCTGCGCACCCTTGCCCGCGTCAGCCAAGAGCGCTACACGGCGCTCTTCCTCAAGCCCGTCGGGTTCATGCCCGGCTACCGATGCATGGAGCGCCTCAAGCAAGTGATAGAGGCTGTCGATGGCGCCGCCATGGTCTATGCCGACCGCTACGAGCAACGAGGTGAGGAAACGGCCCTTCACCCGAGCATCGACTACCAGCCGGGCAGTCTGCGCGACGACTTCGACTTCGGCGGCCTGTGGTTCATGCCCACCGCGCTGCTTCAGCGCTTCATCAACGAAGAGGGCGCCTCGCGCTACCGCCACGCCGCGCCCTACGCCCTGCGCCTCTTCCTGAGCCGTCAGGGCATCCTCTTCCACCTCGGCGAGCCCCTCTACACCGAATGTCAGACCGACCTGCGCGCCAGCGGCGAGAAGCAGTTTGATTACGTCAATCCCGCCAGCCGCGAGGCACAGATAGAATATGAGCGTGCCTGCACCGCCCACCTGAAGAGCATCGGCGCCTGGCTCGCCCCGGACGAGTTTGACGAACTGCCCCCCATCCGGACCGACCAATATCCCGTCACAGCCTCGGTCATCATCCCCGTGCGCAACCGCGTCCGCACCATCGCCGATGCCGTGGGCAGCGTGCTCTCCCAGCAAGCCACGTTTGCTTATAATGTCATCGTCGTGGACAACCACTCTACCGACGGCACCACCGAAGCGCTGGCCCCCTACGCCAACGACAGCCGCGTCATCGTCGTCAGGCCCGAACGCACCGACCTTGGCATCGGCGGCTGCTGGGACCTGGCCATACGCCAACCCCAATGCGGCATGTACGCCGTACAGTTGGACAGCGATGACCTGTACAGCCACCCCCATGTGCTGCAGCAGATTGTCGAGGCGTTCACGCGCCAAAACGCGGCCATGGTCATCGGCGCCTACCGCATGGTCAACTTCCAGTTGGAAACGCTGCCGCCGGGCCTGATTGCCCACAACGAGTGGACACCCGACAACGGTCGCAACAATGCCCTCCGCATCAATGGTCTGGGCGCCCCCCGCGCCTTCCGTACCGACGTGCTCCGCAAGGTGGGCTTCCCCAACACCTCCTACGGCGAAGACTATGCCCTGGGGCTCGGCATCTCGCGCCGCTACCGCATTGGGCGCATTTACGACGAACTCTACCTGTGCCGCCGTTGGGAGGGCAATTCAGACGCCAACCTCTCCATCGCGCAGGTCAACCGCAACAATATATATAAGGACACGCTGCGGTCTATCGAGGTGAAGGCGCGTCAGGCCATGCTCCGCCGCTGGAACCACGTCGTGGACGCCGAAGAGGTGCAGCAGTTCTTTGACAAACAGATGACAAGGTGGCCCGAGGTGGCGCAGCGCTTCAGCGAACTGACGGACAAAGTGCAGACCAAGACGCTGACCGAAGAGAACGATGACTATACGCTGGCGGTACAATTCAACCCCTGCCGCATCGTCTCGACGGGCGCCAAGGTGGACAAGCGCAACCTCAAGAAGCGCCCCTGCTTCCTCTGCGACCAAAACCGCCCCGCCGTGCAGATGGACATGCCCGTCTGCGGCGAGTATCACATCCTGGTCAATCCCTACCCCATCCTCCCCGGCCACCTCACTATCCCCACCCGCCGCCATAAGGACCAGCGCATCGAGACGCTACTGGGCGCACTGGGCCAACTGGTGTGGAATCTGCCCAACCACCTCGTGTTCTACAACGGCGGGCGCTGCGGCGCCTCGGCGCCAGACCATGCCCACCTCCAAGCCGGAGCACGCGGCATCGTCCCCCTGGAACGCGACTGGAAATATTACGAGAACCAACTGGAGAAAATCTATCCGTCCACGCCGGCCGACGAAGCCGAACTGGAGGAGCAGGGCTACCACTCTACCGAGGCGGGCATGTATCTGCTGCGCTCGTATGCCTGCCCGGCTTTCGTCATACTGGGCGGACAGGCTGATGGGAAATTCCACCTGCTCAAGAAACTCATCCACGCCCTGCCGCACGAAGACAACCACTCCGAGCCGGACTTCAACCTGCTGGCCTGGCGGCAGAGCGGCACGCCCGTCAACGACGACAGCGTGGTCTTCGTCGTCTTCCCGCGCCGCAAGCACCGCCCCGACTGCTACCCCACGCAGGAGGGACAGCCGGGGATGCTCATCAGTCCGGGTGCGCTGGACATGGCGGGCCTCATCATCACGCCGCGCGCAGAAGACTATGAGCGCCTGACGGCAAAGACGGCCGCCGCTATCCTGCGCGAGGTGGCCTTCACCGAGCGCGACATGCTTCAGATTACCCGAAAGTTCCGCGCAAAGGACAGCCGTCAGGACGATGAGAACAAGGACCATCTGCCGCTCGACACCGAGCCCACCGTCGATGTAGGCATCCTGCGCGATTCGCGCATCGTCTTCTCGCTCGATGGCGCCTATACGGCCAAGGGGGCTGAGGTGAAGGGACGTCAGGAGGCCCGCTTCCACGACGGCGGCATCCTCTGGAACGGCAATCTCTACACCGAACTCTCCTTCCAACCTGCCGTGTCGTCGGCCTCGTTCACGCTGGAGGGTGTGGCCATCGGCATCGACTTCCATTGGGAACAGAAAGAGACCCAGACCTTCCGCGGCGAACTCCGTTTCATCATTGACGAGGAACGGCTGGTGGCCATCAACCGCATCCCCGTGGAACAGTACCTGACGAGCGTCATCGGTTCGGAGATGAGCGCCGCCTCGTCGCCCGAACTGCTCAAGGCACACGCCATCGTCTCGCGCGGCTGGCTGTTCAGTCAGATGCTGCGCCGCCGCGGCCACATGGCAGGCCAAAGCAACGGCTTCTTCTCCTTCGTTCGCAAGGACGACGTATATATTAAATGGTACGACCGCGAGGACCATGTGCTCTTCGACGTCTGTGCCGACGACCACTGCCAGCGCTATCAGGGCATCACCCGCGCCACATCGTCGGTCGTGGCCGAAGCCGTCCGCGCCACCCGCGGCCTTGTTCTCACGGGCGATGACGGCCAGCTGTGCGACACGCGCTTCTCGAAGTGCTGCGGCGGCGTGACGGAACGTTTCTCCACCTGCTGGCAGGACAACGACCCGTCCTATCTCCTGCCTGTCCGCGACGACGCCAGCGCGGCGCCGGCCGACCTCTCGGCCGAAGAGGCGGCACGCCAATGGATTCTCTCCTCGCCGCAGAGTGCCTGCCACACTAACGACGCCAACCTCCTGCGCCAGGTCCTCAACGACTACGACCGTGAGGCCACGCCCGAGTTCTTCCGCTGGACGGTCCACTTCACGCAGGAAGAGATTTCGCGCATCATCGCCGAGAAGCGCGAAGAGGATTTTGGGCAGATTATCGACCTCGTGCCCGTGGAGCGTGGCGCCAGCGGCCGCCTGAAACTGCTGAAGATTGTCGGCACACGCCGCACGCTGACCATTGGCAAGGAACTGGAAATTCGCCGCTCGCTCTCGACGACGCACCTGCTCAGTTCGGCCTTCGTCGTCGAACGCGGCCCGCTGAAGGACGGCATCCCCGAATCGTTCACGCTGCGCGGCGCCGGCTGGGGCCACGGTGTCGGCCTCTGTCAGATTGGCGCTGCCGCCATGAGTGCCGAGGGCTACGGCTATCAGCAGATTCTGGAGCGCTATTTCCACGGTGCCCTGCTTAAGAAACTCTATGAATAGAATCCTAATCGCACAAAACACATCTTCTATGAACAGTACAGGACGCGCATGGAGCTGGATTCCCACACTCTACTTTGCCGAAGGCCTCCCTTACGTCATCGTCACCGCCGTATCGGTGGTGATGTACAAGCGGCTCGGACTGAACGATGAGGAAATAGCCCTCTACACCTCTTGGCTCTATCTGCCGTGGGTGATTAAGCCCTTTTGGAGCACCATCGTGGATGCGCTCAACACCAACCGCTTTTGGATTCTGCTGATGGAGGTCCTGATGGGCTTCTCGATGGCAGGCATCGCCTTCACCCTCAACACCGCCCACTACATCCAGTGGTCGCTATGCTTCTTCTGGCTGCTGGCTTTCAACAGCGCCACCCACGACATCGCGGCCGACGGCTACTACATGTCGGCTCTCGACCCGCACCAGCAGGCGGTGTTCGTCGGCATCCGCAGTACGTTCTACCGCATTGCCCAAATAGCCGGTTCCGGTCTGCTCATCATGGGCGCCGGTTTTCTGGAAGCCTATACCCGCAATCCCGTGCGGGCCTGGAGCATCACCTTCCTTGCTGCCGGCCTCCTGCTGGTAGGCTTGGCCATGCTCCATAAGTTCACCGTCCGCAAGGTAGCCGCAGACGAGAACAGTCACCGCATTTCCCAAAAGCAGAAATGGGCCAACACGGGCCGTGCCTTTGGCCGCTTCTTTATGAAGAAGCACATTGTTTTGGCCCTGCTGTTCATGCTGCTCTACCGTCTGCCCGAAGCCTTGCTGGTGAAGATTTGCCCGCTGTTTCTCCTCAGCCAGACGGCCGAGGGCGGCCTTGGCCTCTCCACAAGTCAGGTGGGGCTGGCACAGGGCACATTGGGCGTCATCGGCCTTGTGGTCGGCGGCATCTTGGGCGGCGTCATCGCCTCTATCTTAGGTTGGAAACGCAGTCTGTGGCCCATGGTCTGCGCCATCACGCTGCCCAACATATTCTACGTCATCCTGGCCTATTATCAGCCGGACAACCTGTGGTTCATATCTACCTGCATCTTCATCGAGCAGTTTGGCTACGGCTTCGGCTTCACCGCCTACATGCTCTTCCTGCTCTGGTTCGCCCAGGGTCAGCACGCCACGTCCCACTATGCCCTCTGCACGGGCTTCATGGCGCTGGGCATGATGATTCCCGGCCTCTTTGCCGGCTGGATTGAGATGGAACTGCTGGGCGGTTCGTACCTCAACTTCTTCATCCTCGTCATGTTCCTTGTGCCCATCACCTTCCTTGTGGCCGGACTGGCCCCCGTCGAGGACGACTTTGGAAAGAAGGCCAAAGCCTGAACGCAGCCACGTCATATATAATTAGGATTAGGGCGACAGCAAAGTCTGTCGCCCTAATCATTTCTTCACCTATCAACAAGACAACGAGAACGGGAAACCATCTGCCGCTCGGACTCTCAAAATCCCAAAGCCCTTGGGAATCATATTCCCAGCCCTTGGGAATCGTGTTCCCAGCACTTGGGAATCGTGTTCCCAGCACTTGGGAATAATGTTCCCAGCCGCTGGGAATCGTGTTCCCAGCCCTTGGGAATCGTGTTCCCAGCCCTTGGGAATAATGTTCCCAACCCTTGGGAATAATGTTCCCAGCCGCTGGGAATCGTGTTCCCAGCCGCTGGGAATCGTGTTCCCAGCCCTTGGTACTCGAAGTGCCGGCCGCGGGCACTCGAAGTGCCAGCCGCGGGTACTCGAAGTGCCAGCCGCGGGTACTCGAAGTGCCAGCCGCGGGTACTCGAAGTGCCGGCCGCGGGCAATCGCATTGCCAGCCCTTGGCAATTGCATTACCGGCCGCCGTGACAATCTTTTTCCCTGTTGGGGGCGCGCGCCGGAGGCAGTTTTTTCCAAAAAAGTGGGCCTACGGCGTAGCAAATGCGTAACTTGCGGCGTCATCATAGTGTATGGACAAGATTACCTACATATCTCGGGCAACAACGCTGCGGAGCATTGCCGTAGCCACCGCTCTTCGCTACGTGAAAGATGCCGACGAGGCAGAGGACGTGGCGCAGGAGGTTTTACTCAAGATGTGGGAAGCGGTCTGTACCGCCGACGAGCCTGTCAGCAACCACGAGGCTGTGGTGGCCACATGGGCCAAGAACCTGGCGATAAGCCATGTGCGCGCCCAGCGGCGCCATCCGCTGCTGCGCCTGTTCCGTCCTCGCGACGACGACGAAGCGCCGGACGAAACGCGCCTGCCGGACCTGCCCGACACACAACGCGCCGACACGGCCATGATGCGGAACGAAGAGGAGCGGCTCTACTGCGCCGCCATGGACCAACTGCCTTACGTCTGGCGCACGGTACTCTGCATGAGGCAGGAGGAGGAGAAAAGTTTTGCAGAGATTGCCGCCATCCTGGGCAGCACGGAAGGGTCGGTGCGCGGCATCCTCTGCAAGGCACGCCGACGGCTGGCCGACACGCTGGCGGCATACATCAAACAGTGACACACCGCCAACCTTAATATAAAGAGAACCACCATGGACGACCTTTTATATATCCAACGATTGCTCGACCGCTTTGAGGCCGCCGAGACCACCGAGGAGGAGGAGCGTCTGCTCACGGACTACTTCGCCAGCCACGACGACGTGCCCGCAGCATGGACTGCCTATGCCGTCATGTTCCGCGGCTTCCACGCCAAGGCCTTCACGAAAGCCCGACAGGAAGAAACGCCAACGAGCGCCGCAACGCCCCTACCCCAACGAAAGCCCTGCAGTTCGGCAGACGGCAAGACGCGCAGACCGTTGCTTTGGACAATGGTATCCGTTGCCACGGCGGCGGTCGTGGCCGGCCTTTTCCTCATGCTGACCTACACGGCGCCCACCACAGTGACGTCGGGGCACGACTTCTCCATGGCCAACCACGAAACGGCGGCGGCTGAAGGGAAACTGGAAGTAGAGCCTACTGAAACGAACGCCCGCGCTGCACAAGCACAGAAGGATGCTTTGGCAAATACGCCAACTTCGGACGCCGGCGGGCGTGCTGATAAGCCAAGCGAGGATATGCCACGAAGCCACGAACCTGTGGCTAACGAGACGGCCGCCGACGCACAGCCGAATGTTCCCGAAACACCTACCGGCTCGGCCATTGAGGACGCCGTCATCAATGCGCTGATTCAGCAGGCGGAGGCCGAGCGGCAGGCGGTCAACCAAGTCATCGACGACATTCTGTACGAAATAGACCTATCAACAAAACCCACAATTTGTGCCTTATGAAACACATACTTTTCTCTCTCCTGCTATGCGGCTTCTGCTTGCAAGCACAAGCACAAACCGTCTCGCAGCAAGGCTCGACAGACGACGAGCCGCTGTTTGCCCAAGAAATCAGAGCGCTGCAAGGCCACAAGTACCTCACGCCCATCCTCATCAGATGTTCGCAAGGTCGCGACGGTCTCGACTCGCTCTACTCTTACAGCATCTTCACCTATTACGCGGGGCGCGCCAAGAAGAAGAACTTCAAGCGGTTGGACGAGATTGTCAACTGTCTGAACACGGCCTACACCAACAGTCTGCCGGAGTGCGACGGCGGCTTCTGCCACGTGGGCAGTCTGACGGACACCACGACGGTGAGCGAGACCATCCACATGTTTTACCACCCGGGCAAGCCCGTTATCCGTGTGGGCGGCAAGGGCCGCAAATACATCACCCTGCGCAAGCACGCGGCCGACAATCCCAACTACCGCACGGCATGGGGCGCGGAATGGCGGCTCAATGAGGGCGACAGCCTCGTGCTCAGCACCTTCGTCATCAAGGGGCCCTTCGACGAACAGAAGTATCGCCAAGCGCTGCGGAAGCATGAGTTTGAAAAGATGCAGGCCGGCAGCGGCTCAACGGATTTCCGCGCCGTGGCGGGGGCAGGCATTCAGCCAGAAACCATGCTGTCGCCCTTCCCCCAAACCAAAGACCAACTGCTGCACAGCATCAGCGTGCTGAAAGGCATATACCTGACGATGGAGAACAATCCGGACGGGCCGAACGCGGCGGCTGGTGCAGCACAGGGCAATAAGGACCTGCAAGGCGCCATCGTGAAGAATCTCAACGAGCGTGTCGCCATGCACCTGAGCAACTACAGCGACGTAGCCGACCGGGTGGCGCTGCTCAACACGCTGTCGGGAACGCCGGGCTACTACGCCGAAATCACCGACGAGAAAGGCGAGACAAAGGGCTGCTCGCTCGCAGACCTGGCCGGCCGCTACCCGACCATCGCCAACAAGTTGTTCTGCATCTCGTGGAGCACGGAGGGCCCGTCGCTCGCCAAATACGGCGAACGGTCGAAGAACTTCCTGCTACAGATTTATCTCCAATGACACACATGTGATTTAGCACTTCCACTTACAACCCCCTACGAGGCATTCTGCACCCGGTTTCACTGGAAGAGCAGGATGCCTCGTACTATTTTTGTACCTTATCATCAGCAACACTATGACACGATTCTTCCTTATTCTCCTCACAACCCTCTTCACCACGTCGCTGACAGTCAGCGCTCAAGAGATAGAAATATGCGGCGGTGTGAGCGACGCCATAACCCAAGAGGGACTGCACCAAGCCGCAGTGACCATCTACGATGCCACCAACTGCGAGCGTATCGGAACGGGCGTGGCCCTGCTCCAGATGGTCACGGAAAAGACGGACTTCGGAAGTCGGACATACCCGGACAAAAAGAATGATGCAGTATTTGCTATCAGGGTGGCCGCGCGGCCACGGCTCCGCATTGTGGTGGAGGCCGAGGGGCACGAACCTTACGAGAAGACGGTGGAGACAGACCGGCAGAAGCGCCGCAAGCGTGTGGAACTGGGCAGCATCTACCTCGCACCGAAGGCCAAGGAGCGCGACCTGGGTGAAGCCACGGTGACGGCGACGAAACTGAAGTTTGTGTACAAGGGCGACACCCTGGTCTATAACGCTGACGCCTTCAACGTGGCGCAGACGGAATCGCTGAGAAAACTGGTGGAACAACTGCCCGGGGTGGAACTGAAGGACGGCGTGATAAGCGTCCACGGCAAGCCCGTGGAAAACCTGCTTATCGGCGGCAAAGACTTTTTCAACGGTAACATACAGGCTGCGCTGGACAACCTGCCGGCTTATGTGGTCAAACATTTGAAGGTCTATAACAGGGCCGGCGAACTGACCGAACTCACCGGACGCGACATGCACGACGAGCGCTACGTCATGGACATCCAACTGAAGCGGCAGTATATCGGCATATGGCTGGCCAAGCTGGAAGCCAATGCCGCCACGGCGCAATTCTACGGCGCACAGGGCATGCTCATGCGCTTCGACGACCGGCAGAGCCTGATGATCAACGGCGATGTCAACAACTTCGGGCAGGAGCGCCAGATGATGGACATGGGCAACATTGCCACCGAATACAAGAACCCGCGGACCACAAAGGTGGCGCGCCTCGACTACCACTTCGAACCCAACTACGCCTGGCGCTTCCGCCTGAACGGCGACGTGCAGCGCACCGACGAGGACAAGGACACGTGGACCAACACGGAGACGTTCCTTTCGCCGCAGAACCAGATGCGACGCGAGATGAAACGCTCAAGCGCGGACAACACGATGGTCAACGCCTCTACCGCCCTGCGCTTGAGAAAGAAGAACAGATGGTCGCACGAACTGGCCTACACCTTCGGCTACCAGCGGACCTCTCAAAGCGTGGACGCCAAATCTATTGCCTACATGTGCACCGCCGACAACGCGTGGGACAATTTCCCCTTGCAGAACGCCGATACCATCGCGACGGGCAACGGGCTGCAACACCTCCTGCTCAACCCTTCGTGCGACAAATCGACCTCACTCTCCCAACAGGCAGATTGGACGTCGGCCTTCACCATAGGCCACAGCGTGCTCAATGTCAAGACGAGTCTCAAGCACAACACCACGGACACGGAGCGCTTCGTGAACTACAGACTGACGTTCTTTGGCGAGGATGCGGGCGAGAAAGAGCGCCGCTTCTACGACCGGCACAACTATACGCTCAACCTGAACGCGAAGGCAGACTACCTTGTCAAATATGCCAACACAACACGCCACGACGGCCACGTGACGCCCTTCGTCAACTTCATCCACGACTACGGCACAGCCTCGCATCCCCTATACCGTCTGGACCGCCTGACGGCATGGTCGGACGCGCACGACTGGGGCATGGCCGCTATCGGCATCCTCCCCGACGAAGACTTCCGCTCGCTCTGCATCGACGAAGCCAACAGTTTCCACTCGCTGACGGGCCGTAACCGCGGCAGCATCGGCGGACGCCTGTCGCACAAAATAAAGATGGCAGGAGGCGCAGAGTGGCGCCTCGATGCCGACGCCACGACCTACTATGAGCGGCGCACGCTCGACTACACCCGCGACGG
This sequence comes from Bacteroidales bacterium, assembly GCA_022772475.1. Classification (GTDB taxonomy): domain Bacteria; phylum Bacteroidota; class Bacteroidia; order Bacteroidales; family Bacteroidaceae; genus Alloprevotella. The sequence goes on along the minus strand of JALEZQ010000008.1, from coordinate 14,831 downwards.
CGTGCTCTACCCCATTCGCCGCAACGGCCTCTTCTTCTCCCACAAAATCACCATGCAGTGGGAAAACACGAAAGACACGGTGCGCCACTGGCTGCCAAGCCTTTCTCTTGGCTACGACGGCAGCCCCTCCATGCCCAACATGACCTACTTCCTCCCCATCCGCGACAACAGCGACCCGCTGAACCTCTTCCTCGGCAACGACGCTTTGGATAACATCTATACGCACAAGGCCAACGTGCGCTACGCTGCGCGCCATCGCCTGACCAAGCACGAGTGGTTCATACAGGGGGCGTACAGCCACGTCCACAACGACGTGGTGATGAGCTCGGTCTATGACGCAGAAAAGGGCAGCCGCACGTACCGACCGGAGAATACCAACCGCACGCACCGCGCTGAAGTGGCCACGGGCTACACCTTGGCCTTAGACAGAAAGAAACAATGGTACCTCACCGCCAATCTGAAGGCCGACTACTTCAGTCGCGCCAACCTGACCTCACTGACCACGGCGCAGGCGCGTCCTCATTCCCTCATTGAAAACATTGGCGTAACGCCGCAACTCAACCTGCGCTTCACCGTCGGCAAACTGAACGGGCAGGCGTCGTGGGAGACGCGCTTCACAACGGTCCACGACCAAAACAGCACGACAGACTACCGCACCACAAGCGGTTTCTTCGAGGCCAACTACACCCTGCCTTGGGGCATCGGGCTCTACTCCACGCTCAAACTCAGCAAAAACAGCGGTTCGAGCAACCGGGTGCTCAACCGCACACAGGCGTGCTGGAACGCCGCACTCAACAAGACCATCCTTGACGGCAAACTCTTCGTCCGTATCTCGGCCCACGACATCCTCAACAAGGGCGGCAACATCAACCAAAGCATCACAGCCCTGGCGCGCACCGAGACCTACACGAACTTCACGCCGCGCTACTTCATGGTCTCGCTGATTTCCAACCTCAACTGGTCGAAGCAGAAGCGATAGTCCGGCCGTCGCCCGATTCGGTGCAACGCAAGTTAGTTTACCCTTTCTCAGGCAAGGCGCGCCCTGGCCTGGTCCACATAAGCCTGTAAGTCTTGCGGGCAATTCAGGGGCTGGGCCAGGATGTCCTGCCAGAGGGGGCGGGCGGCCTCGTAGCAACCGTTGGCGCCGAGTTGGCGGATGAGCATGAAGTAGCGGGCGTCGCTGAGCACCTTCTCGCGGCGTCCCTCAAGCAGGGCGCGCACGGCATATTTCTCGTAGCCTTGAGCAAAGAGGATTTCCGCCATCTCCTGCGCGTTGCTCCAGTTGTCGTAGCCCATGGCGCGCAGACTGGCCAGTTGCACCAGTGCGCTGTCGCAGGCGCCGTTGTGCACCAGGCTGAGGGCCAGCCAGCCTATGGCTTCGCCGCGGACGGAGCCGTCGCGCGGACTATATACGGCCGCCTGCCGATAGGCCATTTCGGCCAACGTGTAGCGGCCGGCCTGGTACAGACGGTGGCCGCAGGACAGGCAGATGCCGGCGTCCTGCATACTGTCGGCCGCCTTGAGCAGGTCCATCATGGCCTCGTCATCGGCGCAGAGGGCGATGTCGGCCAAGCACTTCAGGCGCGCAGCTTCGTCGTTCTTCCCTGTGGCCAGGGCATACTCGGCGGCTTCTTGCGCTTCGGTGTATTTCCCCTGACGGTAGGCCGTCGAGGCCATGCGTGTCCACAGGTTGCCGTCGAACGGGCTTTGGTCGATGGCGGCATTGAGGATGGCGGTGGCGGCGTCGTAGTCGGCCGTGAGCATGGCGCATTCGGCACGCAGGTCACAGACGGCGGCATAGTCGATGTACGACGGGGGGACATGGCCTATCAGCCGCAGGGCATGGGCGGGATAGCCATAGTCGCGCAGCAGGATGGCGGCGTCGTAAAGAAAGTCGTAGTCAGGCAGCGACTGGACGGACGGCAGGGCGGACATCACGCGCTGAAGGGCCTGGTCGGGGGCGCCGGTGCGGATGATGTACTCTACCTGAAACAGGCGGTCTTCATACCCGCCGATGGCCAAACGCTTGCGCAAAGCCAAGGCCGAGGCCCAATCACCATCGTCGGCATAGTAGTGGGCGCGGGTAAGGAGCACTTCGTCATTGTCGGGGTCGATGCGCTCGGCCATGTGCCGGCATACCTCCGACTCGAAGTCGCGGCCCTGCCGGCTGTAGTAGTCCATCAGATCCAGCAGTTCGGAGGCGCTGAGTGCGGGCAGGCGCATGGCCCGGCATTGCTGCTCAAAGAGGGCGGCCAGTTCCTCTGGCGATTTACGGTCTTCGCTCATGGTGCTTGCTTAGGGTGATAGGGTGCACCCGTATATATTAGTGGAGTAAAGGAAGGTGCGTTCCCCTACTCCACTTTTTGTTTACTCTTTATTATAGGATTGCTTCAGATAAGGTCTTCGCGGAGAGCCATCACTTGCCGCCCCAGCTGTCGCGGAGCGTCACCGTGCGGTTGAACACGGGGGCTTCGGGCGTCGAACTCTTGTCGGGCGTGGCGTAGCACAGGCGCTGGAACTGCAGGTATGTGCCGGGGGCCAGGTTAGCGGCGAAGGGCTCGGTGTAGCAGTTGGTCCGGGTCTGGAGCGACTCGGGGTTGAGCAGTTCGCGGAAGTCGCGCTCGTCGGCCGAAGGGTTCTCCACGTTGAAGAGGTGGCTGTACAGGCGTACTTCGCAGGGCACGCAGTGGTCGGCGCTGAGCCAGTGGATGGTGCCCTTGATGCGGCGGTTGGCGCCGGGCATGCCGCTGCGGCTCTCGGGGTCGTACTCGCACTGCACCTCGATGACGTTGCCGTCGGCATCCTTCGTGCAGCCCGTGCAGCGCACGATGTAGGCGTTCTTCAGGCGCACTTCGTTGCCGGGCGTCAGGCGGAAGTACTTCTTCGGCGCATCCTCCATGAAGTCGTCGCGCTCAATCCACAGCGTGCGACTGAAGGTCTGCGTATGCGTGCCGGCCTCGGGGTCTTCAGGGTTTTTGACACATTCTACCTCTTCGATCTGTCCCTCGGGGTAGTTGGTTACGACGAGACGCACGGGGTCGAGCACCGACGTGACGCGCAGGGCACGCTTGTTCAGGTCTTCGCGTGCGGCGGCCTCGAGCATGGCATAATCGTTGAGGGCGTCAATCTTGGTGTAGCCAATCATATCGACGAAGCGGCGTACGGCCTGCGGCGAATAACCGCGGCGACGCAGGCCGCAGATGGTCGGCATTCGGGGGTCGTCCCAGCCGTCCACCAGACCTTCCTGAACGAGGGCCAGCAGTTTGCGCTTGCTCATCACGGTGTAGGTCAGGTTGAGGCGGTTGAACTCGTACTGACGGGGACGATGGTCGGCCAGGTCCTTGCCCTCTTTGAGCTCGTCGATGAAGTAGTCGTAGAGCGGACGGTGGGGCACGAACTCAAGGGTGCAGATGCTGTGGGTCACACCCTCGAAATAGTCGCTCTGCCCGTGGGCGAAGTCGTACATGGGGTAGGCTTTCCAGCGTGCTCCCGTGCGGTGGTGCTCCTTGTTGATGACGCGGTAGATCACCGGGTCGCGGAAGTGCATGTTGGGGTTGGCCATGTCGATCTTGGCGCGCAGCACCATGGCACCCTCGGGCACCTCGCCGTTGTTCATCTTCTCAAAGAGCGCCAGACTCTCCTCGACGGGGCGGTTGCGGTAAGGGCTCTCCGTACCGGGCGTCGTGGGCGTACCCTTCTGTTCGGCAATCTGCTGCGACGTCTGCTCGTCCACATAGGCCTTGCCCTCGCGGATGAGGCGCACGGCAAAGTCCCAGAGCTGCTCGAAGTAGTCGGACGCATGGCATATCTTGCCCCACTCGAAGCCGAGCCAGTGGATGTCGTCCATGATGGCGTTGACATACTCGGTATCTTCCTTCTGGGGGTTGGTGTCGTCGAAGCGCAGGTTGCATACGCCGCCATACTTCTGTGCGATGCCGAAGTCCATGCAGATGGCCTTGGCATGGCCTATGTGCAGGTAGCCGTTGGGCTCGGGCGGGAAGCGCGTCTGCAGGCGGCCGTCGTTCAGGCCATTCTCCAGGTCTTTGGTGACGATGTGCTCAATGAAGTTGAGGCTTTTCTCTTTCGTTACGTTGGTGGGTGTATCAGTCATTACGTAAGTGATGTTATTTCTATATTAAATGGAGCGGGCTGATGCCTCAGTTGGCCATGTCGGAGATAAACTTGATGCGGACAAGGCGTATCTCCTCTTCGCTGCATTCGTCGCCAAGTTCCTCCAGGGCATCTTCCAGGTCGTCCGTCTCCGACTCTTTGAAGTATTCGTAGATGTCCTCCACGTGGTCCTCGTCGATGACGTCTTCGATGAAGTAGTCGATGTTGATTTTGGTGCCCGAATAGACGATGGCTTCTATTTCGTCGAGGAGCTCTTCAAACTCGATACCCTTGGCCATAGCCAGATCATCGAGGGCCACCTTGCGGTCGATGGCCTGGATGATGCTCACCTTGAGTTTCGACTTGTTGGCCACGCAGCGTATGCGCAGGTCCTCGGGACGCTCGATGTCGTTCTCTTCGCAGTGGCGTTTGATGAGTCGGCAAAACTCGGCACCGTAGCGCTTGGCCTTGCCCGAGCCTACGCCGGGTATATTCTGCAGTTCTTCTACCGACTGGGGATAGATGGTGGCCATGGCTTCGAGCGAGGCATCCTGGAAGATGACGTAAGGAGGTACGTCAAGTTCCTTGCTCATCTGCTTGCGCAGGTCTTTGAGCATCTGGTAGAGGGCAGGGTCAGCCGTGCAGGCGGCGCCACTCTGCATGGGGATGGTAGGTTCGGCTTCGTCGTATTTCTGGTCTTCGACGACCATAAACGACGTGGGGTTGTCAAGAAATTTCTTTCCTGCGGGGGTGACGAGCAGCACGCCATAGTTATCCATGTCTTTCGACAGGTAGCCGGCAATAAGGGCCTGGCGGATAACGGCAAACCAGAAGCGCTCGCTGCGTTCGTCGCCGATGCCAAACTCTTCCAGTTCGTCATGTTTGTGTGCACATATCTCGTCGGTGGGGCGTCCTATGAGGACGTCCTTTATATATTCGTCTCTGAAGTTTTCCTTAGTGGCCAAAACCACTTCAATCACCTTAATCAGTTCTTCTTTAGCTTCCACTTGTTTTTTAGGATTAAGACAGTTGTCACAGTTTCCGCAGTTGTCTTCGGTATAGGTTTCGCCGAAGTAATGCAGAAGCAGTTTGCGGCGGCACACGGACGATTCCGCATACGCCGCGGTTTCTTTCAGGAGTTGTCGCCCTATTTCCTGTTCGGCAATGGGCTTTCCCTCCATAAACTTTTCCAGTTTTTGCAGGTCCTTGCGGGTGTAGAAGGCGATGCAGTTGCCTTCGCCGCCGTCGCGTCCTGCGCGTCCCGTTTCCTGATAGTAGCCTTCGAGGCTCTTGGGGATGTCGTAATGGATGACGAAGCGCACGTCGGGCTTGTCAATGCCCATACCGAAGGCTATCGTCGCTACGATGACGTCAATCTTCTCCATCAGGAAGTCGTCCTGCGTCGAAGACCGCGTGGCGGAGTCCATACCGGCGTGATAGGGGGCGGCCTTTATATCGTTGGCCTTGAGCACCTCCGACAGTTCTTCCACGCGCTTGCGGCTCAGGCAATAGATGATGCCGCTCTTGCCGGCTTGCGTGCGGATGTACCGGATGATTTCGCGGTCGATGTCGGCCGTTTTCTGCCGCACCTCATAGTAGAGATTGGGGCGGTTGAACGAACTGCGAAACTCCTCTGCATCGTTGATGCCCAAACACTTGCGGATGTCGGCCCGCACCTTCTCGGTGGCGGTCGCCGTCAGGGCGATGACGGGCGCCACACCTATCTCGTTGATGACAGGACGTATCTTGCGATATTCGGGACGGAAATCGTGCCCCCACTCCGAGATGCAGTGGGCCTCATCTACAGCGTAGAAAGAAACCTTCACCGTCTTGAGAAAGGCCATATTTTCTTCTTTCGTCAGACTCTCGGGGGCAACGTAAAGCAACTTGGTCACACCTTCCTTAATGTCTTTCTTCACCTGGTCAATGGCCGACTTCGACAGCGACGAGTTGATGAAGTGTGCCACGCCATCCACATCGCACGTGTGCCGTATGGCATCCACCTGATTCTTCATCAGGGCGATGAGCGGCGAAATGACCACGGCCACCCCATCCATCATCAGCGAGGGCAACTGATAACACAGCGATTTGCCGCCACCGGTGGGCATGAGTACAAACACATTCTTCCCGCTGAGCAAGGTGCGAATGATGGCCTCCTGGTTCATTTTGAAAGAGTCAAAGCCGAAGTATTTCTTCAAAGCCTCGTGGAGTGGGTCGTGAGCGTTCATGTGCATTAAGGGTGTCAAGGTTGCTTGCCAAACCATGACCAGACAAGGGCACAGGGTTTGACCAAACAAAATTATAAACAACTTTTGTAACTTCATAAGTTCTCATTAAAAAAAATGCTTGCAACAATAAATTTTCTTCGCCGAACGCCAGCTGTACTTTCCAAAGCCACCCGGCAAAGGCCAGCTGTACTTTCCAAAGCCACCCGGCAAAGGCATGTCAAGATGGCAAACTACCCATACCCACTTTATGGCTTTACTCACCGGTAGTCCACAATTATTTACCCATAAGCAACCGGCTGTTATGAGGTGACAATATCCTTCTAACCGTGCCTTTCAATGCGGAGTGTGCAATGCCGAAACGGCCTCTGAAAACAGGGCAAAAAGGCCGGCGAAACCCAAATCAAATTTCCTGCTCGAAAATTTCGCAACCACGAGACGATTGATTTTGTCAATATATCACACTTTTGCGGCCTATTCTCCGTATCATTTGTTAACTTATTAGAAATTTCTACTTCTTTTACCCGAAAAACAACCTCATCATACCCCTCAACGGGGTGGCTTTGGGGAGAAACTGTTTGGGCGACAGTTTTTCCTGTCGCCCAAACAGTAAAATCGGTCGCCCAAGTTGTGGCGCCGAAGGTCATTCTAAGGGGTTCCAAAGCCTTTTTGCTCTCCAGAAGTAGCGGGTCGTTTTGTCAAGATAATTTACCCATTTCAACCTATTCTCGTCATGGTGTGCAATATCGACTGAAGGCACTACGGCGAAATCCTTGCCGAAGAGAGGCGAGCCTTAGATACGATATGGATGTAAAGTAGAAGAAATGGCATACTTTACTGCACAAAAGGTTTGCGACAATCCTGCAAAATGCTTAACTTTGCGGCATAATGTGGCGAGCCCCCTGCCATCTGCCAAAGGCTTTTGCAGCCATCGACTCGACGTCACGCCACATTGACGGTGCGCATAGCGTCATCGGCTTCTGTCTGAACAATAATCGTTTAACCCTATATCCGAAAAATCAAAATGGAAAAAAGCGCATTGCAAATCTGCCGTTCCGCCTACAGTCCCAAACTCCCCAAAGGTCTGCGCGGCGGCGTCAGCATCAAAGAAGGCGAGCCCACGCAGAGCGTTGGCAACCAAGAAGAAATCAAAGCCCTTTTCCCCAATACATACGGCATGCCCCTGGTAGAGTTCGTACCCGGCGACAGCAAGGAGAAGGCCGAGCCCATCAACATGGGCGTCATCCTCTCGGGTGGTCAGGCTCCCGGCGGTCACAACGTCATCTGCGGTCTGTTTGACGAACTCAAGCGCATCAACCCTGCCAGCCGTCTCTACGGCTTCCTTATGGGCCCCGGCGGTCTGGTGGACCATAAATACATCGAAATCACCAGCGAAATCGTGGACGAGTATCGCAACACGGGCGGTTTCGACATGATCGGCTCGGGCCGTACCAAACTGGAAGAGAAGGAACAGTTTGAAAAAGGTTTGCTCATCATCCGCGAACTGGGCATCAACGCCATCGTCATCATCGGCGGCGACGACTCCAACACCAACGCCTGCGTGCTGGCCGAATACTATGCCGCACACAACTACGGCGTACAGGTGATCGGCTGTCCCAAGACCATCGACGGCGACCTCAAGAACGACCAGATCGAGACGAGCTTCGGCTTCGACACGGCTTGCAAGACCTACGCCGAAGTCATCGGCAACATCCAGCGCGACGCCAACTCGGCTCGCAAGTACTGGCACTTCATCAAGCTGATGGGTCGTTCGGCCAGCCACATCGCTCTGGAGTGCGCCCTGCAGTGCCAGCCCAACATCTGCATCGTCAGCGAAGAGGTTGAGGCCAAGAATATGACGCTGGACGACATCGTGACCTACATCTCCGACATCGTGGCCAAGCGCGCCGCCAACGGCAACAACTTCGGTACGGTGCTCATCCCCGAAGGCCTAATCGAGTTCATCCCCGCCATGAAGCACCTCATCGCCGAGCTCAACGACCTGCTGGCTACGGCAGAAGCCGCCGAGCACGAAGGTGCCGCACAGCGCGCATGGATTCTCTCGAAACTCAGCGCCGAGAATGCCGCCATCTACGAAAGCCTGCCCGAAGGTGTGGCCCATCAGCTCACCATGGAGCGCGACCCCCACGGCAACGTACAGGTATCGCTCATCGAGACGGAGAAGCTCCTTTCGGAGATGGTTGCCGTGAAGCTCGCCACATGGGCCCAGGAGGGCAAGTTCGCTGGCAAGTTTGCCGCACAGCACCACTTCTTCGGCTACGAAGGACGCTGCGCCGCTCCCTCCAACTACGATGCCGACTACTGCTACGCTCTCGGCACAAGCGCTGCCGAACTCGTAGCCAACGGCAAGACGGGCTACATGGCCATCGTGAAGAACACGACGGCTCCCGCCGAGGAATGGATTGCCGGCGGTGTGCCCATCACCATGATGATGAACATGGAGCGCCGTCACGGCAAGATGAAGCCCGTGATCCGCAAGGCCCTCGTTGACCTCGAAGGTGCTCCCTTCAAGACCTTCGCCGCACACCGCGAAGCATGGGCTGAGCAGACGGCCTTCGTTTATCCCGGCCCCATCCAGTACTGGGGTCCCGCCGAAGTGTGCGACCGCTGCACCATGACGCTCGCCCTCGAGCAGGCCAAGTAAACCCTTCAGACCTATACATTAAAAACTAAGCAGGGGTGTTTTCCTTTCCACTACGTCAGCAGCCATGCCTTCGTGGTGAGGACGGGAAACACCCCTACTCCCTTCTGATTGTGCCGGCAACCCACAGCGCCCGGCGCTGTCAGTGAACATTAACAAGCACACACAACCAAGAAACGGAATAGTGGCACGCAAACAGCGACACAGCAACATCCGTCCCCGTGGCAACCGCGCGGGGCTGTTTTTCTGGCATCTGCTGGAGCGCGATACGCGATGGCGGCTGACAGGAGCATTGGTGCTGTTTTGTGTGGCGGTATTCCTGGCCTACCACTTCATCATCGAGCCCACAACGCGCCGCTGGCTGGGCTACTTCGGCGACAGCCGCATACCGCAGGGCTTCACTATTCGCGGCATCGACGTCAGCCACCATCAGGGCCCCATCGACTGGGAAAAACTGGCCCGGGCCAACATCGGCGACGAGCGTATTGCCTTTGCCTTCATCAAAGCCACGGAGGGTACGACGCTCACAGACAAGCAGTTTGGCGACAACTTCTGCGGCGCCCATCGCGCGGGCTTCGTCTGTGGTGCCTATCACTATTTCCGCCCGGAGGTATCGGCTATCGCGCAGGCCCGCCACTTCGTCCGCACCGTGCCGCTGACCGCCGGCGACCTGCCGCCCGTGCTCGACGTCGAGGAGAAGGGCGACCTCAGCGACGACGCCCTGTCGGACAGCGTCCTGGCATGGCTGCGCTACATGGAGGGCATCTATAAGACCCGCCCCATCCTCTATACCTACGCCAAGTTTCGCACACAGTATCTGCGCAGCAAGGCATTCGATGCCTACCCCTACTGGATTGCCCACTACTACGTGGACAGTCTGACGTACCAAGGCGCTTGGAAATTCTGGCAGCACACCGACCGCGGCCGCCTGCCGGGCATCCGCGGCGACGTGGACCTCAACTGCTACAACGGCTCCATGTACGACCTGCGGCGCCTGCTCATCGCAGAGTGACGGCAGCCATTTCCTTTTGTAGCGCGCCAATGCCGCCATGCTCTCCCGCCCGCTTGTTCTCTCTGAATCACCATCACATCTCCCCTATCCATGCAAAAGAAACATTCCTCCCTCCTCCGCCCGAAGAACTGGCCCTTGGCGCTCTGCCTGCTGCTCGCCGCCATATCCTTCTCAAGTTGCGATGACGACGACTGGCTGACGCGCGAGTTTCTCTGCGGCGAATGGCGCATCGTAGAGGTATCGCCGGGCTATGGCCCCTGCCCCTATCGTTACAACGACTATTTCCAATTCTATTACGACGGGCAGTTTGAAGCCGTCGGCTACGACCTTCATGAAGAAGCCCGTTGGGACGTAGGCCACGACATCATCATGTTCGACTACGACTACGACGGCCGCACCGACGCGACAGCCACCATCGACCGTCTGGACGGCCGCTATGCCCGCATCTACGTCAACGACAACTGGTACGGCTCGACCTACACCATCCGCATGGTCAAGACCCGCGACTACTAAGCCGCCGTCGCCATACCTTCTGTTGCCATTCCACCGTCTGCACGCAGAACGCATAGCATAAAAGCCAAATAGGTGCCGGCCGTCAGGAGGCGGCACCTATTTGGCCTTTGTTGTGTAAACACGGATTATGGACATTCAGGTGGCTGTAAACCGGCTTATCCGAGAATAGGTTTAGAAGAGAGAAGACAATGCACGCGATTTTTATCAGTATTGAGAATACAATGAACTACTACAAGAATGGAGTCATATAGAAAGGAAGACACTTAAGTGCGCCGTCCTTGCGCATGTCCTTACCATGAATAAGATACGACTGCTGTATGCGTGACGAATACTTCTTTACAAAGTTGTCAATAGAGGCATGCTCTTTCGACTGTGATGACTTGACCTCGATAACGCTCACCTTGCCTCCATCAGGTATCAGAAAGTCAACCTCATATTTTCGCCTTCCGTTCTCCGTCGGCCATGTGTGGTAATACAGTTTCTTGCCAGCAGCGACAAGCATCTGAGAAACAACATTCTCATACACATATCCCAAATCGGCCGTAAGTTTATCCACAAGCAACTTTTGATAAATAACATTACTTGTGAAGTCTGAATCCCAAAAAGCAAGCGTAACAAACAGTCCGGTATCGCCGCAGAAGAGTTTGAAGCAGTCCTTGTTAATGTGCATGGCAAGTCCGGCGCTCGGGTCATTGGAATGATAGGCCACATTTGTCGTCATGGACTCTCTCAGAATAGAAAGAGGCGTAGTCAGTCTGTCCGGCCTTCCTCCTTCTATTACACTTGAAACGTGGTAGCGTGTGGCATTGGTATTCAACTGGGCCGGAATAGCATGAAACAGCATAGAGGTTTTTCCCGACGGTTCCATCTCGTAGAAATCGGCGTCATACAGATTGATGATATCTCTCTTTATCTGGTCAACCCTGCTCAAATCTTGCGTGTCAAGATAGGCGTTCACAGCTTGCGGCATACCACCTACAAGAACATATAGACGGAAATCTTTCATAAGTTTCCGATTTATGGCATCGCCAAGAGGCATCCATTTCTCAAATACATTCTTTAAAAGAGGCATTGTCGCCGTATCGCCCAATGCCCAACGGAATTCTTCATAGTCCATCGGGTACATGGTGATTCTTCGCTCCTCACTTGGAATCAAAATTTTTGTTCCGTCTGTCATGGGACGTTTCTTCATCTTTATGCCAAGCAAAGAACCTGTTTCTATGTAATGATAGCGGCCGTCCTTAACAAGGTGTTTGATGGCCTGCCGTGCCAAAGGCCACTTCTGTATCTCGTCAAAGATAATCAATGACTTGCCCGGAACGAGACTCACGGCACAATGTACTTGAAGGCTGGTAAACAGCATGTCGAGATTGGAGATGTCTAAGAACAAATCTTTGACCGTTTTGCTTGCGATAGAGAAGTCAATAAGGAGGTAGCTCTCATATTCATTCTTCGCAAACTGTTCCACAATCGTTGATTTGCCAACTCGTCTCGCCCCCTCAATAAGAAGCGCCGTACTGCCATTGTCTTGTTCCTTCCAATCAAGGAGTTTACGGTATATCTTACGTTTGAAAATTCTCTCAGACATAACTATTGACTTTTAGGTTGAATAGGTTTCGTGAGCAAAGATACAAAAATCGTTTTGAAATCAAAGACTTATAGGAAATGATGTCAAAAATCACAAACTTTTCAACGGCTAAACCGACAAAAACCGCAGACTTTTCAAGTACGAATGCAGAAGCAAAGCGTAGAGACTTTGGCCGAATATAATCCTTTATAGTACACCCGACGGGGCATTAGAACGGTCACTTTCCCGACCTCGTCACGCCCGTTTCCATGTCCTTCAGCCCCTCAACATCGCGCTCAATACCTTTGACCTGACGGCCCTTGGTCAGCGACCAGGTCAGCTTGAAGCCGATGTCTCCCATCTGGTAGTCTGTCCGTTCAGCCGTGTGCATCCCGTCCATCTGGCTATAAGCGCCGGAATAATTGATGGAGAACTCGCTGTTTTCTCTATTCAGTTTTGCATAGGCGCTGCCCCTCAGCATGTCTGCCTTTGGTGCGGATGTGGCATCTGCGCCCATTGCATAGCCTGCGGTGACACGGTGTGTGACGATGTTTATCACGATGCCCACCTCTTCCCCGTATCGCACGCCGGGACGGTCAACAAACTCGACCTTCGCCACCTCCTTGGGGCGTAGCGACCGGAGGTCGTCCGCCGTAGCCACCACACCGTTGATACGCACCAGCACGGCGCCGACAAGGGAATGAGCGCCACGATGCTCTCATTGACGTCATCCACTTTGACATTGGGCAGCGGCAGCATTCTCAATAAGTTGTACCCCGACGTGGCAGCGTTCTTCATTTCTTCCGACGGATAAATCAGTATGCCATCCGGACGGCTGACCACCCGTGCGCCCTTTACCACGGCCTCCTGCAACTGCACGTCCTTGGCCAGTCCGTCGGTCTGTGCATTCAACAAGGCTGCCGGCCATAATGCCGCCGCAGCCAAAAACCAGATTTTCTTCATTGTGCTATTCCGATGATTTGTTGTTTGAGGGAAAGCCCTCTGTTCTCGGAATACAATGGTAGCGTGCGGACGTAACAGTCTGTAAAAAAGATACTGACACTTGTCTGACAATCAGCAAATGTCAGATAAGTGTCAGTATGTCGTCCCCCTTTTGTCCGTAGTCAAGAAGTGCTTTGCCGGCACATTCATGATTTCCCAATCGCGGAGTTCGCCACGCCCACCAAGCGACACCGTACCGGTGCCTATACCGCCCAGTGGCAGGGCTATCTGACCGAGATGGTCTTGATCGTACGTTCGTAGCACGGGCCACGCTTGTGGTTTCCACGCTTGAGCGGTGACCTGTATGGAGACCAACAGGGCAAGGAGCGAACAAAGGCAGTGTTTCATGGATAAAGTAAGTTTAGTATTTGCGGATAGAAGTATCTCCTACGTAAGAAGAAGGAGGAGGAGGCGTTTCAGACAAGGGTCAAGGCTGCCAGATAGGCGTGGTTGGGCCCGTCGGCAATTCGTTCTGCGCGGAATCCGCAGGATGCGGCGATTGTCAGGAGACTTTCGTAATCGACATAGAGCCAGGGGAAGAGAGGACCATGGAGGGCGCCATAACTCATGCTGTAGGTCACCTGACCATAATAAGGAACATCGGAGGCGCGAGGAGAGGGCTTTTGGAGTTGTCGAGCCTGCTGCTTGACAACGGTCTGTGCCGCCCGACGGGCATCTGCAGCGAGTGACGCCTGCTCATCGTCATCATAGAGGTAGCAGAGGTTGGTAGAGTCTGCCAGCACGACGCCGCCCGGTGAAAGCAGGGCACGGCAACGACGGAGCAACAGGGGAAGACGCTGGAGCGTTCCGGCGATGCCGAGGCCGTTCATGAGAAGCAGGATGGTGTCGAAAGAACCGGGTAGTTCATCGGAGAATATGTCGGCCACAAGGGCTTGCTTGACACCACGCATCTGCCGTGCTTGGGTGGACAACGGGGAAATATCTACCGAGACGACCTCCTTACCGGCTGTCTGTAGGGCCAGAGAATGGCAACCCGCACCTGCGCCGACATCGAGCACGCGCCCTCGGCACAGCGAGAGGGCCTGCTGCTCAAGGCGAGGCATATCTGAGAGGGAGCGAAAGAGATAGGGAACGGGGATTTCGTCGTCATCAAAATCGGGAGAGTGTACGACGAGTGGATGATGATGCTTGCCTTCGGTGGCGTAATCCAGGATGGCTTGCCCCATGGGGTCGGCCGCAGGGTGGTCGTGTGGCATGGGCTGAGGTCTTGAGCGTTTCAGAGTTTGTCCTTAAAACATTCGATGGCCTTCTCGGCGGTACGGACGGCTTCTTCGAGCGGGAAGGGCAGTTCGCCGCCCGAAGCGTTGAGGTGACCTCCGCCGTTGAAGAACTCTTCCGCCATGCGGTTGCAGGGGAAATCATCGACCGAGCGGAGCGACACCCTCACCACGTCACGTTCCGTGTCTTCCCGCAGAGAAATGCTGAGTTTCATGCCTTTCACTTGCAGCGGCATGTTCACCAATCCTTCCGCGTCACCGCGGATGAAGTGGAAGCGTTTCATTTCTTCGCGCGTCAGTGTGAAGACGGCTGCTTTGTTTCCGGCGAAGAACTGCAACTTTTCATAGAGCACGTATCCGGTCAGACGGATTCGGTCGGTGGAGAAGACGTGGAAGACGTTGCGATAGATTTTGTCTTTGTCAATTCCCTTGGTCAGGAGGAGGGCTATTATCTCATAGATTTCCGGGTCGGCAGAATTGTAGGTGAAGCCGCCCGTGTCGG
>JALEZQ010000012.1 GCA_022772475.1 Bacteroidales bacterium | reverse complement strand
AAGAGCCTGAGCAAACTGCAGTTTGGTCAAACCACGTTGTGTCATCAACTCATAAATCCGGTTGGAAACGGCAAATTCCATTGCCACTTCCTGCTGTATGGCAGGAGAGGTGTTTGCCAACATTTCGTCAAATGATACATTCGTCCGCTTCATAAGTCAAATGTTTTATCAGTTTCAATGATATTTTCTATAGGAATTGTATTGTGTACATGGTACAGTTTTTCGCATCTGTAACCAATTTCAATTCGGCTTCACTCATATATTACCATGTTTTGTCAATGCAAAGATAGGAAGAGTATTTCACTTAAAAGTAAAAGTCCGTCTGTCTTTATGCTTTTTTATCAAAAAAACAGCGGCTGCGCCGGGACGAATGTTGGCGCAGCCGCTGTTTCAATATGTATCTTACTTTCAATAGTATCTTACTCCTTCACTTACTTCATCTTCGCGTCGAGGAAGTTGCACAGGCGCGTCAGCAGGTGGCGGCGGGTGTTGCCGCCGTAGATGCTGTGGTTGCGGTTGGTGTAGATTTGCATCTCAAACTGCTTGTTGGCCTGCACCAGGGCTTCGCTCATCTCCATGGCGTTGCGCAGGTGGACATTGTCGTCGGCGGTGCCGTGCATGAGCAGCAGGTCGCCGTGGAAGCGGCCGGCGCGCTCCATGGGGTTGACCTTGTAGCCGTCGGCATTCTCCTGCGGCGTGCGCATGTAGCGCTCGGTATAGACGGTGTCGTAGTACTTCCAGTTGGAGGGGGCGGCGACGGCGATGCCGCAGCGGAAGACGGGGCGGCCCTCGCCCATGGCCATCAGCGTGTTGAAGCCGCCGAAGCTCCAGCCCCAGATGGCGATGTTGTCCTTATCGATGTAGGGCAGCGTGCCCAGATAGAGGGCGGCCTCTACCTGGTCGTTCGATTCCTTCTCGCCCAGACGCAGGTAGGTGCATTTCTCGAAATCGGCACCGCGGAAACCCGTGCCGCGGCCATCGACGCAGACGCAGATGTAGCCGCGGGTGTTGAGGTAGCTCTCGAAGACGCCGGCGCCGTAGAAGCCCATGCCCCAGCTGTCTTTCACCTCCTGCGAGCCCGGACCGCTATACTGGTACATGAGCACGGGGTACTTCTTGGAGGGGTCGAAGTTGCGCGGCTTGATCATGTAGCCGTTGAGGGTGACGCCCTGCCCCGTGGTGAAGGAGAAAAACTCCTTCTGTCCGAGTGTGGCGTCGGCCTTGGCCTTGAGGTCGGCGTTGTCGAGCAGGGTGGTGAGCACCTTGCCGTCGTTGCTGCGCAGGGTGGTGACGTAGGGCTGCGTGGCCGAACTATAGACGTTCATGAAGTATTTGAACGAGGTGGAGAAGGTGGCCTCGTTGGTGCCCTGCTCGGTGGAGAGTTTGCGCACCTTGCCGTTCTTTTCTTTGACATAGACGGCGCGGCGCAGGGGGCTCTCTTCGCAACTGGTGTAGTAGAAGCGGCCGGTGGCGGGGTCGTAGCCGTGGAAGGCCGTCACTTCATACTTTCCCTTCGTCACCTGGCGCTCCAGCCGTCCGCCGGTGGTGTACCAGTAGAGGTGCTGGTAGCCGTCGCGCTCGGAGAGCATGGCGAAGTGGTCGCCGTAGAAGCGGAGCGACTCGTAGGCCGTCTCGCGCAGGTAGCGGTCGTTCTCCTCGCGCAGCACCAGTTTGCACACCGTCGAGCGGGGGTTGGCCATGTAGAGGTCCATGCGGCTCTGGTGGCGGTTGAGGGCGACGATGGCCAGCTGGTCGGGGTTGTCGGTGAAGCGGATGCGGGGGATATAGCCGTCGCTGTCCATGGGCACTTCGATGGTGCGCGTGGCGCGGTTTTTGATGTCGAAGGTCATGACGCTGACGGTGCTGTTGCGCTCGCCGGCGACGGGGTATTTGTAGGTGAAGGCGCCGGGATAGACGTCGTTTTGGGTGAGCGTAGGATAGGCCCCCTTATACATGTCGAACGAGAAGAGGGGCACCTGGCTCTCGTCGTAGCGTATCCATGCCAGCATCTTCGAGTCGGCCGAGAAGCAGAAGGAGCAGTTGGTGGAAAACTCTTCCTCATACACCCAGTCGGGTATGCCGTTGAGCACCTTGCCGCGCTCGCCGTCCTTGGTGACGCGGGTCTCGGCGCCGCCGAAGAGCAGTTTGCACAGGTAGAGGTCGCCCTCGCGGGCAAAGGCGATGACGTTGCCGTCGGGCGAGAAGACGGGGGCCTGCTGCGGACCGCCCTCGGAGAGCGGCGTGAGGCGGTTGTTCTTCACGTCATAGATGAAATACTCGGCCGTGAACGAGCGGCGGTAGATGTAGCGCGTCTTGGTCTGGATGAGGATGCGGCTCTCGTCGGGCGACATGATGTAGCCCTCGACGCCGTTCACCTTGACATCGCCGCGCGTCGCCGTGGCGTCGAAGATGACGCCCGTCTCGCGACCGGTGCGGAAGGAGTGGCGCACAATCTTCTTGCCGTCGGGCGAGATGCGGGCGTAGCTCTCGCCATCTGCCAGGGGGCGCACGCCGGCTATACGCTGGCCGTAGTAGCTGCCGCCCACTACGTCGTCAAGGGTGACGCCGGCACCGTCGCCGGCAGGTGCCGCCGTACTGACGGACGGGCACATGAAGGCCGCGCACACACAGGCTACGGCCACAAGAAATTTCTTCATAGGGTTATTGTTGCGTCGTTATGTTGTTGTTCGTTGGGGGTTCTCCACTATGGCCCGCCCCAAGGCTATTGCCTACTGAGGCTGTCGTCCTGCGTCACGTAGGCATCGACCTCGTCGGCCACGCGCGTATCGCGCACTATGCTGAAGGCGCCGCCGCTCAGGGGCACTTCGATGAGGAAGGCGGGACCCTCGCCCACACAGGGCTCGCCCACGCGGGCGGTGAGGCTCAGGCGCGAGCCGCCGGACATGCTCTGGTCGTAGGCCATGCCGAGGAGCACCATGGTCTGCTTCTGGTTGTCGTCGAGATAGTCGGCAAAGGTGTCCTTGCGGAAGGTGTGGCTGAAGAAGGGCTGGCCGTCACGGCTGATGTTGACGACGACGACGTTGTCGTAGTACGTCTGGTCGAAGTCATCGCTCACGGTGGACGCAATGCTGTCCACACTGCGTGCCACGCTTATATTATAGGAGTGACTACCGACGTTCGTGTCGTAGTGGTGGGTTACGGGCTGTTCCGAAGGCTTCGGTCCGGCGGGCTCGCTGACGGCCACGGCTGTGCTGTCGGCACCGCCATCGGCCTTGGCGCCACCGCCACCACAGGCGACAAGGCACGTGCCGGCGAGAAGCAGGAGGGCGAGGAGGGGTGTGTTGTTCTTCATGATTGCAAATAGGTAATGGGGAGGGGGCGGAAGGAAATGGGGACGCTGCAACGCGCCATCCGCCCAAATGTGCTACAAAATAACAAAAACCCTGCCAAACGGGCAAGAAAATCAGCGGCTATGTGGCCGCAAAGGAGAGGAGCGGCGCCACAAAGGGCCCTTTTTGCGGGAAGTAGCGGGACGTGCCGCTGACCTTTGCGGGGAAATACGTAACTTTGCCGGCCGAAAACCTGCGATAAAGCCCACAGCGGCAGCCTTCGTCAGTACTGTTTCTATTCTTCCTCCTGCTTCGATCATGATTCGCACGCTCCTCATCCTGCTCTCTCTGCTCGCCATGATGGCGGGCTGTTCCGACCACGACGACGCCCTGCCGGACGACGGCTATCCCACCGAAACGGCACCGCTGCCGCACGGCCGACGCACGGTCCTGGTATATATGGCCATGCAAAACTCACTGGAGGACTACGGCTGCGTCCGCAACGACTCGCTCGAACTGGTCCGCGCTCGCGCCGCCGTCCGGCCTGACGACCGCCTGCTGGTGCTCATCGACGACAGCCGCCCGCCGCGTCTATACCGCATCGGGGCCGACACGGAGAAGCCCGTGCGGGTACACCGCTGGGCCTCTGAGGCCAACAGCACCTCCCCCGTGTTTCTCAGCAGCGTGCTGCGCCTGGTGCGCGAGCGCTACAGTGCCGACAGTTACGGACTGGTGATAGAATCGCACGGCGACGGCTGGCTGCCCGCCATCCACCCCTCGGCCGACGCGCAGCCCCGCCTGCGCTTCATCGGCGAGGACAGCATGGGCGACGGCGACGGCAACACCACGCAGATGGACCTCTCGGCGCTGGCCGACGCCATCACGGCGGCGGGCATCCACATGGACTACATCTTCTTCGACGCCTGTCTGATGCAGACGGTGGAGGGGGCATGGGACCTGCGCCACGTCACGGACCACGTCATCGCCTCGCCCATCGCGGTGCCGTACAGCGGGGCAGACTATGAACTGCAGGTCAACGACGGCCTCTTTGCCGACCAACCCGACCGGGCCATCATCGACCAGTACATGCGCGTGGCCGACAGCGACGGTATGGCGCTGGCGGCCGTGTGTCCCGCCCGCCTCGACTCGCTGGCGGCCGTCCTGCGCCGCGCCCTACCCTCCTCGCCGCTGGCGGGCCGCACCTCGCCGGACATGAGCGGCGTCACCACCTACCAGGGCTACGGCTGGAAACTCAATTACCGCCCCTACCACTTCGACGCCATCGAGGCGCTCCAGCACCTGCTGCCCGACAGCACGGCCGCTGAAGCACGCCGCGCCATCGACTATGCCGTGACCTACCACGCCGCCACAGACCGCGTATGGATCGGGCCGAGCGTCTACAACTTTGCCCGCGTCAACCCCAACACCACCTGCAGCATGGCGATCTTCGTGCCCCAAAGCGTCTATACGTCCAACGCCGCAAGGTGCATCTATGGCGACCTCAACGCCTGTTTCGCCCGCACGGCATGGTACGACGCAGCGGGATGGCAGGCCACGGGATGGTGACCGAACGGCGCGCGTTCACATTCTTTATGCCCGAGCGTCAATCTTTATTGTTTTTTTTCAAAAAAATTTTGCGCTTTTCAAAAAAGCCTCTATATTTGCAACAGACAAGCGAAACATAGTTTTTTCATCTCTATATAAGTTCTGTGAGGCAACCTTTCGTCGTGACGATGCGAGGTTGCATTTTTTATGCCGTCCACCGACGTACCCTGCGCGGGGGGAGGACGGAATAGGACGGAAGGAGGCTGTGTCAATACGGAAGGAGGCTGTGTCAAATTTTGCCTTGACACAGCCTCCTTCCTTTATATATTATATATGTCTCTGTCCGTCCGTCTCAGTCCGTCCGAGGGGACGCTTACTTTCGCACCAGACGGCGCACGAGGTGGGCGGCTTCGCGCACCCAAAGCACGAGGGAGGAGCCGAGGGTGACGATGACCCAGTCTTCGAGGCTCATGCTGGTGACGTTGAAGAACTGCTGCAGACCGGGCAACTCTACCATCAGCACCTGACCGACCATGATGATGGTCGCGATGAGGAGCAGACCCCGACAGCCCTTGAAGTGGAGGGCGCTGCGGCGTGTGCCGAAGGCGCGGGCGTTGAAGAGGTAGAAGAAGTGGGTCATGACGAAGATGGTGAAGAGCAGCGTCAGCTCGTAGTCGGTAACGACGCCCTTCTCGCCGAGCGAGAAATGGAACAGGTCGGTGACGCAGCAGATGTCGGCGTGCTGGAACACGTAGAGCAGGGCCAGGAGCATGAGGAAGAAGAAGCCGCCTACGCCGATGATGTTGGCCTTCATGGCGCGGGTGAGGATGAAGGCGCGGCGGTCGCGGGGCTTGTCGGACATCACCTGCTCGGAGGGCGGCAGCGAGGCCAAGGCCACGGCGGCAAAGGTGTCCATGATGAGGTTGATCCAGAGCATCTGCGTCACCGTCAGGGGCGATTCGGTGCCCATGAAGGCGCCGCAGAGCACGATGAAGCAGGCGGTGACGTTGACCGTGAGCTGGAACAGCAGGAAGCGCTGGATGTTCTGATAGAGCGAGCGTCCCCACATGACGGCCTTGCCGATGGAGGAGAAGGAGTTATCGACGATGGTGATGTCGCTGGCCTCCTTGGCCACAGACGTGCCGTCGCCCATCGAGAGGCCGACGTGGGCTGCCTTGAGGGCCGGGGCGTCGTTGGTGCCGTCGCCGGTGACGGCCACCACCTGGTGCATGCGCTGCAGGGTCTCGACGAGGCGCTTCTTGTCCATAGGCCGTGCGCGGGCAATGATCTTGAGGTCCATGATGCGGGCTTCGAGTTCGGCGTCGCTGAGGGCGGCAAACTCGGGGCCGGTGATGATGTGGCTGTCGTCGTCGGCATCGGTCCAGAGGCCAATCTGGCGGCCAATCTCGCGTGCCGTGCCCGGGGTGTCGCCGGTGACCACCTTGATGCGTATGCCGGCCTGCACACATTCGCGGACGGCATCGGGCACCTCGGCGCGCACGGGGTCGGCGATGGCGGCGATGGCGATGAAGTGGGGGCGGCGGGCGGTGACGCGCTGGTCGGCGATGGTGTCGTCGCCGTCTTCTACCACCTGATAGGCGAAGCCCAGGGTGCGCATGGCGCGCTGCTGGTAGGCCAGGAGCTGGGCGTCGAGGGTGGCCTTATCGACGTCGGCGGTGGCGCAGAGCGAGAAGACAATCTCGGGAGCACCCTTTACAAAGAGCACCGTCTTGCCGGGCATGGCGGCGGAGCGCACCATGGTGGCCATGTACTTGCGCTCGGTGGTGAAGGGCAGTTCGGCCACGGTCTGCACGGCCTCGCGTAGCGGGCGGTAATCGACGCCCTGGTCGTGGAGCCAGAGCAGCAGGGCGCCCTCGGTGGGGTTGCCGAGCACCTGGGGCTTGGCGCCGGTATAGTCGAGTTCGGCGGTGGAGTTGACGGCGAGGCCCTCGTGCATGAGGGCGGCGGGAATCTTGGCGTCATACACCTTGATGTCGTCCACGCGCATCTGGTTTTGCGTCAGCGTGCCGGTCTTGTCGGTACAGATGACGGTGGTGGCGCCCATGGTTTCGCAGGCGTGCATCTTGCGCACCAGATTGTTGGTCTTGAGCATGCGGCGCATGGAGTAGGCCAGCGACAGTGTGACGGCCATAGGCAGGCCCTCGGGCACGCTGACGACGATGAGGGTGACGGCAATCATGAGGGTCTGGAGGATATAGCCCACCAGGATGCCGGGGTCGGCGGGGACGAGGTTGCCGGCGGCGTCGGCCATCAGGTGGTGGCACCACAGACTCATGCCCACCAGGGCGGCGAAGTAGCCGGCGATGGCGGCGACGATGGCGGGCCAGCGCCAAACCTTAAACTTGCACACCACCATCCAGAAGAAGAGCGCCGTGGGCACGATCAGGGTGAAGGCAGCGGGAGTCCAATGGAAGAAGACGATGAGGCGGCCCACGATGATGAGGGCGGCACAGGCGTAACTCAGTTTGGTGATCAGACCGGCCAGTCCGTCGAGCTGCTCGTTGAGGGGCGTCTTGACGCTGTCGTCAATCTGTGCGGCTTCGAAGACCTTGCCCTGCTCGGTGCGGTCGCCGACGGCGAGCACGCGCATGATGCCGTGGCCCTCCATGGCCTTAGTGCCCTTCATGACGTGGTCGGTGGGATAGGTGGCGTTGGGGTCGGCGTCGGCGGGGTCGGTGCTCTTGGCGCACATGGGCTCGCCGGTGAGGGTCGATTCGTCCATGTGCAGGTGGACGGCCTCGACCAGTTGGCCGTCGGCGGCCACCTCCTCACCGGTATTGATGACGATGAGGTCGCCCACGACGATGTCGCGGCGGGGCACCTGCGTGAGTTGGCCATTGCGATAGACCTCGACGGGCTCGTCGTCATTGACCTGGTTGAGGAGGGAAAACTCCTTGTCGGCCTGCCGTTCGAAGTAGAAGGCCAGACCGGTGGCCAACAGGATGGCCACGAAGATGCCGGCGGGCTCGAAGAACACTTCGGCGCCATGCTGAAGGCCGAAGAACTCGTAGAACGAGATGCCGACGGACAGGGCGCCGGCGATGAGGAGCACGATGATGAGCGGGTCGGCAAACTTGCCGAGGAACTGTTTCCACAGCGGCTCTTTCTCGGGCGGGGTGAGCACGTTGCTGCCATACTTCTCGCGGCTGGCAGCCACCTCGGCGTCAGTCAAGCCGGTGTACTTCTTCTTTTCTTCCATGTAAACAACGTTTTTTCTTACACTATAGGGGATTACAGCCTGCAAAGTTAGCCAAAAGATTCGGTGCCGGCAGCCCCACCGCTGCGCAAAATGCTGGCGGCAAGTACGGCGACACCAAAAACGGGCTGCCCCGATGGCGCCGAAGCGCTGTGGGACAGCCCGTAGGGGGCGCGTACTGCCGGGGGAAAACCTCGGCACGCTTTTCACAAGAGGCTATTTCTGATAGACTTTCACCTTGGTGCCGTCGTAGCCTACGGCCATGATGTAGCTGGCATCCTCGCTGGCGGGGAAGAGGACGTGGGTGTAGCGCGTGGCTCCCTGGTTGTCGCCCAGGCCGAATACGGTGATGCGGATGAGGTCGCCGCTGGTGTTGTAGGTCTCGTAGCCCACAGCGCCGGCCCATACGTTGTTGTCCACGCGGACGCGGTTGCTGGCGGGTGCACTGCAGCCCTTACCCAGACCGGCGTCGGTGAGGGGCGTGCGGTCGCGGAAGCGGGTCCAGTTGTAGGCGTTGATATAGTTGAGCGCGGCGGGAGGCTCGGGATAGTTTTTGCTCTCGACGTAAGCCTTGAGGTCGTTGAGCATACCCTCGGTGATGATGTTCCAGCCGGCCGAATAGTCCTCGACATACTGCTTGATGGGGCGGGCCAGGCCGGCCTTGGTGAGGAAGGGCAGGAGGTTGTAGCCGGCGGCATCGCAGAGGCGCTTCATCATCTCGACCTGCTGCTTGCCGTTGGTGTTGAACTTGGCGGTGTCGAAACCTCTGCGGTAGGAGGTAATGAGGCGACCTATGGTGCCGGGGCAGGCGCCTACTTCCTCGCTCCAGAGGATAATCTGCCAGAAGGGGATGACCTTGACGAAGTGGTCGAAGTTGCGCGACTTGGTGGTGACGGTGCCGATGTTGTTGCCGTTCTCATCGACGGCGGTGACGGTCTTGTCGTTGAAGGCGTTGCCGTAGTAGTCGGGGCCGTCCTGCAACTGCCAGCTCTTGCCCATGCGCACGCCCTGCTCCATGTAGGCCTCGAAGCGTCCGCCGCGCAGGCCCTTGTAGTCGTCGATACCGGTTTTCTCATCCTCAAGGGTGTGTTTGCCGTTACCGAAGGCATCGGCGGCGCCCACCTTGTGCTGCACCCATGAGGAGTAGATGTTATTGGTGGTCTCGCCGCATCCGCTCCACTTGAAGCCGGGTGCAATCTGGTTGTTGTGTCCCAGTTCGTGGGCCAGGCCCCAGAAGCCGAAGTCGGTAGGGTTGATCCAACCTTTGAAGCCGCTGAAGTAGGCGGCAGCGCCGTAGCCGTCGGCAAACATGCCGCTCTTGACGGGACGGGCAAACTGGTGGTTGCGGGGCTCTTCGTTCTCCTGAATCAGGCCCATGAGTTCGTGCTCGCGATAGACAATCTGGTTGTGTATCTCGGCCAGGCGACTGCCGTTCTTGGGGCAGAGTTCGCGCAGGTATTCTGTGGGAGCAGCCACGTGGAGGCGCTGGCTCAGCACGTCGAAGATATCGCTCTTGGCGTTGGCCAGCAGACGCTGCCAGTCGTCGTCGTTATGGCGCTGGGCGTCGAAGTAGCCGTTTTCGGTGGCCATGGCGAAGTGGAGGCGTATCTGCGGCGCCTGCTCGTAGTCGTTGGCGTAGTAGCTGAGGTAGCCGTTACCGCGGTTGGCGGCGGTGATGACGTTGACACCGTTGTGCAGGGGGTAGTAGGTGGCCACCTGGCCTTCGGTCTCGATGTCCTTCTCGTTACTCAGGTTGTAGATGCAGAGGCTGGGGGTGAAGGCCTCCTCGATGCCCTCGGCAAAGATGACGACCTTATCGCCCTTAGAGAAGTAGATGCCGGTGGGGTTCTCGTAGTTGTCGTAGGGTGAAGAGGTCTTGAGGCGCGCACGCAGCTGGTTGCGGTCTTCGTAGCAGGAGAAGGTGGCCACGCGGAACTCGGTGGAGTAGTCGCCGAGCATGGCCAGGGCCAACTGGCGCACGTAGGGGTGCATGATTTTGTTGACGGCGGTAGAGTCGATGCCGGGCTTGAGGGCTTCGCAGAGGGGAGAGGTGAAGATGCCTGCCGTAGCCTCTTCGAGCGAGCGGTCGGTGGCGTAGAAGCCGATTTCGGCGCACGAGGCAAACTTATTGAGCGGCGTACCGTCGGTGCTGCGGATGTCAATCTTTATTTTCTTCACATTGTCCAGACCGCCGTCACCCAGTTCGATGCGCGTGGAGGTGCTGTTCATGCCGCAGTCGGCATCGCAGGCCTTGACGAAGGTTGTGGGCGCGTCGGCGGTGGCATAATAGACGGTGACCATGCCCCAACGGCCGTTGCGGCTGTCAAGACGCGGGGTATAGATGAGGTAGTCGATATGCGAGGCTTCCTTGAACGTGTAGGTGGCGTTGATGGGGAAGGAGGCGCCGTCCCAGCTGCTGTGCCAGATGGTGTTGATATTGTCGTCGTAGCTCTTGTTGATTTCGGTGCCGCTCTGCGTCGAACTGGCCGTAGCGTTTTGGATGGCTATTTTCTTGTCGCCCAGATCGGTGGCGGAGGTGTTGGCGCGCTGGCATATCACGAGGGGATGGCTGCAGGTGCCGTCGTCGCTCTTGAGGGTGAAGGTGGCGTAGCGCGGCTTCATGGCGTCGTAATGGTACTGAGCAAAGAAAGTCAGGTTGCCGTTGGCTTCCTTGCGGCAGGTGACCCAGGGCGCATCGGCGTCAGGCTCGACGCTGTAGCCGGCGGCATTGGTGCTGACGGCGACGGTGCCGATGCCGGCGTTGTAGGCCAGCCGGAGGGTGTCCTTGCTGGTCAGGATGTGCGTGGCCTTGGATTCATCGGCCACGGGGTGCAGCGACTGCGCGCTGGCGGTCTGCACGCCAAGGGCCAGAGCCAGAGCGGCGAGTATAGTGGTTTTCATGGGATAGTCGTGTGATGGTTTAGGAAAGGATTTGTGTGTGTGGAGAAGAGGAAGTCTTGGCCTCAGCGCACGATGGCCTTCACGCCGTTGACCACATAGAGGCCAGCGGGCACAGCCAGACGATGAGTGCCGGCGCAGAGGGTGCCAACGTGTAGCATGCGACCCTGAACGTCGCAGACGGTCACGCGGGTGGCCTGACCGAGGGTGATGGCCAGGGTGCCGTCGCTGCCGCTGACGGTAAGGGCGGCTGGTGTGGCTACCTCGTCGATGGCATCGGGCACGCCGATGTTGAAGGGCGTGGTCTGGAACGAATAGAACGTGCCCCAGTTGCCAGTGAGCACAACGCCCGTATGCGGGGTGAGGAAGGTGAAGACGCGGCCGCTCTCGGTGTAGTCGGTACCCTTGACCAGGGTGTTGCCCTCGCCGTCGATGAGTTTGTAGGTCGAGGCGATGGTGGTGCCGAAGCCGCCCTTGCGCAGCATCGGGGCGAAGTCGCAAGCCTCGTTGAGGTTATAGACGCGCTCTACGGCATAGGGGGCCATGGGCTGATAGACAATGTGAATGTCGCGGTTGTGATACTTGAACGGCGGCATGGAGTTGAGCATCATGGCGTTGTCGTGCAGGTAGGCGTCGGTCAGGGCGTCGCCGCAGGCGGCATCCCACGATATGGTGGTCAGCTGGTTGTGGTCGGCGGCCATGGTGGTGAGCACGGGGGCGCCCTTGGTCATGTCGATGGTGGAGAGGAGGTTGTTGTCCACCCACAGGTGGCGCAGCATGGGTTTTTCGCCCAGGGTGAGGCTGCGCACCTTATTGTCCGACAGGCAGAGCGAGCGCAGGTCGGCAGCGGTGCTGAGGGAGGCCGTGGTGATGGCGTTGTGCTGTGCCCAGATGGTGCGGGCCTTGGTCAGGATGGTGGAGGAGGACAGGGAAGTCAGGCTGTTGTCGGCCACGACGTAGTAAACGGGGCGTGCCGACGTGTTGAGGCGCAGGGGCGTGCCCTCCATGCCGTTGCCGGCCACATTGATGTCGTAGAGGTCGGTCTGCTCGCTGGCATCGAGCACGGCGAGGCGGTTGTTCTGCACGTCGATGGTCTGCAGGTTGGGGCAGTCGGTGATGGACAGCGTGGCCAGCAGGTTGTCGGCGGCGTAGAGTTCTTCAAGGTTGGGGGCTTTGGCCAGGTCGAGGACGCTGATGCCGCAGTCCTGGACGTAGAGGCGGGTGAGCTTGCCCACGGTGGTGGTGATGGTCAACTGTGGATGCCGAACGGGGATGGTCAGCATGCTGCCGTCGGAGGCAAACTCCTGACTTTCGCCGTTGCCCCATGTGAGGCGCAGGGCTGCGTCGGCATTGACGGCGATGGTGAGCTCGTCGCCGATGGCCTTGGCCGTGGTCAGCGTCACCTCGTCGGCATGCAGACAGAGCGTGCCGGCCGACCAGAGCGCTGCGGAAAGAAGCAGGGGGATGGTTCGCATGGTATTAAGGTTTTAGTTATGTCTTGTGAAAGAAGGGATATCCTGGGCAAAGATATTGAAAAATAGACAGACAGGGGCACTGCCGGCGCTCTTTATTTAGAAATAATTGTTTTTCTTCGTGGCTGGGCGCCAATAGTAGAGCCATGTCCATTGACGTGGCTCTCAGTACGTGTTGCGACGATAGGCGCAACGCCTATTAAAACGCCTACAAAATAGGTATCGTGGCCGGGCACCAATAGTAGAGCCATGTCCATTGACGTGGCTCTCAGTACGTGTTGCGACGTCAGGAGCAACGCCTATTAAAACGCCTACAAAAAGGTATCGTGGCCGGCGCCACGATGAAGTTCTGAGTACCACGTCAATGGACGTGGTACTACTATGCGGCCTCAGACGCAACGCCTTGGTTTAAGACTTGGTATCGTGGCTGGGCGCCAATAGTAGAGCCATGTCCATTGACATGGCTCTCAGTACGTGTTGCGACGATAGGCGCAACGCCTATTAAAACGCCTAAAAATAGGTATCGTGGCTGGCACCACGATGAAGTTCTGAGTACCACGTCAATGGACGTGGTACTACTATGCGGCCTCAGATGCAACGCCGTGGTTTAAGACTTGGTATAGCGGTGGGCACCAATAGTAGAGCCATGTCCATTGACGTGGCTCTCAGTACTTGTTGCGACGTCAGGCGCAACGCCTAATAAAACGCCTACTAAAAAGGGATCGGGGCTGGGCACCACGATGAAGTTCTGAGTACCACGTCAATGGACGTGGTACTACTACGCGGGCAGACGCAACGCCTTGGT
>JALEZQ010000089.1 GCA_022772475.1 Bacteroidales bacterium | reverse complement strand
CCTGTACAGCCGCAGGTAGTCAACACGCAGCCTGTGCAGCCGCAGCCCGTGTACGCACAGCCGCAGGTGGTCAACACGCAGCCCATCAACGTACAGCCTGTTGACGAAAACTACAGCGTAGAACGTCCGCACGAAGCCTCGGCCGAGCGCGTGCCGTTCAATGCCGCCGGCATGACGGGTATGGTGCTGGCCCTGCTGTCGCTCCTCAACTGGTTCCCGGTCATCGGCTTCGTCGCAACGTGGTTGGTAGGCTTGATTTTCAGCATCGTGGGTCTGTGCCGTCCGAAGAAGGGCATGGCCATTACGGGCCTCATCATCAGCCTCATCATCCTCATCATCGTCATTGCCATCATCGTCAGCGGCCCACGCTGGTTCGTCAGGATGTTCCGCTAAAACCTCTCCATACGGGGCTATCCCTCCCCTGCCGCCCAAGGGTCGCCGCTCCCGGCGTCCGATGTGCGGCAAGGGCGGGGCAGTCCCGCATTGTATGTTTGAGTGCGGCGGTGCCCCGTAGGAGGCGCCGTCCATTGACGGCGCCCCGCCGCAGTTTCAATGCTTTTGCGCTGATTATTACCGTTCATACATCGCCCCTGGTGCCGTCAATGGACGGCACCTCCTAGCGGCGCACTGCCGCAAATTGCTTTACTCTAATCTATTGCTGTCCGGTAAACCGACTCTATGTTCTATACCAAAGGCTATTTCATTGCGACAAGCCTCTTAGCGGCGATGAGGATGGCTGAAGGCCATCCCTCGACCTCCGCAGGAGGGAGAGCTTGTAGCCCAGGGCAAGCGACCGAAGGGAGCGACACCCTGGGTAGGGCCGCCCGAGCGATCCACGCCCTGTAAGGGCAAAAGCTTTAGTAGAGGGCAACGCCCTCGCTAAGTGAAGATGTGTAGCTTGAACCCTCGCCCACCGGGGGCGCTGCCCCCTTTTAGGGCTTTTGCACTTACAGCGCGATGCGGGCTCGTCCGCTTACCCAGGGTGTCGCTCCCTTCGGTCGCTTGCCCTGGGCTACAAGCAAACCCGCCTTCGTCGGGTTTGGGATGGCCTTCAGCCATCCTCCGCCCCGCAGAACTTTTACCGGACAGCAATGACTCTAATCCATCCTTTCCCCACCCCCAATGTCACGACACCTTCTCCGCCTGCTTACGGCGACCACCCTACTTCTGCTATCCTGCATCGCCGCGCGCGGCCAGCACTTTCTCCCGCAGCCGCTGACCTACGTGACGGCCGACAGCGTCGTGGTGTGGGGCGAGGGCCTGAGCGACCTGCGCGGCGTGGCCATGCTTGCCGACAGCAACCCCGGCGCCGCCATCGCCGACACACCCGCTGCCGACAGCAGCCGGCTGTACGCCCTCTGGCAGAGCACCTGCGCCCCCCATCTGTCGCCGTCGGGCCTATGGCCGGGGAATAAAAGCAAAGCGCGGCGAGAGCACATGGGCCGCACCACGGCCATGGTCCACCACGCCGCCCGCCTGTTTCTGCTGACGGGCGACGGCGCCCTGATGGACGCCGCCGAGCGCGCGCTGTATAACGACGTGCTGACCTGCGCCGTGGACAGTCTGGCGCCGACCGCCGACCGCCATCTGGCGGCCAAGGCGCTCTTTGCCAGCGCGGGCATGGTCTATGCCACACAGGGCAATGGCCTATGGGTCAACCTCTTTACGAACAGTACCACGCGCATCCGCACGGCACAGTTTGCCTGCGTCATCGACCAGCTCACGGCCATGCCCTTCGGCCCGCGCCATAAGATACGCCTGTCGTCGCTTCGCCGCAGCCAGGAGCGCATCGTCCTGCACCTGCGCCTGCCGGTATGGGCCATCAGCGCGGCTCAGCACAGCGGGCAGCAGGGTCTGCCCAAGGGTGCACCCTTGGTGTGTATCAACGGGCGCGAGGCCCTCGGCGTGACCTATGCCGACGGCTACGTGGTCATCGACCGCCGCTGGCGCAACGGCGACGAGGTGATGATAGAATGGCCCCTCAGTCCGCGGCCGCAGACGGTGGGCAGCCGCAACGCGCTATGCAGCGGGCCGCTGGTGCTCCTCCCTGCCGACGGCGGTTCCGCCCACCCCCTGCCCAAAGGCCCGTGGACGGAAGAGACGGACGACGAAGGCTATCCGGCCTGGCGCACCGGCGACCGCCTGTGGATGCCGATGGCACGGTGCCCGAAAGAATAGGGAAAACTGTTTGGGCGACAGAAAAAACTGTTTGGGCGACTGTTTTTTCTGTCGCCCAAACAGTAAACGGCCTTTTGGGGCACAAAAAAGGCCCTCGCGAGAGGGCCCTATACACGTTGCAGTGCAAAGATAATACAACAAGCGCCGAAATGCAAATGGCGCCTTTCGGCCATTTTCCCGGAAAGGCCTTCGTCAAGCA
Organism: Bacteroidales bacterium; assembly: GCA_022772475.1. GTDB lineage: Bacteria > Bacteroidota > Bacteroidia > Bacteroidales > Bacteroidaceae > Alloprevotella. The sequence goes on along the minus strand of JALEZQ010000089.1, from coordinate 2,277 downwards.
GTGCGCGTTTCCTATCACGCCGACAGGAGCGGCACTGACAGGCTTTGTGCCCTACACGCATCGTCTCGCAGGCGTTAGGTCAGCGACTCTTTATACTCGATAGGGGTCAGGCCATACTTCTTGGTGAACTGGTTGTAGAAGGCTTGGCGGCTGGCATAGCCACACATGTTGGCGATGCCCCCTACGCTGAGGTTGTCGTTGTCGCGCAGCAACTGGGCGGCATACTCCATCCGCAGATTGGTCATGTAGTCCTTGTACGACAGGCCGGTGTATGTCTGGAAGAGGGTCGCGAACTGGTATTGCGGCACCTTGGCGGCTGCGGCGACGTCGGCCCGGGTCATCTTGGGATTGGCGTAAAGGCGCTTGTTCTTGATGAGCTGGTCGAGGCGACGGAATAAGAGTTCTTCTGCCAAAGGTGCTGCCTCAGCTTTTTCCGCTGCCGCCGCATCTGCTACGCTTTCCGCTGCCGTTTCGGCCGCTATTTCGGCTGCTGTTTCGGCTGCCTCGGGAGAGGCGGAGGAGGCGATTTCAGACTGCTCCTTGTAGCGGAGCATCTCCCGGATGGTGTCGGCACTGGCCTTGTTCTTGCGCTTTATGACTCTCCTTTGATACCATCCGTACCAGAGGATGAAAGCGAGCAGGAGGGCTACCGCCACGACGAAGGCGGTTACGATGCGGTGCAGGGTGAGGGCCGACTGGTGACGGGCTATGAGCGCATCCTTCTCCTCGACCTCGTAGATTTTGGTCAGCTGGATGGCATCGTCGCGCAGGCTCTGCGCCCTGGCGCTGTCCTTCTCGGCGATGATGCTGTCGGCCATGGCGAGCGCCATCTTGCTGTTGCCCATGGCCTCGTAGGTCTGCCGCTTCACGGTGAAGATGTCGATGCGGAGGTTGTGGTCCTCACCAAAGAGGGAAAGGGCCTGCTGCATCTGCTCCAGAAGGCGCTGGTGCTGCCCCGTGGCCAGCAGTTGGTCGGAGAGAAGCAGGGTGCCAAAGGGCGACTGTGAGAAGGCCGTCTCGCCGCAGAGCTGCTCGTAGTGACGGGCTTCGTTGCGCCGGCCGGCCTTGGCATAGTTGCCGGCCAACTGGGCGTAGGTCATGGCCCGCCTCATGTCGATGACCTCCTCCGTGGCATCGGGGGCCTGTTCCAGCAGCCGGAGGGCCCGGAGCAGACGGGGCGTGAGTTCGATGGCCTGAGCAGTGTCGTCGCGGCGGGTCATCACGTTCATCGTCATGCCGATGATGTAGATCAGATCGTCGGCCTCGGCATATCCGGGCTTCGGGCCAAGGTGCTGCTCCATGAGGCTGATGGCTTGATGCAGCGGGGCATAGCCATCTGACGTGCCCTCCGACTCGACCTTGAAGAGCCCCGTGTAGAAAAGGTACTTGGCCTCTTTGCGGTACAAGCCCTTTTCTCGGGCCACCTCGACGCCTCGGTGCGCATAGCGCAGGCCGTCGGCACAGCGTTTTTCCGAAAGGCAATGGTTGACCAGCACCTCCAGGTTGTCGAGCCAGCCAGCGGGGTCGTCGGCCAGAAAGGCCGAATCGCGGTAGGCCTTCTCCCCATAGTAGGAAGAGAGGCGGTACTGCTGCAATCCGTTGTGATAGACCAAAGCCCGGAGTGCGTTGACATCATACGTGGCCAACGTCCCCTTCTGCTCGATACTGTCTATCGTGGTCAGCGCCCGCGCCGGGTCTGCCACAGCCATGTCGGTCACTAACCTGACCGTCTGCTGCTTCGTGCCGGCTTCGGGGGCCGACTGCTCACTATGCTGACCGCCACACCCCACGAGGGTGACAAGCACTATAATCCAAAAGATTCTCTCCAAGACGTGTGTTATTTCTCTTTCTGTCGCGATGACGTGATTGATTCTTGCGCAAAGATAGGCATTATTTCCGTTTTATTCGGCCGATAGCACCTTTCGGACGGAACAACCACTCCTCCACACCCCGGGTCAAAGGCCCGAGGGCATCGGTCTTGGCGGTTTTTACCGCTTGGTCACATCGAAGAAGACGTTGCGCAGGTAGCGGTACTTGCCACCGGCGCCCGTGTTGATGTCCACGCCGCGGTAGTTGTCCCAGAGGCTCATGTCGCTCTTGATGCCCCTGACGAGGTCATCGCCCTCCATGCGGTCATCGCTCTCCACCACGGAGAGCTGTTTGAGGCACTTCTTTCCCTCTTTGGTGGCATAGAGCCACATCTCCTTGCCGCCGGTGTTGCTGTTGAGCGAGCCGTAGTTGTTGCCGTAGTGATTCACGGGGCTGAAGGTGAGGCCG
>JALEZQ010000068.1 GCA_022772475.1 Bacteroidales bacterium | reverse complement strand
TGTGGTTGAGATGCCTGACTTGAAGATAGATAATCTTGACGTGGATTTTTCCACTGCAGTTTGTTCCGTCCGTGCAGGTATAATACGCATTGAGGAAATAGGCGGTGCGGCATACACACTTTCGTGCCTTACACCAGAGGGTGGTGGCGGCTTTCTTCTTTCCGGCAGTAATATTCCATCATCCATCTCCATTCCCAGTGCTGGCAAATCGTCAGCAGGTTGCATCTACGATGTCAGTGGACGAAAGGTTTCGGCAAAACGTGCTTCGTCACTGCCCAGAGGTATTTATATATGCAATGGAAAGAGGGTTCTCGTGAAGTAATGTTCCCAAGTAGGTGCCGGGAGAATAAAGGGAAGAGCCCGGGCTGTTCGGGATGAAAGAAAACTCTCGCTTCCCAACCTACTACTTCTCAGAAAAGTGGCGGCAGAGGGCGATTTGCATTTCGGCTTAATTTGTATTATCTTTGCAGTGCAGATATAGGAAGGGACCTCTCGGGGTCTCTTTTTTATTGCCCATTAGGCCGGCTTTACGGTTTGGGCGACCGTTTTTACTACTTGGGCGACCGTAAACACAGTCGCCCAAGTAGTGTTTTCTGTTTGGGTGACCGTCTTTTCGAGCGCCCACAGGCGTTGTTGGCGCCCGCAGACCGTTAATCTTTCCTAAAGTTTTCGCCGTCCAAATGGGCGACGATAGGAAACGATTGCACACAACGTGAAGTGATATAGTCTCCTCTCGCAAGGTCATCATAGGGTCGGATGAGCATATTTACGGGGCACCATGGACAAAAAGAAGGAAGCCAACCAACACCCCGCTGTATCAAGATGAGGGTGTGTCAAAATGCAAATTTTGACGCACACGCAAAGGTGTGTCAGAATGGTTAAGATGCAAGGCGCTGAGGATGAGGGCGCCGGGAGTGTACTGAAGTACATGACCAAGCCCGAAGACGATAGCAACGCAGCAGATTGGCCATTATGACACACCGTCGTTGCGATAGGCATGATGCTGACATACGGCGGCCCCCTTTCGGCATACACTGCGAGCATGGCGAAAGGGGGCCGTCGTTAGTATGACAGGTGTCCACTGAGGCATGAGAAAGGGCGGGGCAAGGCGTGGGGAGTGGCTGACCCGCAGCCGTTGTCAGCGTCGGCTGCTCAAGTAGGCGTCAATGTCGGCAGCCGCCTTGCGACCACCGGCGATGCAGCGCACCACCAGACTGGCGCCTGTGGCGGCATCGCCGGCCACAAAGACGCCCTCGGGACGCGCCTTCTGTTCGGGGCGCAGGAAGCCCATGGCCAGGAAGACGATGTCGGCCTTGATGACCTCCTTCTTGCCCGTAGGCTTCATGATGGGGCGGCCACCGTCGGGGTTGGGCAGCCACTCCACCTCCTCCACCTCGGCGCCGGTCAGATGGCCCTTGCTGTCGCCGATGAAGCGGTTGGTGGTCAGACACCAGCGGCGCTCGCATCCCTCCTCGTGGCTGCTGCTGGTCTTGAGCACCACGGGCCACTGCGGCCAGGGCGTGGCGGGATTGGTGCCGACGGGCGGCTTGGGCATGATCTCAATCTGCGTCACGCTCTGTGCACCCTGCCGGTGGCTGGTACCGATGCAGTCGCTCCCCGTATCTCCGCCGCCGATGACCAGCACGTGCTTGCCGTTGGCCGTGACGCGCTCGGCCTTGCTGAAGGTCTGGCCGGCCAGGACGCGGTTTTGCTGCGCCAGCAGTTCGAGGGCGAAGTGGACGCCCTTCAGGTCGCGGCCGGGCACGTTGAGGTCGCGCGCCGTGGGGGTGCCGGTGCAGATGCACCAGGCGTCGTAGCCCTCGGGCAGGTGGTCCTCGTCGATGGGCGTGTTCATGGTGAAGGTGATGCCCTCTTCCTCCATCAGCCGGATGCGGCGGTCGATGACGCGCTTATGCAGTTTGAAGTTGGGTATGCCATAGCGGAGCAGTCCGCCCGGCGCCTCGTTCTTATCAAAGACCGTCACGTCGTAGCCGCGGCGGTTGAGTTGGTTGGCCGCTGCCAGTCCGGCCGGTCCGGCACCGATGACGGCCACACGCTGTCCGCAGCGCGGATAGGTGTGCGGCGTGACATAGCCCTCGCGGAAGGCCGCCTCGATGATGGCGGCCTCGTTCTCGCGCGTGGTGACGGGAGCGTGCATGCTCAGGTTGAGCACGCAACTCTTCTCGCACAGCGCGGGGCAGATGCGTCCGGTAAACTCGGGGAAGTCGTTGGTGGCAGTGAGGATGTCGTAGGCTTCGCGCCATTCGCCGCGGAACACGGCGTCCTGAAATTCGGGCGGGCGGTTGCCCAGGGGGCAGGCCCAGTGGCAGAAGGGCACGCCGCAGTCCATGCAGCGCGAGGCTTGGAGTTTGCGTGCTCCGGTATTGAGGGTCTGTTCCACCTCGCCAAAGTCGGTGATGCGTTCGTGGATGGGGCGGTAGCCGGCTTCCTGTCGGGGAACGGTGAGAAAGGCTTTAGGATTTCCCATGATGGTATATGGATTGTGTGGGGTAAAACGATTGGAGGATGATGAGGAGGGCGGCTATCAATAGTCGCGCTGCACTTCTGCGATTTTCTGCTGGAGCTTGCGCATCTGCTCTTCGGCCAGCACGCGCTTGTATTCGATAGGCGTGACGCAGATGAAGTCTTCGACGTAGCGGTTCCAGTCGTCGAGCATCTGGCGAGCCAGTGCGCTGCCGGTGTAGAGGTAGTGTTGACGGATGAGTTCGTGGAGTTCCTTGCGCGAGGCCGAGTCTTCCAGGAGCGAAAGTTCGACCATCTCCATGTTGCAGAAGTAGTCGAACGTATGGTTCTTGTCCCATACGTAGGCCACGCCACCGCTCATACCGGCGGCGAAGTTGCTCCCCGTCTGTCCGAGCACGACGACGCGCCCGCCGGTCATATATTCGCAGCAGTGGTCGCCAGCCCCTTCGACGACGGCGATGGCGCCCGAGTTGCGCACGGCAAAGCGCTCGCCCACGCGGCCGTTGATATAAGCCTCGCCACTGGTAGCACCATAGAGCAGGGTGTTACCGGCGATGGTGTTGTCCTCGGCGCTGAAGCCTCGGCGCACAGGCGGCATGACGGCGATACGTCCGCCGCTCAGACCCTTGCCCAGATAGTCGTTGGCTTCGCCCTCGAGCTTGAAACTGATGCCATGGGTGAGGAAGGCGCCGAAACTCTGTCCGGCCGAGCCTTTGAACTTCACCTGTATCGTATCGTCGGGCAGACCGTCCTGTCCGTACTTGGCTGCCACGGCGCCCGAGAGCATGGCGCCGACAGCGCGGTCGGTGTTGGAGATGGCATACTCGAGCGACACCTCGCGCACGTTCTCGATGGCATCGTGTGCGGCGCGGATAATCTCGTCGTCCTTGGCGCAGCCCACGGGGCGCACCCATTCGCCGCTGTGGCGCAGGCCGGCGGCCTCAGCGTCGCGATGGAGCAGACGCGAGAAGTCGAGGCCGGCGGCCTTGGTACCAGGCTCAGCCGACTTGATGCGTATCAGGTCGGTGCGGCCAATGATGTCGTTCAGACTGCGGAAGCCCATCTGGGCCAGGTACTCGCGCACCTCCTGAGCCAGGAAGCGGAAGTAGTTGACCACATATTCGTAGCGGCCGCGGAAGTGCTCGCGCAGCACGGGGTCTTGGGTGGCCACACCCACGGGACAGGCGTTGGTGTGACATTTGCGCATCATCACGCAGCCCAGAACGATGAGGACGCCTGTGCCGAAGGCAAACTCCTCGGCACCGAGCAGCGCCATGGCGATGATGTCGTGGCCCGTCTTGAGCTGGCCGTCGGTCTGCAGGCGCACCTGCGAGCGCAGGCCGTTGAGCACCAGCGTCTGCTGCGTTTCGCTCAGGCCAATCTCGGGCGAGATACCGGCATAGCGCATGGACGAGGCAGGCGAGGCACCCGTGCCGCCCTCGGCACCCGAAATCACGATGAGGTCGGCCTTGGCCTTGGCCACACCGGCGGCGATGGTGCCGACACCGCTCTCGGCCACCAGTTTAACGCTGACGGCGGCGTGCGGGTTGACATTCTTCAGGTCGTAGATGAGCTGTGCCAGGTCTTCGATGGAGTAGATGTCGTGGTGGGGCGGCGGCGAGATAAGGGAGATGCCGGGGATGGAGTGGCGCGTGCGGGCAATGATTTCGTTGACCTTGTATCCGGGCAACTGTCCGCCCTCACCGGGCTTGGCACCCTGAGCCACCTTAATCTGTATATCCTCGGCGTTGACGAGATATTCCGTAGTCACGCCGAAGCGGCCGGAGGCTATCTGCTTGGTCTTCGAGCAGAGCGAAATGCCGTCGAAGGTGTCGTGGAAGCGCTCGCTGTCCTCGCCGCCCTCGCCTGTGTTGCTGCGCGCACCGAGTTTGTTCATGGCCAGCGCCAGGGCCTCGTGGGCTTCCTTGCTGATGGCACCGAACGACATGGCGCCGGTGACGAAGTGCTTGACTATCTCCTCGACGGGCTCAACCTGCTCTATATCGATGGGGTTCTGCTTGAACGCGAAGAAGTCGCGCAGGAAGATGGGCGCCGGCTTGTTATCCACCAGCGCGGTAAACTCTTTGAATTTCTTATAACTGCCCAGCCGTGTGGCCAACTGGAGCGTGGCGATAGTCTCGGGGTTCCACGCATGCTTCTCGCCGTCCTTGCGATAGGAGAAGAGGCCCACGTGCGGCAGCAGCGGCTGGCGGTTGGCGTCCTTGCTGTAGGCCAGGGCCTCGTCGTGCAGACGGACATAGTCGCGGGTAATGTCGGCCAGCGTGGCGCCGCCAACGGTAGAGACCTGCGTGCCGAAGTAGCGGCGCAGCACCTCTTCGCTCAGGCCGATGGCCTCGAAGATTTTCGCACCGCGGTAGGAGCGTATGGTGCTGATGCCCATCTTGCTCATCACCTTGTAGAGGCCCTTGCAGAGCGACTTGACATAGTTCTTCTCGGCCGTCTCATAGTTCATCTGCACATCGCCGTTCTTCACCAGGTGGCCGATGACGGCAAAGGCCATGTAGGGGTTGATGGCGCTGGCGCCATAGCCCAGGAGCAGGGCGGCGTGCATCACCTCGCGTATCTCGCCGCTCTCCACCACCAGCGCCGTCTCGACGCGCTTCTGCACGCTGATGAGGTGGTGGTGTACGGCACTAACGGCCAGCAGCGAGGGTATGGCGGCATGCGTGGCGTCCACGCCGCGGTCGGAGAGGATGATGTAGTTCACACCGTCGAGCACGCTCTGCTCAGCCTGCTTGCACATGGTGGCCAGGGCCTCGCGCATACCGGCCTCGCCGCGGGCCACCTCGAAGAGCATGGGAATCTTGACCGTCTTGAAACCCTTGTAGCGGATGTTGCAGAGCAGGTCCAGCTGGCGGTTGTTGAGGATGGGGTGCGGCAGGCGCACCATCTTACAGTGCGTCTCGTTGGGCACAAGGATGTTCATGCCCACGGCGCCAATATACTCGGTGAGCGACATGACCAGCTCCTCGCGGATGGGGTCGATGGCGGGGTTGGTAACCTGGGCAAACTGCTGGCGGAAGTAGTTGAAGAGAATCTGCGGCCTCTGCGACAGCACCGCCAGCGGCGTGTCGTTACCCATCGAGGCGATGGGCTCGCTGCCGTTGACGCACATGGGGGCTATGGTGCGCTCCACATCTTCGCGGGTGAACCCGAAGGCGCGCAGGTTGACGTCATAGTCGGCCACGTCGGTCTCGACCTTACGGCCGCTCTTGAGCGTGTCGAGCTCGATGCGTCCTGCCGAGAGCCATTCGCGATAGGGCCGTGCCTTGGCCAACTGCTCCTTGACTTCGGCATCATAGTATATTCGTCCCTCCTGGGTGTCCACGAAGATGAGTTTGCCGGGCTCCAGGCGTCCCTTCTCCTTGATGTCGGACGGCTCGAAGCCAATGACGCCGGCTTCGCTGGCCACGACCATCATGTCGCCGCGAGTGATGAGGTAGCGGGCGGGGCGCAGGCCGTTGCGGTCGAGCATACCGCCGGCATAGCGGCCGTCGCTGAAGAGGAGGGCGGCGGGACCATCCCAGGGCTCCATGAGGATGGAGTGGTACTCGTAGAAAGCCTTGAGGTCCTCGCTGATGGGGTTCTTGTCGTTGAAACTCTCAGGGACGAGCATGGACATGGCATGGGGCAGACTCAAGCCCGACATCACGAGAAACTCGAGGACGTTGTCGAGCGAGGCGGAGTCGCTCATGCCGGGCTGCACGATGGGGCTGATGGCCTTGACGTCGCCCAGCACGGGGGTGGACAGCACGGCCTCGCGGGCTTCCATCCAGGCCCGGTTGCCGCGGATGGTGTTGATTTCGCCGTTGTGGGCCAGCAGACGGAAGGGCTGTGCCAGACTCCATGTGGGGAAGGTGTTGGTGGAGAAGCGCGAGTGGACCACGGCCAAGCCACTGGTGAAATAGGGTTGCGTCAGGTCGGGATAGTACTCGCGCAACTGCATCGACGTGAGCATACCTTTATATACGATGCGCTGCGAGGAGAGCGACACGACGTAGAAGTCCTTATGCTTCACGCGGCGCTCGATCTTCTTGCGCACCAAGTAGAGTTTGCGCTCCAGGTCTTCCTGACGCACGCTCTCGCCCATGGTGATAAAGATTTGCTTGACGGCGGGCTCGGTGGCGCGCGCCTCCTTGCCCAGAATCTCCGAGCGCACCGGCACGCTGCGCAGGTGCATCAGCACGAGGCCTTCACGCTCCACCTCTTCGATGACGACACTCCAGATGGCCTGCTGCTCGCCCTCGTCCTTAGGCAGGAAGATTAGGCCCGTGCCATACTTGCCCTTCTCCGGCACGGGGATGCCCTGCAGCAGGATAAACTCGTGGGGTATCTGCAGCATGATGCCGGCGCCGTCGCCGGTCTTATTGTCGGCACCCTCGGCGCCGCGGTGCTTCATGTTCTCCAACACCTTGAGGGCGGCATCTACCAGTTCGTGCGACTTGTTGCCGTGAACGTTCACTATCATGCCCACGCCGCAGGCATCGTGCTCGTTGGCGGGGTCGTACAGCCCGATGGGGCGCTGTGGAATCGTGGTCTGTCGTGCTTCCATTCTTTCTTTGCTTTGGATTTGACTGTCTCAGATTTGATATATTGGCGGCAAATGTACAAAGAATCTTTCTTTTTCACGTATTTCTCGGCAAATAATTTCTATTTGTCGTCAAACAAAGTCTTTCTGTTACGTTTTGTCAACGCAATTCCACACACCACCGGCGCGCTGTGTGCAGTTGGACAGAAGCAAGCCAAAGCGCCAGCATACAGGCTATTCCATAAAATATGCGTAACTTTGCAGGCCGAACGAAACACAGAATTTATGAGATTGTCCCCTACAGGTCCCTGGCGACCTTTCCTGCTGCTGCTGCCCACCTGCCTTGCCCTCATCGGCATGCGCTACATGCCGCAGGTATATATCGGTCCATACGAAGTGAAAGGCGTGGACCTTCTGGCCGACGTGATGCCCGATGAGCAGGCGACACAGGCTGGAAACGGTGGTCACGGCACAGCCGCCGGCACAAGCAACACAGCAAACGTTGACGGCGGCAACGGTGTTACACCGGAAGCTGCAAGGTCACAGGCCGCGCGCGACACATGCCCCGCAGGCATCGTCTGCTTTGAGGATTACTCTACCGACGGTGCACACGGCATGGACGCCTTCTACGCTGCGCTGAAGACGCGGCACACGCTGGGACGCCCCGTGCGCGTGGCCTACTTCGGCGACTCGTTCATCGAGGGCGACCTCATCACGGACCATCTGCGCCGACTGATGCAGGACAAGTGGGGCGGCTGCGGTGTGGGCTTCGTAGATATTGCTTCGGAATTTATCGCTCTGCGCCCCACCCTGCGGCACAAGGCTGAGGGGTGGACCGAATACAACGTTATGCAAGCCAAACACAACGCCACGGCCGACGGCGCCATCAGCGGACGTTGCGCACGGGCCGGCGGCGGGGCATGGGCCGAATATGCCGCCGTCCGCGGCATGGCACACCTCGACTCGTTCAGCACAGCCACGCTCTACCTCACCGCCACCGAGCCCGGACATGCGGCGCTGCGCACCAACGGCAGCACGGCAGACACCACGCTGGCCATCGCCGGCCACAAGGCGCTCGAAGCGCTGACCCTTACCGCCCCCATGCGGCAGGTGCGCTTCAACGTTCCGGCGCAGACGGTGTGCTACGGCATGGCGCTCGAGGGCAGCGACGGCATCGTCGTGGACAACTTCTCGCTCCGCGGCAGCAGCGGCATGCAGCTGACGGCCATGAGCGAAGAGGTGCTCACGCAATGGCACCGCGTGCGTCCCTACGACATGATTATCCTCCAGTATGGTCTGAACGTGGTCAACAACAAGCAGACGAACTATAGCGCCTATGCCAACCGCATGAGCCAGGCCGTGCAGCATCTGAAGAAAGGCTTCCCGCAGACCGCCATCGTCATCGTGGGCGTCGGCGACCGCGAAAACCGCGAAAACGGCCAGCTGACCACCATGCGCAGCATCTTCAACCTGATGGACGCGCAGCAAAGCATGGCGGCCGAGAACGGCGTCGTCTTTTGGAATCTCTACGAGGCCATGGGTGGCGAGGGCAGCATACGCCGCATGGCGGAAAGCGAGCATCCCGAAGCAGCCAAAGACTATACGCATATTAACCGCAGGGGCGGACAGCGCGTGGCCACGGCCATGTTCCGCAGCATCCTTCACGGGTGGAAAAACTACAATGAGCATACGCAGTAGGCACCGGCCACCACAGCAAAAAGAACGTTATGAAGCAGAAAGCCAATATCCTTTGGGTGGCGCTGACCACCTTCGTCATGGGCTACGTCGTATCGGCCCTGACGCAGTCGGGCCACGCCCATAGCGGCGCGCCCGCCATCATCCGCATTGCCCGGCCCGAGGCCAACGCCTCCGCTCCGACGAGCGCCGGCATAGCCCGCGCCCGCAAGGCCCACTTCACCGACACAGCCCTGCCCGAGTCCTTCACCCACGGCCGCAGCAACGGCCTGAACCGTCCCGAGGCGCTGACGCCTTTCTTCAGTCTGCTCGCGCAGGGCATACGCCCGGTGCGCGTGCTGCACCTCGGCGACTCGCACGTGGCGGGAAAGACATTCCCTGAAAAGGTACGACAGACGCTCTATGAGGCTTGGGGACAGGCCGACAGCACACATACAGGCATAACCTATACCTTCATGGGGCGCAACGGCGCCACCACGGCCCACTTTGCCAACGACGAGCGCATGCAGCAGATTGCCGCAGCCAACCCTGACCTCATCATCCTCTCGTTCGGCACGAACGAATGCCACGGCATGGGCTACGACGAGGCCCGCCACACAGCACAGCTCGAAACCTTCTTCGACCTCCTGGGCACGGCATGTCCCCAGGCTGTCATCATGCTCACCACGCCGCCGGGCGACTGCATTGCCCAGCGTACCGTAGGCTACGTCACACGCAACGGACGCCGGCGCCGCATCGTGCGCCGCCACAACCGCACCAACCCCATGACCGTGCGCTGCGCCGCCAACATCGAACAGTTTGCCGCCGACCGCCACTTGGCGGTGTGGGACCTCAACACCATCGCCGGTGGCGACCAGGCCGTCAGCGCATGGCAGCGATCGGGCATGATGCGCCCGGACCGCATCCACTATACGCCCGAAGGCTACAGTCTGCAGGGCCGCCTGCTGGGCGAAGCCATCCTCATGGCCTATAACGACTATGCCGACCGCACCGTCGCTCCCTAAGCCCGAGGCACCCACCAGCATCATTTCACAGAACTTCCCCGCCGTCATCCCCAATGCTCTTTCTATACAATCCCCAAGAACCGCTGCTTTTCAACACGGGCCTCTTCCTCTGCCTCTTCACCCTCTTCTCGGCCGGCTATGCCCTGCTTTCCGGCCGACGGATGGAAGCATGGCGCATGCTCTACGTCACAGCCTTCGCCTACTATTTCTATTATAAGAATGCCGGCCCCTACTGCGCCATCCTGGCCTCCTCCACCCTCATCATCTATTTCTCCGTCAAGCGCATGGCGGCCTGCCGGACGCAGGTGGCCCGCCGCCGATGGCTCATAGCCACCGTGGGCTTGCTGCTGGCGCAGCTGGGCTTCTTCAAATACACCAACTTCCTGGCCCACGACGTCATGCCGCTCTTCGGCCTCGAGGCCCGCACGTTCGACATCTTCGTGCCGCTGGGCATCTCGTTCTTCACCTTCCAGTCCATCAGTTACATCGTCGATGTCTATCGCCGCGACTGCCCGCCGGCGCGTAGCCTGGCCGACCTGGCCTTCTTCGTCTCCTTCTTCCCCACCCTGCTATCCGGCCCCATCCTGCGGGCGCGCACTTTCCTGCCGCAGTTGCACCGGCCCCTCACCGTCAGCCGCGCCATGGTGGGCACGGGCCTGTGGTTCATCGTGCAGGGACTGTTTAAGAAAGCCATCATCTCCGACTATATCGGCATCAACTTCGTGGACCGCATCTTCGACAACCCCGAACTCTATACGGGCCTTGAAAACCTGCTCGGCGTCTATGGCTACGCCCTCAAGCTCTACTGCGACTTCTCGGGCTACAGCGACATCGCCATCGGTCTGGCCCTGTGGATGGGCTTCCATATCCCCGACAACTTCCGCGCACCATATAAAGCCGTCAGCGTGACCGACTTCTGGCGCCGCTGGCACATCTCGCTCTCCACCTGGCTGCGCGACTACCTCTACATCCCCCTCGGCGGCAACCGCCACGGCCGCCTGCGCATGTACATGGCGCAGATGACGACGATGGTGCTCGGCGGCCTCTGGCACGGCGCCACATGGAACTTCCTCGTCTGGGGCGCCCTCCACGGCTGCGCCCTCTGCGTCCACAAGGCATGGCAGCGCCTCATCGGCCACGACCGCCACTACATGCCCCACGGCCTGCGCCGCACGGCAGCCATCATCATCACCTTCCACGTGGTCTGCATCACATGGATATTCTTCGCCTGTGCCGACATCGAGCGTCCCATAGCCATCTTCGAGGCCATTTTCACCCGCTTCCACGCCGACCTGCTCGAGCAGTTTGTCATGGGCTACCCCATGGTGACGATGCTCATCGTCACGGGCTTCATCCTCCACTACCTCCCCTCGGCATGGAACGAGCGCATCGCCACATGGGCCGGCCGCGCCCCCATCGCCGTGCAGGTAGCCGCCCTCGTACTCATCATCATGCTCGTGGTGCAAGTGCGAAGCAGCGAAGTGCAGCCCTTCATCTACCTGCAGTTCTGACACCCAAAAGCCTTCATCACAGCACACATACCGCACAAGAGCCCAACAGCCCCCGTTTTGCCCGCATGGCGTGGCAAACAGGCATAGCCGACGAGAGAATCATGACAAAGAATTAAAAAAGAAAGAGCGAAACTTCGTCAGTATCATGATAAATTGTACTTTTGTGCTTGGAAAACCTTACTCACTTTTATAAACCCTTACAGATATGGTAAACTACAAAGACTTAGGTTTGGTGAACACCCGCGAGATGTTCAAGCGTGCCATTAACGGTGGCTACGCCATCCCCGCCTTCAACTTCAACAACATGGAGCAGCTTCAGGCTATCATCCAGGCTGCCGTGGAAGAGAAGAGCCCCGTCATCCTTCAGGTATCCAAGGGTGCCCGTGCCTATGCCAACCAGACGCTCCTCCGCTACATGGCCGAGGGTGCTGTGGAATATGCCAAGGAACTGGGCTGCGCCCATCCTGAAATCGTGCTCCACCTGGACCACGGCGATTCTTTCGAGACCTGCAAGAGCTGCATCGACATGGGCTTCAGCTCGGTGATGATCGACGGCTCGGGCCTGCCCTACGAGGAGAACGTAGCCCTCACGAAGAAGGTCGTTGACTACGCTCACCAGTTTGACGTAACCGTAGAAGGCGAGCTCGGCGTGCTGGCCGGCGTTGAAGACGAAGTATCTCATGCTGAGAGCCACTACACCAAGCCCGAAGAAGTGGTTGACTTCGCTACCCGTACGGGCTGCGACAGCCTCGCCATCTCCATCGGTACCAGCCACGGCGCTTACAAGTTCACCCCCGAGCAGTGCACCGTTGACCCCCAGACCGGCCGCCTCGTACCTCCCCCCCTCGCCTTCGACGTGCTCGATGCCGTTATGGAGCAGCTCCCCGGCTTCCCCATCGTGCTCCACGGCTCGTCCAGCGTGCCCCAGGAGGAAGTGGACACCATCAACAAGTATGGTGGCAAACTGCCCAACGCCGTAGGTATTCCCGAAGAGCAGCTCCGCAAGGCTTCCCGCAGCGCCGTTTGCAAGATCAACATCGACTCCGACAGCCGTCTGGCCATGACCGCCGCCATCCGCGAGGTCTTCGCCACCAAGCCCGGTGAGTTCGACCCCCGCAAGTACCTCGGCCCCGCCCGCGAAAACATGAAGAAGCTCTACGCTCACAAGATTGTTGACGTGCTCGGCTCGAACAACAAGTTGGCTCAGCTTTAATCCGCCCAAGCCATCACAAGCCCAACAGGCGCAGACATCCTCACGGGTGTCTGCGCCTTTTTCGTCGTCATCGGCGGGCTGTTCAGAAACCACAACGCCCCGTTGCCGCCGCCCCGTCCTGATTTTCCTTTTTTACGGATTCGGCCCTTCCGCGCCCATTTTTGCCGATTTGCATTTCGCCCCATTTTGTTGTATCTTTGCAGAGCAAGCAAGCATAGGGCCCTCCGCGGGGCCCTTTTTTAGTGTCCTAAAGGCAGTTCTACTGTTTGGGCGACTGCTTTTTCTGTCGCCCAAACAGGAAAATCAGTCGCCCAAACCGTCTCGCGCGAGTGGGCAACCGCATTTTCGCACCGCCAAACCTGCAATTTCGCACCCTCTCACCGTTAAACTTTCCTAAATCTTCCATCGCCTCCCGCCGCCAAAATTTGTATAAAACACGGATTCGGCCAGACGCGCAAGCCATCTTTCAGGACAGCAACGGGCATAACCAACCTTCAAATAAGTCTGGGTTAAGCGCGAAACGTTGTACATCCGAATATAAACATTCAAAGCGCCCCTCGACTGCCTCACAACACTGTGTGGCAGACGAGGGGCGCTTATGATAAGTTCACAATTCTCCCCTTTGGCTTCTAAATCTACGCCGTACTATGGGCGTCACACCGCTTCATCCCGGGTCAGACACCGTAATCTCGCCCGAGCCGTAGCAGCGGTGGTGCTGCTCGTCATAGACGGTGCAAAACTGGCCGGGGGCTACGCCGTGCAGCGGGCGGTCCGAACGGATGATGTAACGGCCGTCGCTTTCGGGATGAACGGTGGCAGAGAAGCAGTCGGGAGTGTGGCGTATCTTGAAGGTGATGCGTTGCGGCAAGGCGGGGACGGTGAGGTAGTGGAAGTCGTGGACGGGGAAGGTGTCGGCGTAGGCTGTGGCAGGGTCGTAGCCATGGGCCACATAGAGGATGTTATTTTCCACATCTTTTTTGACCACGAACCAGGGGCCGCCGCCGAAGCCCAGGCCCTTGCGCTGGCCGATGGTGTGGAACCACAGGCCGCGGTGCGTACCGATGCGCCGCCCCGTGGCCAGTTCGACGACGTCGCCGGGCTGCTCGCCAAGATAGCGGCGCAGGTAGTCGTTGTAGTTTATCTTGCCCAAGAAGCAGATGCCCTGCGAGTCCTTGCGCTTGGCGTTGATGAGGTGCTCCTCCTCGGCCAGACGGCGCACTTCGTCCTTCATCATGTGGCCTATGGGGAAGATGGCCTTGCGCAACTGCCAGTCGTAGATCTGTGCCAGGAAGTCGGTCTGGTCCTTGACGGGGTCGGGACATGTGACGAGCCACTTGCGCCCCTCGGCGTCCATCTCAGTCTGTGCATAGTGGCCGGTGGCGATGAGGTCGTAGGAATGGCCGCGCTTTTCATGGAAGGCGCCGAACTTGATAAGGCGGTTGCACATGACGTCAGGGTTTGGCGTATAGCCGGCCCTCACCTTTTCCATGGTGTAGCGCGTCACTTGGTCCCAGTATTCGCGGTGGCAATCGACCACCTCCAGCCGGCAGCCGTAACGCCGCGCCACGACGGTGGCCATCTCGACGTCCTCCTCGGCGGAGCAGTTCCACTCTTTTTCCTCCTCGGGTCCTATCTTGATATAGAAGCAGTCCGGCGTGAGGCCCATCCGGGCCAATTGGCTCACGACGACGGCGCTATCGACACCGCCCGAGAGAAGGACGGCAATACGTTGGTCTTTGAGTTCGTTGTAGGAAAGCATGGGGATAGGGTTAGAGAAGACGTAAAGGGAATTTGAGAGAAAGCGCCGGCCGTCAGATGGGGTCTTTGATGACGGTGGCGCTATGATAGGGCGGCGTGTCTTCGTCGTCGCGGTGCCAGTTGACGTAGTCGTCGGCCCTCATCATGTGACGTCCGGCCATGGCGCAGGCCATGATGCTGACGCGCACGCCGTCGGCCCGGCAGAGGGCTCGTGCCAACGACAGCAGCGTAGCCCCCGTGGTGACGACGTCATCGACCAGCAGGAGGTGGCAGCCCTGCACCCGCTCGGGGGCTGCAAGGGCAAAGATGCCGCTGACGTTTTCGCGGCGCTCGCTATGGGTCAGCGCCGTCTGCGTGGTGGTGTTGACCTGACGAACGGCTACGTCGGTCCAAACGGGGATGCCCGTGACGCGACTGATGCCCGCTGCCAGCCGCTCGCTCTGGTTGTAGCCGCGGTGCTTTATGCGCTTGCGATGCAGGGGAACAGGGACGATGGCATCCACGCCCTCAAAGAAGTCGGTGCCGGCGACGTCGTACGCCATCTGCTCGCCAAGATAGAGGCCGAGGCGGGGATTGCGGAAGTACTTGACCGAAAGGATGGGCAGTTTGTAGGCCGAATGGGACTTGTAGTGCAGCCACGCATTGGCGCGGACAACGGGTACCTTTCCCCAGAACAGGCGCTCCACCACATTGCCGCGCGCCCCCTTGAAGCGGGTGTAGGGCAACTGCATCATGCACGTGGCACATATATACGTCTCGCCACCTGTGAGGCGCCGTTGGCACACTACGCAGGTGGCGGGAAAGAGCGTGCGGAGGACGTCGCGTCCCCACCCTGTCAGTCCTTTGAGCAACGGCATCGTCACTAAGGCGCTACAGGCTGTTGTTCGGACCCGAGGGAAAGATGACCTTGGGGCTATGGGCGGGCACCTCGTCGGGGGTCAACTGGGCATAGGCCATGATGATGATTTCGTCGCCCACCTGAAACTTGCGCGCAGCGGCCCCGTTGAGGCAGATACAGCCCGTGCCGCGCTCGCCGCGGATGACATAGGTTTCGATGCGCTCGCCGTTGCAGTTGTTCACCACATGGACATGCTCGTGGGGCAACAGGCCGGCAGCGTCCATCAGGTCTTCGTCGATGGTGATGCTTCCCATGTAGTGCAGGTTGGCCTCGGTGACGTGGGCACAGTGTATTTTGGATTTCAGCAAACTGAGGTACATAGCGTATATATAGGTATAAAACTTCGATTGGCGTGGCGCATCGGCAGGCGCGAGCGTCAGCAGCCTGCCGGCCGGGGCGCCTTATCCGCGGTAACGCATGTTGTCGATGAGACGCACGGGGCGCCGGCCGCAATAGACCGTGATGCAACCCACCACGCCGGGGGCGTCGGCCCAATCGGCCACGGGCTGCAGCGTGGTGTCGTTGACAATCTGAAAGTATTCCACCTCGAGGCCGTCGATGGCGTTGAGCGTGGCCACTACCCACTGCTCGGTTTCAGCAGGGCTGTGGGTCTGAGAATAGTCCACGCTCTGCATCAGCGTCTGCGAGATATGGACGGCGGTCAGCTTCTCTTCGGCGGTGAGCAGGGTGTTGCGGCTGCTCATGGCCAGGCCGCTGGCCTCGCGGACGATGGGACAGGGGCGTATCTCCAGCGGCAACTTCAGGTCGGCCACCATGGCGCGGATGACGGCAATCTGCTGAAAGTCCTTCTCGCCGAAATAGGCGCGGTCGGGCTCGACCATAAGGAAGAGTTTGCTGACAATCTGACACACGCCATTGAAATGGCCGGGACGGCGCGGCCCTTCCATCACGCTGTCGATGGGGGGATAACTGAACGTGCGGGTATCGGGCTCGGGATAGACCTCCTCTACGCTCGGGGCGAAGACCAGCGAGGCGCCGAGACGTTCCAGCAGGGCACAGTCGGCATCGAGCGTGCGGGGATAGTTGGCCAGGTCGTTCTTGTCGTTAAACTGGGTGGGGTTGACAAAGACGCTCACCACGGTGCATCCGTTCTCGGACACCGAGCGGCGCACAAGCGAGGCATGCCCCTCGTGAAGAGCCCCCATCGTGGGCACCAGCCCAATGGTCTTGCCCGACTGACGTTCGTCGGCCAAGGCTTGCTTGAGGGCTTCAACAGTTGTTACTACTCTCATCTTTTCTTGTCTGTGTAAGAATATCGTGGATTCTGTATTGTTTACCACTAGACGGTCTGACAGCAACGGGAACGGCTGCCACCCGTGACGCCAAAACAGGGCTTTCCCCGTTAGGACGTGCAAAATAACAGATTTTCCACCACATAGGCCCTGCCCATCGAAAAGAAAAGTCAAATTTCATGCTGCGAAAGAATCGAAAGACAGTCAAGCGGGCCATTTCAGGAAAAATTCGTACCTTTGCAGAGAATTTGCACAACCTCACCCTTCTGCGGGCCGCAATATCCAAAGCACAAACTTCAACTTCATAATATCCACTAACTACGCATGCCCCGCATGCTCCGTAGAAAGCTAAGAAAGAAATGACGCAAGCGAAAAAAGTTCTCTTCATCACGCAGGAACTGACTCCCTACGTTCCTGAGAGCCAGATGGCCCTGATAGGCCGAAAGTTGCCGCAAGCCATCCAGGACAGTGGAAGGGAAATCCGGACCTTCATGCCCAAATGGGGCAACATCAATGAGCGCCGGAACCAATTGCACGAAGTAATCCGCCTGTCGGGCCTCAACATCGCCATCGACGATACGGACCACCCACTCATCATCAAGGTCGCCTCCATCCAGGCAGCACGTATGCAGGTCTATTTCATCGACAACGATGATTTCTTCCACAAGCGCACCATGCTCACCGACAGCGAAGGGAAGGAATATGACGACAATGGCGAGCGTGCCGTCTTCTACGCCCGCGGCGTGCTCGAGACGCTGAAAAAGCTCCGCTGGTGTCCCGACGTCATCCACTGCCACGGATGGATGTCGGCTTTCGTTCCTTTCTACATCAAGACGGCCTACCGCAACGAGCCGTCGTTCGTCGATTCCAAGGTAGTCTTCTCGGCCTACGACGAGATGCCGCTGACGCCGCTTGGCGCCGATTTCCCCAACAGCCTGCTCTTCCGCGAAGCCAACGCGGCCACCATCGAGAGCACGGGCATCGACTTCACCGCGCCCGACGCCTACGCCCGAATGGCCATCGCCTTTGCCGACGGCTACATACAGGGCGCTGAAAATGCACACCCCGAATACCTGGACATCGCCCGCGAAAAGGGCATACCCGCCTTCGCCTTCCCCGGCATGGACGACATGGGCCAGAACTTCGGCGCATGCTACGACAGCCTCTTTGCTGAAGGAGAATGACACACACGCTGAGGCCTTGGCTGCCCAACTAAGGCTGCCAAGGCCTCAGTGGCAATTAACCAAACGGCACGAACCACCGTCACCACAGATACACTTCAAACAGGATGCCGGCCCCACAGAACGCCGAGCCTCCGACACAACGATTTACCTCACCCTCATCCTTACCACCGTGAAAACGTTTTTCAGCCTGTCTGCACTGCGACGCAGCGTCTTAGCACTCCTCATCGTGCCCGTACTCCTCGCCGCCTGCGACGACGACACCGCCATCGTCGGTACGGGCATCATGCCCGGAAACGACCTGGTCAACTCCTCGCAGCAGACGTTCCGCATCACATCGCGCACGGTCAAGACAGACTCCGTGCTGGCCAACACCAACGACAGTTATCTGGGATGCTTCATCGATCCCGAGACGCGCGCCAAGACGACGTGCAACTTCCTCGCACAGTTTAACGTACTGGAGGACACCAAACTGCCGGCGCGCGAACGCCTCATCAACGACAGCGAAGGACGCATCATCGTCGATTCGTGCGACGTCCGCATCTACATCGACAACTACTACGGCGACTCGCTGACCACCATGAAGATGGCTGTGCACGAACTGGACATCGACAAGCCCGTATCGGAGAACGGCCACTACTACACCACGCTCAACGCCGACGACTTCCTCACCGAAGGCAAGGGCTTCAGCACCACGCTGAGCTACTCGGTCAAAGACCTCAGCCGCCCCGACTCGGTGACCGACGGCAACACCTACTACCGCTGCATCATTGTGCGAATGCCCGCCGAGTACGGCCGCCGCATGATGGAGAAGTACTACGAGAACCCCGACAACTATAAGAACTCGTACAACTTCATCCACAACGTATGCCCGGGCTTCCTCTTCAAGGTGACAGGCGGCGTAGGCTCCATGATTTACGCCAAGACCACCACGCTCAACGTCTATTTCCCCTACCACACCTTCAACGAAGAAGGACGCGACACCATCATGGGCGGCATGCAGCGCATGGCTGCCACCGAAGAGGTCATTCAGCAGACCACGGTAGAGAACGAAATCCCCGCCTCGATGCTCAACCCCGACAACGACTACACCTATATCAAGTCGCCGGCCGGTCTGTTCACCGAAATCACCCTGCCCGTGGCCGACATCGTGGCCGGCGAGCACTACACCGACTCCATCAACGCCGTATCGCTCACCCTGCCCCGCCACAACAACGAGGTGCAGAACGCCTTCAACCTCAACTCGCCGTCAACCATCCTCCTCCTGCCAAAAAGCGAAGCCTACACCTTCTTTGAGAAGAACAAACTGGTGGACAACGTCACGTCATACCTTACCACCTTCAACACCGATTATAACGCCTACAACTTCAGCAACCTGAGCAAACTCATCACCTGGATGAAACAACAACGCGACAACGGCGCCGGCGTGGTCTATACAGACACCGAGGCACAGCGCAACGCGAAGTATGCCGTATGGGAGGCCCAAAACCCCGACTGGAACAAGGTATGGCTCATCCCCGTCAACGCCCACTACAGCACGTCCACCAACATCTACGGCGGCACCACGAAGGTGCTTCTCAGCATCAAGAACGCACTGAGCATGAACAGCGTGCGCCTAAAGGGCGGACCGTCCAGCGACCTGAGCATCGACGTGGTCTATACCAAGTTTAACGACTAACCTACAGCGGACAGTCGTCCGCCACACATCTCCGACAACCCCACACGCCGCAGCGCACGTCAGGACGCCCCCGCCCCCAGCGGCCGCCTGCCGTGCGCTGCGGCATATATATAATGCCTGCGGCCGTCGTCTCTGCACGTCACGCCGCATCCTCCTCCGCTATCCCCACACATCAATGAAAGCCCTCATCTTCGCCGCAGGCCTCGGCACACGCCTGCGCCCCCTCACCGACCATCTGCCGAAAGCCCTCGTAGAAATAGAAGGGCGCACCCTGCTCGACCTCACCATCGAGCGGCTCATCAAAGCGCAAGCCACAGAAATCGTCGTCAACGTCCACCACTTTGCCCCCCTCATCAAGGCCCATCTGGCAGCGCACCACTACCCTATCCCCGTCCGTATCTCTGACGAGAGCGACGGTCTGCTCGACACGGGCGGCGGCCTGCGCCGGGCAGCGGCCCTCTTCTCGCCCACCCCGGCGCCCATCCTCATCCACAACGTCGATATCCTGCACAACGCCGACCTCGCCGCCTTCTATGCCGCGGCCTGTGCCCACGACATCACGCTCATGGTCAGCCAACGACAGACCACGCGCTACCTCCTCTTCGACGACGCCATGCGCCTGGGCGGATGGACCCGCACCGACACCCATGCCCTGCGCCCCGCCGCCCTCACCCCCGAGCGCGCCGCCGCCCTGCAGTCCTTCGCCTTCTCGGGCATCCACTGCGTCGCGCCCCGCGTCCTGCCCCTCATGGACAGCTATCCCCCGAAGTTCCCCATCATGGACTTCTACCTCGACCATTGCCACGACCTACATATCCACGGCATCGCCCAGCCCAACCTACGTCTGCTCGACGTAGGAAAGACCGACACTCTCGCTGCAGCAGCCGATTTCCTGAGTGCCAACCCCCTATAGCCGCCTTTTCTGCCCCTCCTCCGCGGTCATTGAAAGAAATACGGGCAAAAACTGGCGCATTCGCCCCAAATCCTTTGATCTTGCACGCGGTTTGGTTCCGTTGCTCAGTAGGATTAGAGCAAGCCCTTCTAAGGCGTGGGTCCAGGGTCTGAATCCCTGCGGGAATCACAATAAAGGCTGGCGCGATATCCTCGCGCCAGCCTTTATTGTAGCTAAAAAGTTTATTACCGACTCAGTAGTTCGTCATCGTCTTCATAGCATGGTTCCTTACTGAACAGGGCGCACGATGTCAATTCTGAGCCCCAAGGCGTCAATGATACGGAAGAACATGCCGACGCCGGGCTCAACTGCACCATTTTCAATGCGCGAAATATAGGTCTTGTCAGCGCCAACCATCTTGGCCAGATCCGACTGGGTCATGCGCTCCTTCTTGCGTGCATCAAGTATTATCTTGCCAACGCAGTAGCGGGCGGCCTCCTTGCGGAAATCTTCTCTCTCCGGCGTGCCCACCTTGCCGTACTTCTCGTCCAAAATGGCGTCAAAACTTGTGATGTCATTTCTTTCCTGCATAGTATTCATGTTTTAGTTCTATAGCCCTTTTTATCTCCTTTGACGGCGTTTTCTGGCTCTTCTTCTGAAATCCGTTCAGCAGCAACACAATGTTTCCTTCGTCAAAGATGAAGAATGCACGGTAGATGTTTCCATCATGTGAGGCTCTGATTTCGTAAACACCTTCACGGATGTACTTTACAAATCGCTCGCTCACACGCTCTTGGACCTTGAGCACGTCAAGGACATAGTCCATCTTCCTCTGTGCTCCAGCATCTTACGAGCGGTAGAAGGAGAGGAAATAATCTTTATAGACCAATATCTTCCGTTCTTTCTTCATGACGCAAAGGTAATGCAAAATGTTGATATATCTTACAACACGGCCAACATTTTCTAAACAGGACGTTTGGGATGACAACACGCGGTCAAAGACAACTGATATAACAGTAAAGGCGGTCCTCGTTATCTTTCATGGCGTATATATGATGGACCACAAAGCTATTCACTTATACAACGAAGATGTTGCCACGATAGTCTCCCCGCATTTTTGCCGCTGTGTAAAAGCCTGTAGTGGCAAGTCTTTTGTAACTTTGGCGTCAATTATGCGTCTTATGGCCACTCCTACGGCCAACAGCCTCTGCCTTATATGAAAAGCACGTTCCACTTTATTACCCTCCTTCTTTTCCCCGTCCTCCTCACCGCCCTCCTCACTGCCTCGTGTAAAGGGGAGGAGGGCGATGCACCGTTCTGCCTGAAGGGCGTATGGATGCTGCAGAAGCGCACATGCTTCGACGGCAGCGTCACAACCTTTCCCCATGACGGCAGTTCGCGGTTACGCATCTACGACGACTCGTGCTACTACGACTGTACGTTTGCCTCTGCGCCGACGGGCATGATGGTGACGCCCAATGCCTACCAAACGTATAATATGATACAGAAGGGTCCCCACGACTGGCACTACCTTCAGGGAGACTACACCTATCCGCTGACCGTCGTCGATGACACCACCATCATCGTTCAGGAGATAGGAAGCCAATACCTCTATACGCGCGCCGCCCGTTTCGAGGCGGACCGCATCGCGCAGATTATCGCCCTTGTCCGCGAAACTGCCAAGAGTGGTGACGGAATCCCCCTTGTCTGTGAAGCCGCCAAGAGCGGCGACGACGGCAGAACCCGCTACGTCTTCTCAGAGGCCGAACAGCGGCTCACCACCGCCAACCGCCGCCTGGGTTATGCAGGCATCGGCATCACCGTGGTGCTGCTGTTGCTGGCCGTCCACCTGCGGAACCTGAAGAAGGAGAAGCGGCGCATTGAGCAGGAACTACGGCAGATTGAGCAGGAGCGCCTGAACATGCCGCAGCCGGTGCGCCAGGCTTTGGACAGCGTGGAGGCAGACTTTCTTCAGAGCGACTTCTACATGGACCTGCGCCGACGCATCACTGGCGGCAAGCACCTGACGGACGACGAATGGGCTGAGGTGGACAGCCGCATGCAGGGCGTCTATCCGGGTTTCGGCAACAAACTGCTGTCGCTCCACAGCATGTCGGACGTGGAGTACAGGGTGTGCCTGCTGCTCAAACTGAAGGCCACGCCCTCGGAGATTGCCGGCGTGATGTGCAAGGACGCCAGCACCATCAGCAGCATACGCAGCCGTCTGTACCACAAGGTCTTTGGAAAGAAGGGCAGCAGCAAAGACTGGGACGACTTCATCCGCACGCTGTAGCGCCGGCTCCCGTGCAAAGGCTTTGCCAATACCTTGCAAACCACTTGCCAGCCGCCTTGCCAACTATTTGCCAAGTGGCGTAGGGGAGTTCTTTGTACCCTTCGCCCCATCTTTGCGGACGGAATCCTCCAGTCGGGTGCAGGCCCGCAGCAGGCCCGGCACTGACGGCATGGAAACCGCAGTTGTCCCCCCCCCTAATCTATCCTCTCGTTCTTATGACAAACACCACCCCAACTCATGCTCTGGCCGCCGCCCGGTGGTTGGCGCTGCTCCTGCTGCTCCTTCCGGCGGGCCATGCCGTGGCTCAGGCGCCGCTCAAAGTGCCCGACCGCGAAATCGTCGGCGTATGGCTACTGAAAACGTTGAGATTTGATGGCGAAGACCGCGAATACGTCAGCGCAAACTATACGCAGGTCAAGATATACGGCGCCAACGGCGAATATGCCTGCGCCGAAATCACCCGCACGGACAAGGGCCTCTGCACCATCTTCCCCCACGAATACGGCACCTATACGCTCAAGAACGGCAGATACTCCGAGATGGGCCGAGATGCGGTCAACATAGGCTGGACCAGCCGGACAACGTTCGGCGGACGATGGAAAAACACCATCGTGTCGTGGCAGAAGGCGGCGAACTTTCCCGAAGCCTTGAGACAGCACATTCTTGAAAAATGCAAGGCGGCCCGGCAGTCTCCTGAAAACATGCAGGCGGCCATGCGCCAGCACATTTTCCACCTATGAGAAGGTCTCTGCTCTCCCACCCCGCGGCGGCGCTTACCATGGCGCGCCTGAGCCTGCTTCTCGCGCTCTTTCTGCTGCTTGCGCCGACCGCCGGCGCCGACGTCGTCACGGGCCGCGTCGTGGGTTCGGACAACAACGAACCGCTGGCTGAGGCGCGCATGAAGGTCTTTGTGATTCCCATCAACGAAAACTATGTCAGCCTCGACGAGATGACGGCCGACAGCACGGGGCGCTTTGCCATACACACCAACCTCATCTCGAAAATACAAATCGACTTCTCCTACTTCGGCTACAAGACGGTGCGAAAGCATTATAACGCGGCCGGCGGCACCAACACCATCGACGTGGGCGACATTGTGCTGCCGCTCTCGGACGTCCTGCTCAAGGAGGCGGTGGTCAAGGCCCGTGCCCGGCGCTTCACCATGCACGGCGACACCATCATCTTCAACCCCGAGGCGTTCCATCTGGAACAGGGTGAACGCATGTCGGCGCTCATCACCCAACTGCCAGGCGTGAGCATCAAGAAGGGCAAGATATTCTTCATGGAAAAGGAGGTACAACTGAAGATGAACGGCCGCGACATGACGGACAGCGAACTGACGGCGCTGCTGCCGGCGGAGGCGATACAGCACATCAAAGCCTATCAGCAGAAAAGTCAGGTGGCCGAACTGAGCGGCATGGACGACGGTCAGGAGAGCCAGGTGCTGGACATCATCATCAAGCCCGGATTCATGGACAAATGGTACGGCCAGACGAAAACGGGGGCCTATGCCTCGAAAAACTACCGTGCCTCGGCCAACCTGCACTACCTCACGGACAGCGACCCCTTCAACGTCTATGCCCGGGCGTCCGACTGCGAGTCGCAGACCTACGGCGTGTCGGGCGAATCGGAGATGGACTACATCAGTCTCGTTCCCAAACGCCAGCAATACGGCCGGGCCTCGTACAAGCACTCGTGGATTCCCAAAGGCGTCACGACGTCATATAAGGAAGACTACTGGGACGTCAACTTCTCGCCCGAGCACCACGACGACCGCCAGAATATCCGGACGGACACGGAAAACTTCACAGGCGGCCCGCTGTCGGTCTTTCAGACGGACCATAGCTACTACTATAGCCACGGCACGGACCTGCCCGTCGGCGCGGGTCTGACGGTCCATCTGAATCCCCGCACCTGGCTGCGCGTCGGGGCATCAGGCAAGGTGGGATCGGAAGACGCCCGAACCAGGTCCGAAGCGGAGCAGTTTGAGGGCACAAGCCTTGACGACGCCGACCGCATCGCCGTCAACGCCACCACGTCCAAGCAGGAACGCCACAGCGACCGCCGCAACGCCGAGGCCAATATGGAGTTCAAGCACGTCTTCGACGGCGGCGACATAGCCATCTCCATCGTCCCCAAATGGGGCCGGGAGGAGGAACATGCCGAGCGGCACACGGCCTACGACTATTTCGACCTCGGCACGCACGTGGACGAGACGCGCACCTCGCAGACGGAGAACACGGTGCACAGCATCAAGGCGCAAGCCGCCGTGCGCTACGAGATTGTGCCCAAGCGCCTCAAGACGGGCGCCGGCTACCGCACGGCCTACAGCCGAAACAGCAGCCACAGCATGGCCGAACGCGACGGCATGGCCGACGACGCCAACAGCTACGACCGCCGCACGCGCCGGATGAGCCACCAGCCGTACGTCTCGCTCGAGACGGACCTCGGACCGGTCTATATGAGTGTGGACATGGAGATGCACAACAGTGACGAACGCCTCGACTACCGGCGCGGACGCCTCGACACGGCCATCACCCGCAACACCTGGTTTCCGAGACCCCGAATGGACCTGCGCTGGAAAATAAGCAAGTTCAACGAACTCAAGGCGTCGGCCACATGGGGCTACGAACTGACGGACCTCCTGGAGAGCAGCGACTATACCGACGACACCAACCCCATGCACATCCGCCTGGGCAACCCCGCCCTGCGCTCAGCGCGTACCTTCTTCACCTCGGCCACCTACAGCCTCATGATGCCCCGCCACCAGCAGATGCTCACGACCTACGTGGCCTACAGCCGCACGTCGCACCCCACCACCGAGGCCCGCATCTATGACGCCACCACGGGGGCATACACCCACACCAAGGTCAACGTCAACACCTGCCACAGCGTGCAGGGACGCATCTCCTACGACCGCGACCTGGGCGGCGGCTTCAACCTGAGGGCGCGCACCGAAGGAAAGACGACCCGCGGATGGGGCATCAGCACGGCAACGAGCCCCGAAGAGCCCCGGCAGATGTTCAGGCAGACCGATTCCTACGTATGGCAGGAAATCAACGTGGGCACCAGTACCGCCCACTTTGAGGCCCGGGCCAAAGCACAGGGCCAGTATCAGCGCGTGAGCTATTCGGACCCCTCGATGGCCAACCTCAACATGTGGGACTACACCGCCGAACTGCATGGCAAATACAAGACGGACCACTGGACCTACTACGTCATCGCCTCGTTCATCGGGCACGAGGGCTACGTCTCGCCCTACTACAACCGCCTCCGCGTAGGCCTCGACGCCGCCATCACATGGAAGACGCTCGGCGGCAAGGGCCAACTGGAACTCAAGGCGAAGGACATCTTCAACCGGATGGCCCACATCGTCTCACACATGACCCCCACCTCACGCTTCAACTATCAGGCCGAGACCCTGCACCGCTACCTCAGCCTGACCTTCACCTACAACTTCGACGCCAAGGCCCGGAAGGGCACACACTGACAATGTTCCACGACGGCACAAAGCGCCTTGTTCTGCCCAATGAAGGGCCGGACAAGGCGCTGTTTTTATCATTACTGACCGGTAAAAATTCAGCCATCCTCACCGCCGCTCTGAGCATCAAACATCGCCCATGAAGCGAAGGTACAAATGACATCTATGCCGGTACTCGATGTGCCGGCACTTGTGGGTGTATCAAAATGAAGATGTTTGAGCGGCAGTGGGCCGCATAGTGGTGCCATGTCCACCCGCGTGGCACTTCGCGGCGCAAGCCGCGATTCGTCGGCAAAGAATAGGCGTCGCGGCTGGCGCCGCGACAGTGCTGAGTCCCACGTCAATGGACATGGGACCACTATCGGGGCACAGCGACGCAATAGCGCTGAAACTGCGGTGGGTTGCCGCTAGGAGGTGCCGTCCATTGACGGTACCATGGGAGAATCTTGAGCGATGAAAATCAGTGCAATAGCGTTGAAACTGCGGCGGGGTGCCGTCAATGGACGGCACCTCCTAGCGGGCCCCATCGTCCAAACATCTTCATTTCAACCATCTTCATTTTGACACACCCTCATGCGGCGTTCGCTCTTACGCTACTGCCGTTGGCGTGGCTGCTTGCTGAACTTATAGACCACTTGCAGCAGGGCGTACGACGGGAGCGCATTGTGCCACGTCTCGGTGATGCCCTGGGCATTGATGGTTTTGGTCACGTTGCTGAGTCCGTGAAAGAGGTCGAAGGCGTCGAGCGCCAGTCCCAACCGGCCATTGAGCAGCGCCTTCGTGAGGCGGGCGTTGGCGACGAAGTGGCAGTTGTTCAGACTCTTGTCCGTATAGCCTGTACGCTGGTAGAGCGTCAGGTCGGTGCTGAGGGCGAAGCCGGCAGGCAGGGGGATTTGGGCCGAAGCGCCATACTTGACATCGAGGCTGTTGATGGTTTCAAAGCGGGCATTGGGCGAGGTGGCATGGAGATAGTTGACGGCCACATTCACGTCGATGACATATTGCTTGAGGCGCGTGTTCAAATGCAGGTTTTCGCCAACGTTCAGGTTGCGCACGCTGCTGCGCTCCGTGACGTAATCCACACTGTTCTGATAGCGCACCTCCGTCACGGCGTTGAGGATGAACCGTTTCTTGCGGTCGAGCGTTTTCTGGTAGTCGCCGGCGAGGTTTGCTCCCCAGTTGCCGTTGACGTTGCGCGGCGAGAAGGTGCGTATGCCCTTGGCGGCATCGTAGGTCATGGCGTGGGCGATGGCCCTCTGCGTCAGATGCCAGCCGCCCGTCAGGTAGAAGTGCCAGCCCGTTTCCCAATTGCTGAACGAGCGACTGATATCGACGCTGTGCCTGACGCTGCGCTTCAGGTCGGGATTGCCTTTATAGACATTCAGCGGGTCGGCGTTGTCGGTATAGTTCAACCTACTGAGGAGGTCCGGGTGGGCGGACGTCAGTTTGTAGTTGACGTAGCAGTTCTCAAAACCCCACGACAGTGCGGGCATGAAGACGGCCTTGCTGCGGTGCGGCTTGGCGTGCAGCAGGTCGCGGTGGTACGTCAGGTGGTCGATGCGCCATTCCACCTCCGGCGTGAACGTCACGCGATGGCTGGGCAGTTTGCCCGGCAGCCACACGCCAATCTCCGCTCCGACGCGGTGTGTCTGCGTGTTCAGCGTCGAGGTGTAGGAGTTGGGGGCGTCCAGACAACGCCACAGGGCATCCATGCTTGAGGGTAGTTCGCCAAAGGCCGGAGCGTCTTCTCCCAGACGTTCCAGACGATAGTGCGAGAGTTCGGCGTCGCGATAGTTTTCCTTGAACACGTAGCGCGGTTTGACGAAGCCCCAGTCCGGCCGATAGTTGTACGTCACATCGACGTCGGCATCGACCGCCAACGAGGGCGACGTGGCGTAGCGCAGGCGATGGTCGTTGCCTGCCGGCGTGAGGGAAGGATTGTAATGGAGGGCGTAGTCGGAAAAGGACGTGGCCTCCTGTTTCTCCACACGGACGTTGGCCGAGAGATTGACGTAGTCGGGCGTGTGCGGCACTTCAAAGAAACTGCTCAGTTGCACCGCTCCGCTCCAATGGTCCGCCAGGGCTTTCTGCTGTTCCCGTTGCCGATGGAGCATCATGGCGGCGAGGCGCGGGCTCGTCCCGAGGAAAAGGCTGTCTAAGGACGCCGCCCGGTAAGCATCTTGAGGGTCGTCCACAAACTCTGCACCGAGGTGGTTGGCGCGGTTGCGGCCGTGGCGGTAAGCCCCGTTGGCGTTGAGCGTGAGGTGACTGTGCGTCTTGCGGACGGTATATTGATGAGCCGTCTGCACGCTCACGGCGTTGCCGCGGTTTTCGCGGCTCAGCCGCGAGAAGGTGCTCTGCGTCAGGCCCGGCTGGAAGGTCTCTGTCGAGGCTATGCTCTTGTCGTCCGTCGTGCGATGGGCCACCTGCGCACTGCCCGTGTATTTCCACACGCCCTTCTTGTCCTTTACCAGCGCCTCGAAGCCCCCCGTCTGCATCTCGGTACGCCCCGTGGCTGTGCCCTGAGCCTTCCAGTCGCCGCTGACGCCGGGCTCGCGCGTGTCGTTGGTATTGTTGGCATTGCCGTAAAGGGCCAGACGCGAGTTGTCCGTAAAGCGCAGGGCGAAGAGGCGCCCCTGATAGCGGTCGGCCAGGCCGTAGCCGGCGGCCGCATTCGCCACCCACCCGATGGCATACTGCCGCTTGAGGTTGACATCGACCACCAAGGGCAGTTCGTTCTTGTCTCGCTCGCGGGTGATATAACTGTAGTCGTGGGCCTTGCGATAGACCTGTATCTTATCTACCATATAGGCCGGCAGGTTTTCGAGGGCCACGCGCGGATTGCCGCGGAAGAAGTCTTCGCCGTTGACGAGCAGACTGCTGACGTACTGACCATTGACGCGAATCTGCCCGTCCCGGAGCGAGAAGCCCGGAAGGCGCTTGATGAGTCCGTCGAGCATGGAGCCTTCAGCCAGTTGGAAGGCGTCGGCATTGTAAACCAGCGTGTCGCCCTTGACCACCATGCGTATCTTGGAGGCCGTGACGAGGGCCTCGTCCAGATTGCGGTCGCGCGGCGTGGGCTGCTTCTTCAGGCGCACCTCGCCGATAAAGACGCGCTTCTCGCGGCGCCCGATGTGCTTCTTGTCAAGGGTGATGCACTGCGGGACGTACCCTTCTTTCGTGAAACGGAACAGGCAGGTCTGGCGGGGCACATAGAGGTAGCCCTCTTTCTCGATGTTGTGCGGATAACCGCCGTAGCCGTAGATGGGGCCGGTGTGGAAATCGAAGATCAGCGAACTGTCGGCGCGCAGGATTTCTACGTGCACGTCTTTCAGAGGCTCATAGGTAAAACTGTCCGTGACATTGCCATAGACCGCCACGCTGTCGCGGGCGTCCTGAGCGTAGGCGGACAGGGTGAAAAGGAGGATGGATAGGATGAGGGTGATAATACGCATGATAATCAAGTGTTCTTTAGAAGTTGTTCGTTCGTGATAGTTCTCAAATTCGTTCGTGATAGTTCTCAAGTGGGTTGCCGTCAGGGCACAGTATGCCCATAGTGGCAACGGATGGCGGTTGGGAGCACCGCTCATTGCCACCTATACAAAAGGCCATAACAAGTAATCGTTGGGGGCCTTGCCGAGGCATACAGGAAAGAAGCGGCAAGGCCGAAGCGCGACTATCGCATCACGCCGTCGTCGTAGTCCACAATGTCGGGCCACTCTGCCGGGACGAACACACCCCGGTTTTGTTGGCGTGCCACATGCAGCACTTTCAGCACGCCCGGCGCGGACATCTTGAGCAGATAACAGTGGGCATGGTCACCCAGTTTCAAACAAACGTCCATTCCCCATAGCGCACTCTCCACATAGGAATAGACCTGGCTGCGATTTCTGTACGACAGCATCAGTTTCCGCAGTTCGGCCTTCACCGCGTCGGCATCTTCCGTGACGTCATAGCGTGTGCCGCGTGTCACGTCGTCGGCATTGAGGTTGTAGGCAATGACGGCTTTCCCGCCTTTACGTTTGCGATAGTTCACACGCCGGGTGGTGCATTTCTTCTGCTTGACCAATGATGCCAGAAACTGCTCGATGGGCGCATTGTCTAACGGCTTTACCACCTCGTCCGGCTGCTTGGGCACCTCAAACTGCACGCCCATCACCATCTGCCGGCAGTTGATGTCGAGCATCGCCATGATTTCAGAGTTGCGCGTAAAGGCATGGCCGTAGATTTCGTTCTCCATGGTGCCCTGCGTGAGTCGTCCGCCCTTCACGATGGAGTAGGACACGGTGTCGCATCCCGCCTCGCGGTGGGTCTCGTAGAGGTTGGCCTCGTCGGCCTCGCTCATGGCCGAGTTGTAGGCCGAACGGATGGTGTAGAGGTCGCTCGGCGCCACGCTGTCCTTGGGCACACGCAGGAAGAAGAACTCGCTGTGCTTCTCGCCGTCGAAACTCTCCATGACGGTGGCGTGGTTTTGGAATTTTCCCGTGGCATAGGTTTTGAGGCCGCGCAACGTTTCTTGCGCCGAAACCTGCAGGGCGGCCAGGCACAGGCAGGCGAGAAGGATGGTCTTTTTCATGGATTAGGGATTTTGCCGGGATAGATTGGATGTTTGGCGGGGGGGGAATTATAGACCTAAGTGGGCATACTGCTCCATCACCCGGGCCCTCACTCGGTCGCGTCCGCGGATGGCGCGCTCATCCAGTTGCGAATGTTCGGAATAGGTGAAGGCGGCAGAGACAATATGGTCCGTCAGGTCCGATGCGTCACTGTCGGACAAGGGGGCGGAGGGCGCTTCCCGCTGCCATTCAGACTGCGGTCTTGGCTGAGGTTCATTTTGAGCCAACTGAGCCTGGTCCTGCTTGTGCGCGTCTTCTTCAGTATGCCGGGCAAGGGCACGCTTGTGCCGAGCGTGGCTTGGCGTCTGCGGCGGTATGGCGGCCTGCGGTGCGGTGGTCGGGGACGCTGGGGACGCTGCGGACGTAGAGGACGCTGCGGACGCCGTGGGTTGATGGTCTGACGCGGGCGCCGACGGCCTTTCCGCGGTGGCGGTGGCAATGGCAGCGTTGGCGTCGATAGCGTGCTCGTCGGCGTGCCACGCCACACTTCCCAACACGTAACAGAGGCAAAGCACGGCAGCCACACCCGCCACGCCCGCCACCTTCAGCCACACGCGGCGGCGTCCGGGCTTTTCAACAGGCTGCGCAGGGCCGGCGCTTTCGAGCGCCCCGCCGTCAATGCCGGTAAAGAGGACGGCAAAGGCCCGCCAGCGATGGGGAACGGACGGGACAGACGCAAAATAGTCGGCCAGCCGGCGCTCTTCCTCCAACGTCGTTTCACCCTTCATGAAACGGCGGAGCATGTCTTCAATGTGTGCTTCTTCGTATTTCATTCTGCTGGTTTATCAGTGTGAGCAATCGTGCCCTTGCCTTGCTGAGCATACCCCTGACGGCGCCGGCCGTGGTGCCCAGGGCGCGGGCAATATCGTCGGTTTCCATGTGCTGCTCGGAGCGCATGTGCAGGATAATCCGCCACTTCTCGGGCAGTTGCCTCACCGCCTTTTGGCAGAGGCTATAGGCTTCGCGGGCTTCCAATGCGACGTCGGGCCCGGGGGTGGCGGGGACATAGGCGGCCTCTTCGGCGCAGTCTCCTTCATCGGCGTCGCTGTGGTGGAGCCGGAGCAACGGATGGCGGCGCTTGGCCTTGAGCCTGTTCAGGCAGAGGTTGCGGCTGAGCACGGTGGCATAGGCGTAGAGCATCTTCTTGTCGCCTGAGAGCGTGCCGCGAAGTTGCCATAGTTTCAGCATCACCTCCTGCGCCACGTCGGCCGCATCGTCCTCGCCGGGGAGATAGCGCGCAGCCTCCCGCAGTACGACGTGACGTACTGTGGGTACCAACGCTATGTAGGTTTGCTCATCCATCATACCTATTATACAACGTTACCGGCGTAGCGCTACCTTCAGGGCGCAGTTTTTTTTCAACTTTATCTCAAGAACAAGGCCATACAGACAGCGGCCGCTGACGCGGTAGGGATTCTGCTTCATTCCCCACGAGGCTAAGGCGGGGACGTAGGAAAGACCGACACGCTCGCTGCAGCGGCCGATTTCCTGAGTGCCAACCCCCTGTAGCCGCCTTTTCTGCCCCTCATCCGTGGTCATTGGAAGAAATACGGGCAAAAACTTGCGCATTCGCCCCAAATCCCTTACCTTTGCACGCGGTTTGGTTCCGTAGCTCAGTAGGATTAGAGCAACGCCCTTCTAAGGCGTGGGTCCAGGGTTCGAATCCCTGCGGAATCACCATCAGAAGCAGGCTCACGGGCCTGCTCTTTTTGTTATACGGGCTACGGGAAGACCTTCTCGCTGTACTCGGTTCGAGGCTCGGTGGAGGATTGGGCAACTACTCCACCACATACCAGGTGAAGCCACGGGCGGGGATGCGCACGGTGAGTTCCACCTCGTGGTCGGCGGTCAGGCGGTAGGTCTTGGCCTTGCCTTCCTGTTCGCGCACACGGGCTTTGCGCTGTAGGCCGGTGTAATAGAGGAGCAGGCGGACGGTGCGCACCATCTCCGTGTCGGTAGGATTGAAGAGCATGGCCAGGGCCTTCTCTTTGAGGCGGGGATTGACGTGCATGATGCCGTCCCAGTCGCGAGCGTCGGGCTTGCGCAGGTGGATGATGTCGCTGTTGAGGATGTCGCGGTAGCGCTTGTACCAGCCGATGACTTCCTGCACCACCTGGCGGGTTTCGTCGGCAAATGTAGCAATTAACTGCGGTGCAACAAAACAGATTACCGGCAGATATGGCGGCAGCGGTCAGCGCGATGGAACGCGATGGACAGTTTCTTTACAACATGACCTATATGGGGGAAGACCCTTCCATGAAGAGCCTGCCATCTCACAATTGGATGACCACATAAAGCAAGAGCAAGCGGGCTCATCTGAACCACCTCATCGGCGGCGTTTTGCACAGACGGGATGACAGATAGTAGGTGTGGCACAGGGTAAACGTCCGTAAAAGCAGGAAAGTTGCACAAACGTTTGGCTAATGTGCTTAAAAGATGTAATTTTGCCGCCGTCAATACAATCATATCCGAAATATGAGCAAAAAACTATTCTTTTCCGCGCTGGTGGCAGCGCAGAGTGCCGTGGCTATGGCTGGCGGCTACTTGACGAATACGAACCAGAGCGTGATATTCCTGCGCAACCCGGCACGCGACGCCACTTTCGGCATTGAGGGCTGTTACACCAACCCCGCCGGCATCGGCTTCATGTCTAAGGGCTGGCATTTTGCCTTCGACGTGCAGAGTGCCTACCAGACACGCTGCATCGACTCGTGGTATGCCGACGGTCCCTTCCGCCTGGGCACGGTGAACGGTGTGGCCAACGACCCGTCGGGCCGCAAGCATTTCAATGGTAAGGCCGCAGCGCCGGTCCTTCCCTCGTTCGACCTGGCCAAGGTGAGCGACCGCTGGTTTATGTCGTTCCACTTCGGCGTCACAGGCGGCGGCGGCAAGTGCAAGTTTGACGACGGTCTTCCCTCGTTCGAGGGTCAGGTTGCCATGCTGCCCGCACTGATTGGCACCATCGCTCCGGGCGTGGTGAATGGTTACGAGATTGACACGCATATGCAGGGCCGCCAGTACTACTTCGGCGGACAGTTTGGCGTGGGCTACAAACTTCTGCCGGGCCTGAGCGTGAGCGCCGGCGGTCGCGTGGTGTATGCCGACTGCAACTACTATGGCTACGTGCGCAACATCAGCGTCAGCGTCAACACACCTACGGGCAGCATGACGATGCCTGCTGCACAGTTCTTTGAAAGCCAAAACATGCCCCACTTCGCCGCCGTGGCCTCCGACCGCGAACTCAACTGCGACCAAACGGGATGGGGATTCACGCCCATCATCAGCGTTGATTATAAAACCGGACGCTGGAACTTCGCCGCCAAATATGAATTTAAAACACGTCTGCGCTTAAAGAACCGCTCAGGCGAGAATACCAGCGGCCTGGACGAGTTTGACGACGGCAAGAAGGTGGCTGCCGACATCCCGGCCATCCTCACCATGGGTGCACAGTATGAGATCATGGACGGCCTGCGTGCCAGCGCCGGTTTCCACTACTACTTCGACAAACAGGCCACACAGTATGAAAGCAGGGAGGAGCACCTGGAGGGTGACGGCTGGGAGGTACTGGCAGGCTTGGAGTATGACCTGAACGACAAGTGGACGGTGAGCGCCGGATGGCAGACCACCAACTACGGTCTGGGCGACGACAGCCGCTTCCTTAGAGACCTAAGTTTCGTGACCAACTCCCACTCCGTAGGTCTGGGCACGGCCTTCCGCGTGAGCCCGAAGGTGCGCCTTAACGTGGCCTACTTCAAGACCTTCTACCGCCACTACCGCAAGAACATGGCCGACTATGCCGACCTCAAGACGACCTTCGGCAAGATGCTCACGCCCATGGGCACCGAACTGCAGACGGCGGCCGGACAGTTGCAGGCCATCATCAGCAATCCCAACGCCAGCGAAGCCGACCGCATCGTCGCCGGTCAGAAACTGGGCATCATTCAGGGCGAACTGGGTGCGCTTGGCGCCATCACCAACGGTATGGAAGGCTACAGCACGGCCGGCTTCGACAATTTCCACCGCACGAACGATGTGTTCGGCATCGGCGTGGAAATCAACTTCTAAGCCTATACACACGGCGGTTTCCAAGGACCGGCAGCATTCTGCCCGCCCCGTTCCACCGCCGCACCATACATCTGTGCACCGGATCCGTGGATAGTCTGTGTGCACACGTTCGGATGCCTCGCCCCCCTGTTCGTCAGGGAGCGGGGCATCTTGGCGTGCAGTATGCGACCCCGGCTTGCTACCTCCGCCCGTAAAACTTGCCCCAAAGCGTATGTAGCGCTTTTTCACTATGGCTAAAGGGGCTGCCCCGAAAAATGTTTGTATCTTTGCACACCACGACGAATCATACGAATACTTCACACCGTTGAGAAAACTCATATTCTTCGTTCTTTCCTTCCTGATGATGGTCTGCGTCTATGCCGGCAACGTGCCGACAGGAGGCACCACAGCATCAGACAACAGGGAAAGCAACACCCACCAGGCCGACAGCGACACCATAGCCCCGTCAGCTGCCAAGGCCAAGGCCGATACCGCCACGCTAAGAAGGCTTGCCGCCGACACGACGCTCACCACAGCGCCGCGCCGGCGCGGACTGCGTTACGACAGTGCAGCGGCCGACACGGCACGGACGGACACCATCAAGAAGCGCGAACCGGGTATCGACGCGCCCGTCGATTACGAATGTTCCGACTCGCTGGTCTATGACGCTACAACCGGACTGGTACACCTCTACGGCAAAGCCAAGGTGAAGTATATGGACATGACGCTGGATGCCGCCAAAATCACCATGTGCATGGACAGCAACAAGGTGACGGCAGAAGGTCTGGCCGACAGCACGGGCGTACCGAAGGACATCCCCGTCTATCATCAGGGCGCGGACGAATATACCAGCGAACGCATGGCGTTCAACTTCAAGACGAAGAAGGGCTTTATCCAGAATGTTTCCACAAAACAAGGCGACGGTTTTCTGACCAGCCAGCGCTCGAAGCGCTCGGCCGACGGCACCCTCTATCTCGAGCACGCCACCTATACCACCTGCGATGCCGAGCACCCGCACTTCTACATCGCGCTGTCGCGTGCCAAAGCCCGGCCGGGCAAGGAAACGGTATCGGGACCGGCCTACCTCGTCGTGGAGGACGTGCCTCTGCCCATCGCCATTCCCTACGCATTCATCCCCATCAACAAGAAGTATTCCAGCGGCTTCGTCATGCCCTCCTACGGCGACGAGACAAACCGCGGCTTCTACCTGCGTGACGGCGGCTACTACTTTGCCCTGAACGACTACATGGACCTGAAGGTGCTGGGCGAAGTCTATACGAAGGGCTCGTGGGGCCTGAGCGGCGAGACGAACTACCGCAAGCGCTACCGCTACAGCGGCAACATATACGCCAGCTTCCTGCGCACGGTGGAGGGCGAGAAGAATATGCCGGACTATGCCGTGACCAAGTCGCTCAAACTGCAGTGGACGCACAGTCAGGACCCCAAGGCATCGCCCAACAGCAGTTTTTCGGCCCGCGTCAACTTTGCCTCGGAGAGTTACGAGCGCTCCAATCTGGAGAGTATGTACAACCCTCTGGCCTATACGCAGAGCACGCGTGCCAGCTCGGTGAGTTTCTCGCGTACCTTCCCCTCCATCGGCCTGACCATCTCGGGTAGCAGCAACTTGACGCAGAACATGCGCGACAGTTCGATAGCCATGACCCTGCCCGACCTGTCCATCTCGCTCAACCGCTTCTACCCCTTCCGCCGCAAGCGCCAGGCGGGCAAGGAGAAATGGTACGAGAAGATTTCCTTGCAATATACGGGGCAGGTGACGAACAGCATCAACACCCGCGAGGACCAGTTGTTCAAGTCGAACCTCGTCAAGGACTGGCGCAACGGCATGCAGCACCGCATCCCCATACAGGCCACGTTCCAGGTGTTCAAGTACATCAATATCTCGCCCTCGTTCTCCTTCCGCGACCTGATGTACAGCAAGCGCGTCATGCGCTCGTGGGATACCGCCAGCCAGACCGAGGTGCGCGATACCACCTACGGCTTCTACAACCTCTACGACTGGAACATGAGCGTCAGCATGAACACCACGCTCTACGGTATGTACAAGCCATGGCGCAAACTCTTCGGTGACAAGATTGTGGGCATACGCCACGTCTTCAAGCCCAACATCAGTTTCAGCTATGCGCCCGACTTTACCAAAGAAAGTTACGGCTATACCCGCTCGTACGTCCGCACCGACGCCAATGGCGAAGTGAGCACCGTGACCTACTCGCCCTACGCCGGCAGCGCCTTCGGCTATCCTTCGGGCACAAAGCAGGGCAACGTCAGCTTCTCCATCTCAAATAACGTCGAGATGAAGGTGCGCACCGCCCGCGACACGGCCGACCGCAAGATAAGCATCATCGACGAACTGTCGGCCTCGATGTCGTACAATCTGGCAGCCAAGGTACGCCCATG
Source organism: Bacteroidales bacterium (assembly GCA_022772475.1). GTDB lineage: Bacteria > Bacteroidota > Bacteroidia > Bacteroidales > Bacteroidaceae > Alloprevotella. Next base: position 8,520 of record JALEZQ010000068.1, on the reverse strand, counting down.
GAGCGACCTGAGCACACGCCTGCGATTGAAACTGAGCAAGAAATACACCTTCTCCATGGCGGCCACCTTCGCCACCTATGCCTACGCCTTCAACGACAACGGACAGGTGGTAGTATCGGACCGCACAGAGTGGAGTTACGGTCGCTTCGGACGCTTCCAGGGCATGTCGCAAAACCTGTCGTACACCTTCGACAACAATACCTTCAGCCGCCTCTTCGGCGGAAAAGACAAGGACAGCGGCACTACCGCCGCAGCGGACGAGGACGATGACGATGACAGCGACATCGAAGACGCCAATATCGACCCCGACCTCAAGAGCAGCCGTAAGAAGGGCGGTAAGAGCAAGACGAAGAATGCAAGCATCGACGACGACGGCTACCTGGCCTTCTCCATGCCATGGTCGTTCACCGTATCCTACGGCATCACCATGTCGGAGGACCGCTCGAAGCCCATCAACGTGCATTCCATGCGCTACCCCTACTCGTTCACACAGACGATGAACTTCTCGGGCTATGTGCGCATCGCCGAGGGATGGAACATCTCCTTCTCGTCGGGCTACGACTTCAACTACCACCAGTTGTCCATGACGACGGCCTCGGTATCGCGCGACCTCCACTGCTTCGACATGTCGTGCAACGTCGTGCTACGCCCCTACTCGTCGTTCAACTTCACCTTCCGCGCCCGCGCCTCCGAACTGGCCGACGCCCTGAAATGGGACAAACGCAGTTCGTACAGCTCGAACGTGGAGTGGTACTAAGTAAAGGAGGGCGTGGCAGCCATCCACCTACCGCCTAAAACAGAAACCACTATCACAAAGTCAACCACAGACATGCCGCCACAAAGGACGGCGCTTTAATATCCACTATTCATAAACCCAAACCATGAAAAAACTATTTCTTTCGTTGGCAGCCGTATTGGGCCTGCTGAGTATGAACAGTTGCGGCAACGATGAGTATGAAGTGCACCAGACCTTCTTCTTCCCGCTGACGAGCGAAGGCACCGTAGCCTACGCCGACCAACTGTCCGACACCATCCGCCTCTACTCTCTCGACAGCTGGACGCTCAAGACCACAGACACATGGCTCACGGCCACGCCCAACGAGGCCAGCACCTCCAACGGTAAAGCCATCAACACGCTGATAACCTTCGGCTACGAGGCCAACACCACGGGACATCCGCGCCGCGCCTACGCCCAAGCCTATACCTTCGACGTCATCACACGCCCCGTGACGCAGTACTCGTGGCTCAACATCCGACGCCCGGCCGCCATCACGACCAACGTCGGCGAGGTTAAGGACATCAAGGACATGAAGGTGGCCTTCCCCATGGACCTGAAGTACACGGCTGCCGATACGTCCGTGGTCTTCACCGTCTATCAGGACAACGCCACGCTCAAGACGACGGACGAGTGGATTCATCTGGCCGGCGAGACCTTCGATGCCGGTGACCACACCGTCAAAGTACAGGTTGATGCCAACAATGGCACCACGGCCCGCAACGGCGTCATCCGTCTGACATCCGGCGGCATCAGTACCGACATCCTTGTGCGTCAGGGCACGGAAAAGGAGTAAACGCGCTACGCCCCATCGTTCAATCGACACCTATAACACAGGAGGCAAATGCTCATGGTCAGCATTTGCCTCCTGCTAATATATATGGACGCTTTACCAAGCGTTGTCTCTTTCTAACGCATGGCCCTTATATGAGCCCCTGCGCCATCATGGCGTTGGCCACCTTCATGAAGCCGGCGATGTTGGCGCCCTTCACATAGTTGATGTAACCGTCGGCTTCACGGCCATAGGCCAGACACTGCCCATGGACGTCGCTCATAATCTGGTGCAGACGGGCATCCACTTCCTCGGCACCCCAGGCGATGTGCATGGCGTTCTGCGTCATCTCCAGGCCCGACGTGGCCACGCCGCCCGAGTTGACAGCCTTGCCGGGTGCAAAGACGGTGCGCGTCTCAATGAAGTGGTCAACAGCCTCTGCCGTACAGCCCATATTGCTGACCTCGGCCACAAGGCGCACGCCGTTGGCGGTCAGTTGGCGGGCATCGTCCAGGTTGAGTTCGTTCTGCGTGGCGCAAGGTAGGGCAATATCCACCTTTACCTCCCACGGCTTCTTTCCCGGTACGAAGGTGGCCGACGGATAGCGCTCGGCATAAGGCTCGACGATGTCCTCGCCGGACAGACGGAGGTCGAGCATATAGTCTATCTTCTCGCCGCTGACGCCGTCGGGGTCATAGACATAACCGTCCGGTCCGCTCAGGGTGACCACCTTGCCGCCCAGTTCGACAGCCTTCTTGACGGCGCCCCAGGCCACATTGCCGAAGCCCGATACGGCCAGCGTCTTGCCTTCGAGGCTGTCGCCCTGCTCGGCGAGCATCTGCTTGACAAAGTAGAGGGCGCCATAGCCGGTGGCTTCAGGACGAAGGATGGAACCGCCGAACGAGAGGCCCTTGCCGGTGAAGGTGCCCGTATGTTCGTGCGAGAGCTTCTTGTACATGCCAAACATATAGCCCACTTCGCGGCCGCCAACGCCGATGTCGCCGGCAGGCACGTCGGTATCGGGGCCGACATGGCGCCACAGTTCCAGCATGAACGCCTGGCAGAAGCGCATGATTTCGGCATCACTGCGGCCACGCGGCGCAAAGTCGGAGCCGCCCTTGGCGCCGCCCATAGGCAGCGTGGTCAGTGCGTTCTTGAAGGTCTGTTCGAAACCGAGGAACTTGAGGATGCTCAGGTTCACAGAGGGATGGAAGCGCACGCCGCCCTTGTACGGGCCGATGGCGTTGTTGAACTGTACGCGGTAGCCGAGGTTGACATGCACCTCGCCCTTGTCGTCAACCCAAGGCACGCGGAAGGTAATGATACGGTCGGGCTCGACAAGGCGCTCGATGAGTTTCGCACGCTCAAACTCGGGATGCTGGTTATAGACGTCCTCAATAGACAGCAGCACTTCACGCACGGCCTGCAGATACTCGTGCTCACCGGGATGCTTGGCCTCGAGTGCAGAAAGAATTTGTTCGGTTTTCATGAATAAGCAATAGGTTTAGGTTAACTTGCGACACTGCTCGGCAGTGCCGTCTCTACTGCTTCAAAAGTAAGAAGAAAAGGCGTAACCAGCCCACACGAAGGGCGAATTAAGCCTAAAGTATGATATTAAACATATTTCGGGTCGCCGCCTCTCGATGAATCATAACGCCGCCACGCACGCCGGCCATCCCATGACGGGAGGCGAGCGTGCGTGGCGGCGTTATATTGTGTGTGTGGCCTTTACTTTGCGTCGAGCACTTCGTAGCGGGAATGCTTGCTGACGTACTCGGGCACCATCTCTTTCATTTTACGGACGGTCTCCATGTCGTCATACTTGGCGGCGATGTCGCGCATCTCGTTAAGCTGGCGGCAGGCATCATTGTAAGCGTAATGACGCACCTCAGCAATACGGATTTTCTTATGGAAAGAGGGTTTGGTGTTCTCGTTCTCGCTGAGCACCTCCTCATAGAGTTTCTCGCCTTCGCGCAGACCGGTGTATTTGATTTCGACATTCTTGGCGCCGCTGAGCTGTATCATGCGCTTGGCCAGATCGGCGATGCGCACGGGTTCGCCCATGTCGAAGACGAAGATTTCGCCACCCTGTCCGTGGGTTCCGGCCTCGAGCACCAGTTTGCAGGCCTCGGGGATGAGCATGAAGAAGCGGATGATGTCGGGGTGGGTGACGGTAAGGGGGCCGCCGTTGGCCAACTGCTTGCGGAAGAGGGGTATGACGGAGCCGTTAGAGCCGAGCACATTGCCGAAGCGGGTGGTGACAAACTGGGTGACGCCCTTCACCTCGCCGGCTTTTATGGCGTGGTCAAGGCTCTGGACGTAAATCTCGCAGATACGCTTCGAGCAGCCCATGACGTTGGTGGGGTTGACGGCCTTGTCGGTAGAAATCATGACAAACTTCTTGACGCCGTACTTGACGCTGAGGTCGGCGATGACCTTGGTGCCCCACACGTTGTTCTGCACGCTCTCGCTGGGATTGTCTTCCATCATGGGCACGTGCTTGTAGGCTGCGGCGTGGAAAACGTAGTCGGGACGGAAGGTGCTGAAGATTTCCTCCATGCGGTCTTCCTTGCAGATGGAGGTGACGATGGTGTGTGCCTTGATGTGCGGATACTGGTTGTGCATCATGAGGCGGATGTCGTGCTGGGGCGTTTCGGCCTGGTCGATGAGCATCATTTCGGCAGGCGAGTAGATGGCTATCTGTCGTACCATTTCGGAGCCGATGCTGCCGGCCGAACCTGTGATGAGCACTTTCTTGCCGCGGAGCAGGGCACCCACCTTCTCCATATCAACCTCTATCTCGTCGCGCGGCAGGAGGTCTTCGATGTTGACCTTGCGCAGCTGCACGCCGTCTTTCGACTGGGGCGTCCACTGCTCGGCGTTCTGGGCGATATATATCTTCACGCCCTCGTCGAGGAGCATATTCTGGAAGGCTTTGTTCTTGAGGAAAGCATCGTGCTTAAGCGGACTGATGAGCATGGCCTTGATGCCTTTCTGGCGGATGATGGGGAGCAGGTCCTGCTGTGTGGAGTAGATGCGCTTGCCCATGAGGCGCTCGGCGTAGAAATCCTTACTGTCGCCCACATAGCCGCAGATAAGGAACTGCACGGGCTTGGTGTTGCGGGCTTCGTTGGTCATGGCAATGGCGCCTTCGTGCGTGCCATAAACCAGGGCATTCTCGGCCGTGCTGTCCACCAATGCGTTGTCGAAGAGGGTTTTGATAAGTACGCGAAGCGTACACATGGTGGCGGCTGAGCACAGGTAGATGAAGAAGACCATGCGGCCCGTCAGCACGTAGAAGTGATTGTTCCACGCATAGTAATCGGCGACGAACATGAAGGCGAGGGCCAAAACGAAGGCCACAGCATTGGCATAGAGCACGCGCATCAGGTCGATAAACTGGGAATAGCGCAGGATGCCGGAATAGGTGTGGAACAGGCGGAAACCAAGCAGATTGAAAGCGCCAAAGACAAGGAAATCTTTTACAAGCCCTACGCCGTTTGCGAGCACGTCAGAGATGGGATGCCGCATCAGCATCACCAGGAAACCACTTGCGAAGCATACCATCAGGTCCACGATGACGATACACCAATAGGGCAAGGCATTACGGCCGAAATACCAGTTGAAGAGTTTTCGTAAGATTACCATACGCTGTAAGTTTTTCCCCGCAACCTCCACAGGGAAGCCACGGCATAGTTGTCTCGTTTTCTCTCTTAGTTTTCTTTCAAGATAGGAACTGTCAAGGCAAAAGTAGCAAAAGAATTAAAGACGAACAAGCCAACCGTTAAAAATCTTTCAAATTTGTTACTACTGTCCATACAATTGTCAATCAAAGAGGACAATACGCTTCTTTGGCCAACCTGCTTGCACGGTGCGTGCACCCTACCATCTTTAGCAGGTCAGCCCTATCCTCAGTGGTAAACCGGGAAGAGTAGAGGGCTGTATGAGACAGAGGCGCATACCATCTGCATCGTTTCTAAAGAAAGAGGCTCTCGGGATAGGCAATATGCACCAGCGACAGGGCGCGGGCGGCTACTGAGTCGCCGGCTTCGCAACGATCCTTGCGCTCGATGATCTGCCGGAAGTCGTCGAGGCTCAGGCGGTGACGCCCCACTTCGAGCAGGGTGCCGACGACGGCGCGCACCATGTTGCGAAGGAAACGGTTGGCGGTGATTTCAAAGCGCCACAGGTCGGCATCGACCTGCACCCACCGGGCGTGGCTGACGTCGCAGATGTTGGTGCGGGCGTCGGTATGCAGTTTGCTGAAACTGGTGAAGTCTGTGACGCTGAGCAACTGCTCCGCGGCGGCATTCATCAGGGCATAGTCGGGCGTAAAGAACAGCTGCAGAGCGAAGTGGCGGAGACGCGGGTTTTTCTGCGTATAGACGTAGTAGTGGTAGGTGCGCGCCGTAGCATCGAAGCGGGCATGGGCGTCGTCGCGTACGGGGCGCAAACTCCGTACGGCGATGTCCTGCGGCAACACGCGGTTGAGTTTGTGCACGATGGCATGGGTATCAAGCGTTTGGTCCACGTCGAAATGAGCCACCATCATGTCGGCATGGACCCCCGTATCGGTACGTCCGGCACCGACGGTTTCGACGGACTGCCGCAGGATAAGAGCCAACGCGCGGTCTAAACGCTGCTGCACGGTATCGGCATTGGGTTGCACCTGCCAGCCATGATAGGCGGTGCCGTCGTAGGAGAATTGCAGGAAGTAGCGCATGGTATATATAAGGCGTGTTCTATAGATATAGAAAATGTCCGCAAAGCAGAACCTTGCGGACATTCTTTATTTGGTATTGTAGCGATTAAGCCTCTTCGGCCACCACCTCGAAAGGAATCTCTACGGAAACTTCCTTGTGGAGCTTCACAACGGCCTTGTAGTTGCCTACAGCCTTTACGTCCTTCACGTCGATGATCTTACGGTCGATTTCGAAGCCGCGCTTAGCCAGTTCGTCGGCCAGCTGCAGGGCGTTCACCGAACCGTAGATAACGCCGGTGGCGCTCACCTTGGTAGCGACAACGATGGGCTCGATAGCGCCGAGTTTCTCGGCCAGAGCGAGAGCGTCGTTCTTGATCTTCTCGAGCTTGTGGGCACGCTGCTTGAGTTCTTCAGCGAGCATCTTCTTTGCAGAAGGCGAAGCGATAACGGCCTTACCCGTGGGGATAAGGTAGTTGCGGCCGTAGCCGTTCTTTACGTTGACAATATCGTCCTTGTAGCCAAGGCCGTGTACGTTTTCTTTGAGAATGAGTTCCATAAGTCTTTACCTCCTTTTGTTATTTCATCAAATCGGTTACGAAGGGAAGCAGAGCGAGCTGGCGTGCGCGCTTAACGGCCTGAGCCACGCGGCGCTGATACTTGAGCGACGTACCGGTGATACGACGGGGCAGGAGCTTGCCCTGCTCGTTGAGGAATTTCTTCAGGAACTCGGGATCTTTGTAGTCGATGTATTTGATACCGCTCTTCTTGAAACGGCAGTACTTCTTCTTCTTTACGTCGACGGTGGGCGGGGTGAGATAGCGGATTTCAGATTGTGCTTGTGCCATGACTTAGTCCTCCTTCTTGTTTTTCAGGTTGCGACGCTTCTCAGCGTACTTGATAGCATATTTGTCCAGTTTCACAGTGATAAAGCGGATAACGCGCTCGTCGCGGCGATAGGCCGTCTCAAGTTTGGCTACTGCTTCGGGCTCGGCTTTGAACTCGAGCAACTGATAGAAACCGGTGCTCTTCTTCTGAATGGCGTAGGCCATCTTCTTCAGACCCCAGTTCTCATCGTTGACAATCTCAGCGCCGTTGGCGGTGAGAACGCCCTTGAACTTTTCGACCGTCTCCTTCATCTGCTGGTCAGACAAAACGGGAGTCATAATGAAAACGGTCTCGTACTGATTCATCATAGGGTGATTCGTGTTTTGTTTTATTATATTTCTGCAAAATTGCGGCGCAAAGATACGGCCTTTTTCTGTAACGGCCAAGTGTTTCATCTAAATTTTAGACTTTTATCTGCGCTTCTTGCGGGTTTGGTGCGGTTTCTTGCGGCTTTAGTGCCATTATAGGCGCAGTGCGCTCACAGGCGGGGAATTTGCGGGGCGGCGCCGCTATCCCAACCCTCTTCATTTTGACATCCCCTCGCTGCCCCGCAAAACTTTTACCGGACAGCAATCATTGCACACTAACCAAACAACGTGAAGCGTGGGGTAAAAATTGTTTACACTTCTTACTGTGCAAATAGAAGCGGAAAAGCGGGGCGAGGGGCGAAAAGCGCATTCAGCCGCCACTGTTTGGGCGACAGTTTTTCCTCTTTGGGCGAGCGTTTTTCCTGTCGCCCTAACAGTGAAGGCCGCATCGCGGACTCTTCAACGGCTTGACGAGGGCAATTTTCGGGTGTTTCCTTTAGAAAATTCAGTGTATTTAACTAAAGATAGGTATTTCGCCTAAGTATTGACAATATATGACTAAAAACAAACGCTTCATACTTGCGGTATTTTCGACCGCGTAGGTGGGCGGTGGATTTCGCGGCCATTTTCAAGGGCGATAATGGCGTGCGGCGCGATTGCACACTGCGGCGAGAGGCAGATGGGAATAGGGTGTGTTAAGCTGCGCCCCGGTGGCATGTCCATTGACGTGGCACTCAGCACGTGTCGCGACGTCGGCCGCGACACCTATTCTTTGCCGCAAAAACGCGGCTGCGCCGCGAGTGGCACGTCAATGGGTTAGGCCGCGTAGTAGTGCCATGTCCATTGACGTGGCACTCAGCACGCGTCGCGACGTCGGCCGCGACACCTATTCATTGCCGCAAATACGCGGCTACGCCCCGAGTGGCACGTCAATGGGTGAGGCCGCGTAGTAGTGCCATGTCCATTGACGTGGCACTCAGCACGCGTCGCGGCGTCGGCCGCGACACCTATTCTTTGCCGCAAAAAAACGCGGCTACGCCCCGGTGCCATGTCAATGGACATGGCCCTACTAAGCTGC
>JALEZQ010000016.1 GCA_022772475.1 Bacteroidales bacterium | reverse complement strand
TTTTTTCGGCAAAGAATAGGTGTCGCGGCCGACGCCGCGACGCGTGCTGAGTGCCACGTCAATGGACATGGCACTACTACGCGGCCTCACCCATTGACGTGCCACTCGCGGCGCAGCCGCGTTTTTGCGGCAAAGAATAGGTGTCGCGGCCGCCGCCGCGACGCGTGCTGAGTGCCACGTCAATGGACATGGCACTACTACGCGGCCTCACCCATTGACGTGCCACTCGCGGCGCAGCCTCGTTTTTTTGCGGCAAAGAATAGGTGTTGCGGCCGACGCCGCGACGCGTGCTGAGTGCCATGTCAATGGACATGGCACTACTAATCTGCGGCGGGGTGCCGTCAATGGACGGCACCTACTATCGGGCCCCATCGCCCAAATATCTTCATTTTGGTACACCCACCGATAGAAAACCGGTGCCGCCCGACGGCGATTTCCGGAGGCTGATGCCCCCGGCAGGGCCATTTGCATTTCGCCCTGTTTTGCATTATCTTTGCAAAGGAATATGTAGAAGCCCCTTTCCCGGGGCTTTTTTTTGGCCCCCAAAGCCGGTTTACGCCTTGGGCGACTGTAAAAACGGTCGCCCAAGGCGTAATTTCTCTCGCCCAAGTTGTAATTTCTGTGGCCCATGTGGTGCTTTTTGGCGCTCGTAAGGTCCGGCGGGCGCCCGCAGGCCGTTAAACTTTCCTAAAGTTTTTGGCGGCAAAACGGGCGAGGATAGGAAACGGGCGCGACAGAGCGGGGCGGATAGGCGGAATATTCAATGGCCGACATGGCCTTGGCTTACAAAAAAAACACTACTTTTACGGCGCCGCAGTGATTCACCGCGGCGCCGTTTCCATTTCCCGCTCATGATAGGCGGCATTCCTTATCGAATAAAACCTTATAGTTCCCCTATATGAAAACACTCTCCTCTACGAAGGCCGTCGTCGCGGCCATGCTGCTGACGACGCTGACCACTGCCGGCGCAAAGGCTCAGGGCCAAGCCGACGAGCTGCGGCGCGATACGCTCACTGTCCCGCCACAGTCGCCCCTGTCCGGCTCGGCCGACAAGGTGACGCGCGACAGAATGAACAAAGGCCTTGTCAACAATCCCATCGAGGCGCTCAGCGGACAGGCCGCCGGCGTGAGCGTCACCTCCACCAATGCCAACCCCATGGCCATGCTCAACAGCGTGCGTGTGCGCGGTACGACGTCTATCACGGGCGGCAACGACCCGTTGGTCATCATCGACGGCGTATCGTCCGACCTGGCCACGCTGAGCAGCATATTCCCCGGCGATATAGAGAGTTTTACCATCCTCAAGAATGCGGCCGAGACGGCCAAATATGGTTCCCGCGGCGCCTCGGGCGTCATTGAGGTGACGACGGTCAAAGGCCATGGCGGGCAGTTTCGCATATCTTACAATGCCAACGTGGCCCTGCAGTCGGTCTATAAGAACGTCGAGATGCTCGGCGCCGACGCCTACCGCTCGCTGGCACAGCGTTTGGGCCGGGCATGGAACGACGGCGGCAGCAGCACCGACTTTACCGACGCGGTGACGCGCACGGGCTATGTGCAGAACCACCACCTGGCCTTCAGCGGCGGCAATGCGTCGTCAAACTATCGCGCCTCGGTGGGCTATCTGGACAACCGCAGCGTGGTCAAGACCAATGCCTACAAAAACTTCATCGCCAAGGTGGACCTCATGCAGAAGGCCTTTGACGACCGCATGACCATCGACATGGGCGTCTTCGGGTCGTCGCAGAAAAACAAGGACCTCTTCGACGTGCAGAATGTGTTCTACTCGGCGGCAGCCATGAATCCCACCTTCAGCTATGGACGCGATGCCTCGGGCTCGTGGAGCAAAAACCCGAACGCCTCGCAGATTTCCCCGCCCGACGCACTGCTGCACATGAAGAACGACACCAAGATGCTCAATTTCAATACCCACCTGCAGGTGGGCATGGCGCTGACCCGCGACCTTGGCATGCGCCTCTTCGGTTCGTACACCTATATTTCGCAAGAGAACGGGCAGTTTTGCCCCACCTGGGTGTGGGCACAGGGACAGGCCATACGCCACGAGGCCAAGAGCGAAAACTGGCTGGCCAACTGCACCTTCGACTATGCCCACCGCTGGGGCATCCATCACCTGAAGGCCACCCTCATGGGCGAGTATCAGAAGGAGACCCACTCCGCCTTCTGGACGCAGGTGAAGGGTATGCCGTCCAACAGTTTCGGCTACGACAACCTCGGCTCGGGCGCCATCCGTCCCTATGGCGGCACGGGCAGCGACTACAGTGCGCCCGCGCTGGCCTCGGTCATGGGGAGCGTGAGCTACACCCTGATGGACCGCTACACGTTGGCGGCCACCAGTCGTGCGGACGGCAGTTCGATGGTCGGCGACGACCACACGTGGGGCTTCTTCCCCTCGGTGTCGGCCGAGTGGGACGCCAAGGCCGAGACCTTCCTGCGTGACGTGCGCTGGCTCAGCCACCTCTCGCTGCGCACGGGCTACGGCCGCGCCGGCAACCTGGGCGCCGTCAGTCCCTACGCCTCCATGGCCCTCATGGAGCAGAACGGCGTGGTGCCGATGTTCGGCTCGCCCACAACCACCATGGCCTATATGCGCAACTACAACCCCGACCTCAAGTGGGAGACGCGAAGCACAACGAACGTCGGCGTCAACCTCGGTGTGCTGGACAACAGGCTGATGCTCACCGCCGAGTACTACTACGCCAAGACCACCGACATGCTCTACCTCTATGACGTGCCCGTGCCACCCTTCACCTTCGACAAACTCCTGGCCAACATCGGCAGCATGAGCAACCGCGGTCTGGAAATAGGACTCAGTGCGGCCCCCATCCGCAAGAAGGACATGGAGCTCAACATCAACCTCAACGTGGCCTGGCAGAAAAACCGCCTGGAGAGCCTTGAGGGCAACTATCGCGGCTACACCCTCACCGATCCCGGAGCCGTACCCATCGGGCAGCTCAACGGCGCCGGCTTCCACGGCGGCAACAACAATATCGTCTATCAGATAGAGGGACAGTCGCTCGGCGTCTTCTACCTGCCCCACTGCACCGGACTGGAAAAGCAGGCCGACGGCACCTACCGCTATGCCATCGAAGACCTCAACGGCGACGGCACCGGCGATGCCGACGACCGCTACATCGCCGGGCAGGCCACGCCGAAGATGACCCTCGGCTCAAACATCTCCTTCCGCTACAAGAACATCGACGTGTCGCTCCAGATGAACGGCGCCTTCGGCCACAAGATATATAACGGTACGTCGCTCACCTACATGAACATGTCGGCCTTCCCCGACTATAACGTGATGAAAGAGGCCCCGCGGCAGAACATCAGCGACCAGACCGTCACCGACTACTGGCTGGAGAAGGGCGATTACCTCAACTTCGACTATCTCACCGTCGGTTGGAACGTGCCCGTCAAGTCGCGTCTCATCAGTGCGCTCCGCCTGTCGTGCAGCGTCAACAACATCGCCACCATCACCTCCTACAGCGGTCTGACGCCCATGATCAACAGCCATGTCGTGGGCAGCACCCTCGGTATCGACGACAAGCGCTCCTATCCCGTTTACCGCTCCTACTCCGTGGCGGCAAGTATCCAGTTCTAACCCCCTCCCTCCCTCCCTTTTTTACCCCAAGCCATGAACATAAAGGCAACCCTCATATTGACCACGGCGGCCATGCTCGCCACGTCATGCCTGGACGAGAATCCCCGCTCGCAACTGACGGAAGACCAGGCGTTCGACAGTTCCACAGCCCTCTACCAAAACACCGTCGCTACGCTCTACAACTACATCGGCGGCAACAGCGACAGTCAGGGGCTGCAGGGCACCTACCGCGGCGTTTACGACTTCAATACCTTCACCACCGACGAGGCCATCATCCCCACCCGTGGCGGCGACTGGTACGATGGCGGATTCTGGCAGGACCTCTACCGCCACACCTGGCGCAACTACGACGAGGCGCTCTACGCCACCTGGCTCTACCTCTACAAGGCCGTCGGGCAGTGTAACCTCTCCCTCGACCGCCTCGACCGCTACGGAAAGACGATGCTCACCGAGCACGAACTGGCCGTCAGCAAGGCCGAGGTCCGCGCCCTCCGCGCCATGTTCTACTACTACCTGATGGACCTCTTCGGACGCATCCCCCTCCACCTGACCACCGAAATGAAGCAAGTCGAGCAGCCCGAACGCAGCGTCACCTACCGCTTCATCGTCAGCGAACTGCAAGAATGCGCCCCCCTCCTCTACAACAAAATGAGCCAGCACGAGGGCTACTACTATGGCAAGTTTACGCAGGGCGCGGCCTACTTCCTCCTGGCCAAACTGGCCCTCAACGCCGAAGTCTATGCCGACGACTGCTGGACCGACAACGTCCGCCCCGAGGGCAAGGACATCTTCTTCACCGTGGACGGACAGCAACTCAACGCCTGGCAGGCCACGCAAGCCTACTGCCGAAAGGTGGAAGACCTGGGCTACCGCCTCGAAGCCGACTATGCCGCCAACTTCTGCATCACCAACGAAACGTCGGCCGAGAACATCTTCACCATCCCGATGGACAAGACCCTCTACACCAACATCTTCAAGAATCTGTTCCGCTCGCGCCACTACAGCCACGGCTCAGCCGTCGGCACCCTGTCGGAAAACGGCTCCTGCGCCACGGTGGCCGCCGTCCGCACCTATGGCTACGGTACGCCCGACGAGGATGCCCGCTTCCGCCTCAACTGCTACGCCGACACCGTCAGCGTGGATGGCCGGGTGGTCATCATGCAGGGAGGCGCCCCGTTGGTGTATATGCCGCTCGAGGTAAGGCTGGACCTGACGGGCTCGCCCTACGAGAAGACCGCAGGAGCCCGAATGTACAAATACGAGATTGACCGTACAGCCTATGCCGACGGACAGCTGCAGAGCAACGACATCGTCCTCTTCCGCTATGCCGACGTCCTGCTGATGAGGGCCGAGGCCAAGGTGCGCAACGGCGAAGACGGCACGGACGACCTCAACGCCGTGCGCCGCCGCGTAGGTATGGCCGAACGTCAAGCCACACTGGCCACCATCCTTGACGAACGCCTCATGGAACTGATGTGGGAAGGATGGCGCCGGCAGGACCTGATACGTTACGGCCTCTTCCACAAAGCCTACGACCAGCGCCCCCAACTTGACGGCGAGGACGACGCCCACACCACGGTGTTCCCCATACCCCAACGCGCCATCTCGCTCAACGGTACACTCAAGCAAAACCCCGGCTACGAAACGGAGTGAACACCCACGCCGGCACGACAACCGCAGCCAAACAATCTACGAATCGTAATGACCAAACTCCTTATCACAGGCGGCAGCGGCTTTTTGGGCTGCCGCCTGGCCTATTTCCTAAAAGAGAAGTATGACCTGCTGCTCCCCACACACGACGCCCTCGACATCAGCCGCGAAGAGGCTGTCCGGGCCTACCTTGAGGAGCACCGTCCGCAGGCCGTCATCCACTGCGCCGCGCTGAGCAACACCTGGCACTGCGAGCAGCACCCCGACGCCTCACACCGCGTCAACGTGCAGGGCACGGTGCGCGTGGCCAAGGCATGCAAGGCCGTCGGCGCGCGGCTGCTCTTCATGTCGAGCGACCAGGTATATAACGGCACGCCAACATCCGGTCCGCTCCCCGAAGACGCGCTCCTCCAGCCCGTCAACGTCTATGGCCGCCACAAGCTCGAGGCCGAGCAGCGCGCCCTGCGCAACCTGCCCGATGCCGTCGGCCTGCGCCTGACATGGATGTACGACCTTCCCGGCAGCCGCATGAGGCAGAACACCGGTCTGCCCCTCAACCTGAAAAAAGCCTGCGACGAAGGAACGGAAGTCCGCGCCGCCACGCACGAATGCCGCGGCGTCACCTACGTGTGGGACGTGGTGCGCAATATAGAGAAGGCCCTGGCCCTGCCCGGTGGCATCTACAACTTCGGCTGCGGCAACGCCCTCAGCAGCCACGCCCTCTTTCTGGCCTTCGCCCGCGCCATGAACCTGTCCGACCCCGACGGGTGGATACTGCCCGACCCCGACCGCTTCGCCGCACAGCCCCGCAACCTGGTGATGGACGGCACACGCGCCGAGCACCACGGCATCCATTTCCCCGACAGCACCGAAGATTTCCGCGAAGCCCTCTGCCATCCCTTCCGCACGCCGTAATGTCCGCCTCGAGGAGCGGGCTTGCGCTTTTAATTGTACCCAATCTGATATAGTTGCGCCCAAAGGCAACAAACTATACCCTTTGTGGTATAAAGAGAAATGTTTGTGCTACCTTTGTACCCGAAAAGGTATATCAGAAACAACGGGGACAACTTGCTTGGTTGTCCGGGTTGTTTCTGTTGTCGTCAAAATAATAAAAGCACGACAACAGAAACAACGGGGACAACTTGCTTGGTTGTATGGGTTGTTTCTGTTGTCGTCAAAATAATAAAAGCACGACAACATAAACAGCGGGAACAACTTGCTTGGTCGTACGGGTTGTTTATGTTGTCGTCAAAATAATAAAAGCACGACAACATAAACAACGGGAACAACTTGCTTGGTTGTATGGGTTGTTTCTGTTGTCGTCCAAATAATGAAAGCACGACAACATAAACAACGGGGACAACTTGCTTGGTTGTACGGGTTGTTTATGTTGTCGTCCAAATAATGAAAGCACTACGGCGGGAACTACTATGAAGCTTGCATTACGGATTCAGAAGTTGGGTCACATCCGCAGGATACTGTTTCTTTGAGTGTTTGGAGTCAAATGGCTCCATTGTTGAAAATCAACTCTACAAGGAGTGAGTTTCTCAGATTTTATGTGTATCTTTGTAAATTCAAAGCGGCATGTTCCGCCAACAAATAACCAATATACAATAAACACAGTAAAATATGAAAA
>JALEZQ010000003.1 GCA_022772475.1 Bacteroidales bacterium | reverse complement strand
GCAACCGCGCGATACAACCTGATCGAAATGAATCCCTGCCATAATCGTCATTATTAGTGATATGCTAAGATATACTAATAAGACGTGCGACAGAACATTTTCATTTACTTTGGCGACTTCTAAATTGTCATGAGGGTTTCATTTATCTGCTCTACAGACCCTTTGGATAATCACCATCCTGATATAAGACCCGAACTCTATCGATGGAATCTGTTTGACTGTTTATATAAGCGTAACCTTCAGAAACTACAAGATATGGGGATAGAATCTCAAAATATTGTAGTTGGTCCGGAGGGCTTCCAATCGTACGCGAGGGTTTTTTATAGGAATAGTCAAGCTCCGATTATCCATCTGGTAGTCTCCCATCTGAACAGTAAATATCTCTAATATAATAGAGAGGCTGTGTCGCAGGCATCCTGACGACACAGCCTCTTTGGCAATCTTCAAGGGGAAACTTCCTAATCCTTCAGCGCGTCGGCGTGGCGCTGGCGGCTGTTCCACACGGCGAACCACAGGGTGAAGGCCAGCGTCAGGGCGGCGCTGATGGTGTAGGCCATTGTCGCTGACAGGTGGAGGCCCGTCGGCGAGAGCAGGATGAACGACGCGCAGACCATCGTCATGAACATGGCGGGCAGGAGCGTAACGACGTACCAGGTGCGGCGGCGCGCCAGATAGACCGTCACGGCCCAGAGCGTGAAGACCGCCAGCGTCTGGTTGGCCCAGGCGAAGTAGCGCCAGAGGATGTTGAAGCCGTTGGGGTCGGCCAGTGAGAACACCATCACCATCGCCGTTACGGCGAAGAGCACGACGCTCAGACCGAGGCGGTTGGCCAGACGGGCCTGCGATAGTTTGAGCATGTCGGCCACGATGAGGCGGCATGAACGCAGGGCGGTGTCGCCCGTGGTGATGGGCGCTGCCACGACGCCGAGGATGGCCAGGATGGCGCCGATGGGTCCGAGCCAGTCGCGCGTGATTTCAAACACCAGCACCGGCGCGTCGCTGTTGGCCAGCGTGGCGGCATCGGTGTGGTAGAGGCAGGTGGCCGCCGCAGCCCATATCAGGGCCACGATGCCCTCCGTTATCATGGCGCCGTAGAACACGGGGCGGCCGTCGCGCTCGCTGTGCATGCAGCGGCACATCATGGGGCTCTGCGTGGCGTGGAAGCCCGAGATGGCGCCGCAGGCCACCGTGATGAAGAGCATGGGGAAGAGCGGCGTCGTGTCGGCCTGCGGGTGGGTGTTACTCAGGCCATCCCACAGTTCGGGCATCGATGCCGGCACATGGAAGAAGAAGGCGACGCAGAGGCCCGCCGCCATAAACAGCAGGGCGATGGCGAAGATGGGGTAGAAGCGCCCGATGACCTTGTCGATGGGCAGCACAGAGGCCAGCAGGTAGTAGGCGAAGATGGCCGCCATCCAGACGTAGGGACCGATGTGCCCGCTGGTCAGGTTGTCCAGGATGGTGGCCGGACTGATGACGAACACGGCGCCCACGAGGATGAGCAGCAGGATGGTGAAGCCGCGCATGACGCCCTTGGCCGTCGTGCCGAGGTAGCGCCCGACAATCTCCGGCAGGCTCTCGCCGTCGTGGCGCAGACTGATCATGGCCGCCAGATAATCGTGTACGGCGCCGATGAGGATGCAGCCGAAGACAATCCAGAGGAAGCACGCCGTGCCGAACTTCGCGCCGAGGATGGCGCCGAAGATGGGCCCCGTGCCTGCGATGTTGAGAAACTGGATCATGAAGATGCGCCACCGCGGCATGGCGATGTAATCTACGCCGTCGGGGTGCAGGCGCACCGGCGTCAGGCGGTCGTCAGGGCCGAACAGGCGTTCGGCCATGCGGCCGTAGAGGAAATAGCCCGCGATGAGCAGGGCCAGACATAAAAGGAAAGAGATCATAGGCTGGGAGATAATAGCGTCAAGTCAGGGAACAGGGGACTGTGAGAGGCGGCGCCTACCGCCCCATCTCGGCGGCCACGGCGTTGGTCAGGTCGATAAACTCCGCCACTGACAGCTGTTCGGGGCGCCGCGTCAGCAGTGGTTGCTGCAGGAAGGTGCTGTGGTCGGCCGCCGTGCCGCGCTCGGCGTCGAGCTGGGCAAAGAGCGGGCGCAGCGAGCCGCGCATCATCTTGCGGCGCTGGTTGAACGCCGTCTTGACCACGCGGCGCAGCAACTGCTCGTCGCAGCCGCAGCGGGTCGTGCCGTTGCGCGTCAGGCGCACCACGGCGCTCTTGACCTTGGGTGGCGGGTTGAAGACGCCCGGCTCGACGGTGAAGAGATAGTCCACGTCGTACCACAGTTGCACCAGCACCGTCAGGATGCCGTAAGCCTTCGTCCCCGGCCGGGCCGCCAGCCGTTCGGCCACCTCCTTCTGTATCATGCCCGTGCAGCAGGGGATGAGGTCGCGGTTGTCCAGCATCTTGAAGAATATCTGGCTGCTGATGTTATAGGGATAGTTTCCCGTCAGCACAAAGGGGCGCCCGCCGAAGGTGTGGTCCAGGTGCATCTTGAGGAAGTCGTCCTCGATGATGGACGCCTCCAGGTCGGGGTAGGTGGCGCGCAGGTAAGCCACGCTTTCTATGTCAATCTCCACCACCTTCACCTCGCGCCCTTTGGGCAGGAGGTACTGCGTGAGCACCCCCATGCCGGGCCCCACCTCGAGGATGGGCAGCGCGGGACAGGCATCCACCGTGTCGGCGATGGCGCGGGCAATGTTTTGGTCGGTCAGGAAGTGTTGGCCAAGGGCCTTCTTCGGTCTAACGTTTTTCAATAGTGTAGGGATATTGGCCGCCGCCGGCAGCGCGAAAAGCCGCCATGGGGCGAAATGTCTGCGATAAGTTTGGCCCTTCGGCGGCATTCCGTTAACTTTGCCGTGCCAAGGGTAGCGACGTCGGTGCATGCGTCTCGGCGTCTCAAATGGCAAAAGTATAAAAAAACCCTGGATTCTCCGCACTTTGAAAAGCATTATCATCAAATCAGTCCGCATCTGTCTGCCTTTCCTCCTGGCCGTCGGTATTATGTGGTGGATGTTTCGCGACATCGACTGGCACCTGTTCTCGCGCTACATGGGCCAGTTGAGTTGGCCGTGGATGCTCCTCTCCCTTGTCTTCGGCGTGTTGGCCCAGCAGATGCGTGCCTGGCGCTGGCAGATGACCCTCGCCCCCCTGGGCTACCGCCCCCGCCGCCGTGTGGCCGAGGACGCCATCTTCCTCTCCTACGCCTCGAGCCTGGTCATCCCCCGCGTGGGCGAGGTGATGCGCTGCGGCACCCTCAAGCGCTACGACCGCGTGCCCTTCACCAAGGGGCTGGGCACCGTCGTCACCGAGCGCCTCGTCGATTGCGCCGCCATCCTGCTGCTCACCGTGGCGGCCTTCCTGCTGCAACTGTCTGACCTGCTGGCCTTCCTGCGTCAGACGGGCACCGACTTCGGCGCGTCGTTCAGCCGCTATACGGGCACGGGCTACATCGTCACCGCCCTCTGCATCATCGCCATCGTCACGCTCACCGTCCTGCTGGCCCGCCGCTTCAAGGTGTTCAGCAAGGGCAATGACGTCATCCGCAACCTCTGGGCCGGCATCTCCTCGCTGCGCGGCGTGCGCTCCATGCCCCTCTACCTCTTCTTCACCTTCGGCACATGGGCCTGCTATTACCTCCATT
Organism: Bacteroidales bacterium; assembly: GCA_022772475.1. Classification (GTDB taxonomy): domain Bacteria; phylum Bacteroidota; class Bacteroidia; order Bacteroidales; family Bacteroidaceae; genus Alloprevotella. Next base: position 13,803 of record JALEZQ010000003.1, on the reverse strand, counting down.
TCTATCTGGCCTTCTTCTGCTTCGACTTTACCTCGCACATCACGCCGACGGCCGCCTTCCTCATCTTCTGCGCCGGCACCTTTGCCGTCCTCGTGCCCACGCCCAACGGCGCCGGGCCCTGGCACTTCGTGGTCAAGACGCTCCTCGTGCTCTATGGCGTGGCCGAAGAGCCGGCCCTCTTCTTCGTCCTCATCGTCCACTCCATACAGACGGCCGAGGTCATCCTCCTCGGTGCCTTCGCCTGGGCCGACCTCTGGCGCCTGGGGCCGCGACCTGTCGCTGAGGGTGAGGGTGAGGGTGAAGGAAATGGCGACGCCCCGCCTGCCCGACGGTAAGGCGACGCAACGTCACTCTCATCTTTGTCAGTCAACTAACCTCAATAACACAATATCATGAGCGAAATCAAGAACTTCCAGCCTGCCGGTATCTGGCAGAACTTCTACCTGCTGACGCAGGTGCCCCGTCCCTCGGGCCACTTGGACAAGGTGCGCGCCTTCCTCCTCGACTGGGCCGCACAGAAAGGCATCGATGCCCATGCCGACGAGGCCGGCAACGTCCTGATGTATAAGGCCGCTACGCCCGGCATGGAAAACTGCAAGATGGTCACCCTGCAGGGCCACATGGACATGGTGCCCCAGAAGACCGCCGACAGCAACCACGACTTCGAGAACGACCCCATCGAGACCTGGGTGGATGGCGACTGGGTACGCGCCAAGAACACCACCCTCGGCGCCGACGACGGCATGGCCGTAGCCACCATCATGGCCATCATGGAGGACAACAGCCTCAAGCACGGCCCCATCGAGGGCTTCATCACCGCCGATGAGGAGACCACGATGTACGGCGTCAACCACATGGCACCGGGCTCGCTCAAGGGCGAGATTCTCCTCAACCTCGACAACGAGACGGACGGCGAGATGGTCATCGGCTCGGCCGGCGGCATCAACCTCACCGCCACCCTGCGCTACCGCGAGGCGGCTGCTCCTGCCGGTCTGCAGGCTGTCAGCGTGCGCCTGCACAACCTGCTGGGCGGACACTCGGGCCTCGAAATCAACGAGGGCCGCGCCAACGCCAACAAGCTCATCGCGCGCCTCGTACTCGATGCCAAGGTGCACTGCGGCGCCCGTCTGGCCACCTGGCATGGCGGTAACATGCGCAACGCCATCCCCCGCGACGTCACCGTCGTCCTCCTCGTTGAGCCCAAGAAGGCCGAGGCCCTCAAGGCGCTGGCTGAGAAGTGGGGACAGGTCTTTGCGGCCGAGTATGCTGCCGTAGAGAAGGGCCTCACCCTCGACGTGGCCGACGTGCCTGCTCCCGCCACCATGTGCCCCGAAGAGATTGCCGACAACCTGGTGCGCGCCATCGTGGCCTGCCACAACGGCGTCATGCGCTTCATCCCCGAGGTGCCGCAGATTGTCGAGACCTCGTCCAACCTGGCCATCGTCGATATCGACGGCGGCGACGTGATGTGCAAGGTGCTCATCCGCTCCTCTTGCGACTCGATGCTCGAGGCGTGCGTCGCCACCATGGACAGCGTCTTCTCCATGGCCGGCATGAAGGTGGAGACGGACGGCCACTACCCCGCATGGCAGCCCAACCCCAAGAGCCCCATCGTAGAACTGATGAAGCAGGCCTACAGCGACCTCTTCGGCGTGGAGAACAAGGTACAGGTGGTACACGCCGGTCTGGAATGCGGCGTCATCGGTGCCAAGTGCCCGGGCATGGACATGGTCAGCTTCGGCCCCACCTTGCGTTCGCCCCACACCCCCAACGAGCGCCTCTACATCCCCAGCGTAGAGCGCTACTGGCGCTTCGTCACCACCATCCTCGAGCGCATACCGCAGAAATAACGACGCAAGCATCCCCACTATCGGGGAAGGCCTATCACAGTGCAGGCGTCGCGGCCCTTGAGCCGCGACGCCTGTTGTTGTATCTATGAGTGGTGCGCTATGCGCCGGCTTTCAGCGGTGGCGCAGCGAGAGTTCGTGCTCGATGTCCTCGAGGGTAACGTCCATCTGTTCGAGGAGCACCAGCAGGTGATAGACTAGGTCCGACGCCTCGTAGATGAAGCGTGAGCGGTTGCCGTCCACCGCCTCGATGGCGCTCTCGGTGGCCTCTTCGCCCACCTTCTGGGCAATCTTCTTCACGCCCTTGATGAAGAGGCGCGTGGTGTAGGAGTTTTCGGGCATCTGTTGGTGGCGCTCACGCACAATCTGCGAGAGGTGGCGAATGAAGCCCTCGTCGTTGTCCGTGTCGAAGCACGAGGGCGTGCCGCGGTGGCAGGTGGGGCCGAAGGGGTTGGCCTTGATGAGCAGGGTGTCGGCGTCGCAGTCGGCATAGAGGCTGACGACGTTGAGGTAGTGGCCGCTCGTCTCGCCCTTGGTCCATAGGCATTGGCGCGTGCGGCTGTAGAAAGTGACGTGGCCCGTCTGCTGCGTCAGGTCGAAGGCTTCGCGGTTCATATAGCCCAGCATCAGGACCTTGAGCGTGACGGCGTCCTGCACGATGACGGGCAGCAGGCCGTCGGCACACTTGCTAAGATTGAAGTCGGAGAATTGCATGTATGAAAAGTGGGGGGAGGTTCAGTGTTATCAGCGCGTTATTGGCCGGCTATCGGCGCACGGCGATGCCCTGTTCGGCCAGTTGGGCCTTGAGCGCGCCGATGGTAATCTCGCCGTAGTGGAAGATGCTCGCTGCCAGGGCGGCATCGGCGTGCCCGGTGGTGAGCACCTCGGCGATGTCGGCCGCCGAGCCCGCGCCGCCCGAGGCGATGATAGGGATGCTCACCGTGGCGGCCAGCCGGGCGAAGGTGTCGCAGGGATAGCCCGAGCGCGTGCCATCGTGGTTCATTGAGGTGAAGAGAATCTCGCCTGCGCCACGGTCTTGCGCCTCGCGAGCCCACGAGAAGAGTTCGCGGTCCGTGGCCACGGTGCCGCCGTGCGTCGTGGCGTGCCAGAGGCCGTCGTCGGTGAGACGGGCGTCGATGGCCACGACGACAAACTGGCTGCCGTAGCGGCGGGCAATCTCGTCGATGAGTTCGGGGCGGCGGATGGCCGCGCTGTTGATCGAAATCTTGTCCGCCCCGGCGTCGAGCAGGCGTGCGGCGTCGTCGATGGTGCTGATGCCGCCGCCCACGGTGAAGGGGATGTTGATGCCGTCGGCGATGCGGCTTACCAAGGCCGTGAACGTATGGCGCTCCTCGCGCGTGGCGCTGATGTCGAGATAGACCAGTTCGTCTGCCCCTTCGTGGGCGTAGTGGCGTCCCAGGTCAACGGGGTCGCCCACGTCGCGCAGGCCCTCGAAGTGGATGCCCTTGACGGTGCGGCCCCCCTTGACGTCCAGACAGGGGATGATGCGTTTTGCTAACATGGTGGTGGGTGAGGAAAGGGAAGAGGTGGAGGTTATTCGGCGGCGCACTCTTCAGCCAGCCGTTGCAGTTCGTCCATGCTGATGCGCCCCTCGTAGATGGCCTTGCCCACGATGACCTTGCGCAGGCCCAGGGCGTGCAGGGCGCGTATGTCGTCGGCCGAGGCGATGCCGCCCGATACGGTGAAGTCAACGTTGGCATACTTCTCCTGCAGGCGCAGGTACATCTCCGTGGCCGGGCCTTGCAGCATGCCGTCGCGGCTTATCTCGGTGCAGATACACTGGCTCAGGCCGTGCTCCAAGAAACCGTCGATGAGGTCGTCGATGCCCAGCGGCAGGTCCTCCTGCCAGCCGCTCACCGATACCTTGCCCTCACGAACGTCGGCGCCGAGCACCATGCGTTCCGGCGAGAAGCGGTGGAGCCATTCGACGAAGCGCTGCGGCTCCTTGGCCGCCAGACTGCCCACGATGGCGTAGGTGGCGCCGGCGTCGAACACCTGGCGCAGGGCGTGCTCGCTCTTGAGGCCGCCGCCCCATTCTATGGCCGGCGCCGAGGCGATGGAGGCCATGGCCTCGAGTGTGCGCAGGTTGGCCGGTTCGGAGGCTTTGGCGCCGTCCAGGTCAACGACGTGGATGCGGCGTATGCCACAGTCGGCATAGGCGCGGGCCATGTCGGCCGGCGTCATGGCGTAGGCGCTGACGCGGCCGTAGTCGCCCTGCGTCAGGCGCACGCAGCGGCCGTCGATAAGGTCGATGGCAGGGATGATTTCAGTCATGTGCAGAGAAAGGTCGGGGGGTCAGAGGGAAAGGAAATTGCTCAAGATGGTCTCGCCGGCGTCACCGCTCTTCTCGGGGTGAAACTGCGTGCCATAGAAATTCTCATACTTCAGCGCCGAGGAGAACATCAGGCCGTGGCGCGTGGTGGCCACCGTGTCGGGGCAGAGGCCGGCGTAGTAGGAGTGGACAAAATAGACGAAGGTGCCACCCTTCATGCCCTTAAACAGTCCCTTCTCCAGGTTGGCGATGGTGTTCCAGCCGACGTGCGGCACCTTATGCTCCGCGCTGTCGGGGAAGCGGCGCACATGGGCGTCGAAGATGCCCAGGCAGTCGGCGTTACCCTCCTCGGTGTGACGGCAGAGCACCTGCATGCCCACGCAGATGCCCAGCACCGGCTGGCGCAACTGGCGGATGACGTCGGGCAGAGCCGCCGCCCGGAGGTTGGCCATGGCTTCGGCGCAGTTGCCCACGCCGGGCAGCAGCACATGGTCGGCGCGGCGTATGGTGTCGTGGTCGGCTGTCACCGTATATTCGGCGCCCAGGCGGTGCAGGGCGTTCTCGACGGAGCGCAGGTTGCCCATCTTGTAGTCTATGATGGCTATCATGGTAAGTCAGCGTTTTGTGGGGTGTGATGATGAAAAGAAGAGCGCGTCGGCGCCGTGTGTCACAGCAGGCCCTTGCTCGAGGGCAGCGAGCCCGAGAAGACGTCGCGGCGTATGGCGGCGCGCAGGGCACGGGCGAAGGCTTTGAATACGCCCTCGATGACGTGGTGGTTGTTCTCGCCGCGCGCCTCGATGTGGAGGTTGGCCCGCATGGCCACCGCCAGCGACTGGAAGACGTGGGCATACATCTCCGTCGGTGTGTCGCCCACATATTCGCGGGTGAAGGGCACCTGCCAGCGGAAATCGACGCGGCCGCCGAAGTCGAGCGTCACCTGGGCGTCGGCCTCGTCCATCGGCAGGACGAAACCGTAGCGCTCGATGCCGCGCTTGTCGCCCAGAGCCTGGCGCAGGGCGTCGCCTAGGGCGATGGCCACGTCCTCCATGGTGTGGTGCTCGTCCACCTCCAGGTCGCCGCGGCACGTCAGCGTCAGCGAGATGCCCGCATGGTGCGGCAGTTGGGAGAGCATGTGGTCGTAAAACTTCAGGCCCGTGTCGATGTGTGTGCGGCCGTGGCCGTCGAGGTCCAGATCGACGTGGATGTCCGTCTCGGCCGTGCGGCGGTCGATGACGGCGCGGCGTTCGCTGCCGTGGATGAAGGCTGCCACCTCGGTCCACGAAGGCGAGGCGAAGGCCAGGGCATCGGCATAAGGCTCGCCGGCGAAGGCTTCGGCCGCCTTGGCCGGCGCCAGCAGGATGCCCTTCGCCCCGAGGTTGTGGGCCAGGGCGATGTCGGTGGCGCGGTCGCCGATGACGAAGGAGTGGGCCAGGTCGTAAGAGCCGTCCATGTAGGCCGTGAGCATCGCCGTGCCCGGCTTGCGCGTCGGCGCGTTGTCGGCCGGGAACGAGCGGTCAATCAGTTGGTCGGCAAAGCGGATGCCCTCGCCCTCCAGCGTGCGCAGCATCTTGTTGTGTGCCGGCCAGAAGGTGTCCTCTGGAAAACTGGCCGTGCCCAGGCCGTCCTGGTTCGTCACCATGACCAACTCGAAATCCATCTGCGCCAGGCGGCTCAGTGCGCCCATCACGCCCGGTACGAACTCCAGTTTTTCCAAACTGTCAATCTGCTCGTCCTCGGGTTCGCGGATGAGGGTGCCGTCGCGGTCGATGAAGAGCGCGCGTTTCAGGCAGCGCTTGGCGGCAGGTGCGGTGGTGTCGGTGTGGGAATCGGTGTGGGAAATAGACATTGCGGTATGCGTTGGGGGTGGAGGACAGGCGGTTGTTACAGTTGAAGGTTTCGCAGCACGTCGATGAGGCGGTCGTTCTCCGCCGGTGTGCCGATGGTGATGCGCACGCAGCCCTGGCAGAGCGGCATGCGGTTGCGGTTGCGCACGATGATGCCCTCGGCGATGAGCGCGTCGTATGTGGCGTCGGCATCTGCCGTCTGCACCAGAAAGAAGTTGGCGTCGCTCGGCCATACCCGTTTCACCACCGGCAGGGTGGGCAGCACGGCCGCCAAGCGCCGGCGCTCGGCCACCAGTTCTTCCACCTGTGCCTTGACGCCGCGCTCCAGGTGCTCGATGACCGTGCGCTGCGTCGGCGCATTGATGTTATACGGATACTTCACGCGGGCAAAGAGCGCCGCCACGTCCGGGTGGGCGAAGGCCAGGCCCAGACGCAGGCCCGCCATGCCCCACGCCTTCGACAGCGTCTGGAGCACGATGATGTTCGGGTGCCGGTCCAGCAGCGGTAGCAGCGAACCCTTGTCCGAGAAATCGACGTAAGCCTCGTCCACCACCAGCATGCCGTTGAAGCGCTGCGCCAACTGGCACAGCTGGGCCGTGGGGAAGGCGTTGCCCGTCGGATTGTTCGGCGAGCACACCCACAGCAGTTTGGTGTGCTTGTCCGTGGCGTTGAGCAGACGGTCCACCGGCAGGGAGAAGTCGGGGTTGAGCCTAATCTCGCGCAGCGCCACGTCGTTGGTAGCCGCCGCCACGCTGTACATGCCGTAACTCGGGGTGATGGCCACGGCGTTGTCGCGGCCCGGCACGCAGAAGATGCGGAAGGCCAGGTCGATGGCCTCGTCGCTGCCGTTGCCGACGAAGATGCGGTCGGTACTGATGCCCTTCACCAGGGCAATCTTCTCCTTGAGCGCTTTCTGGTGCGGGTCGGGGTAGCGGTTGACGCCGTTGTTGTACGGACTCTCGTTGGCGTCGAGCCAAACGGAGATGTCGCCGCCCTTATATTCGTCGCGGGCGGTGGAGTAGGGGGCGAGGGCCAGGATATTGGGGCGCACGAAGCGCAGCGGACTTCCGGGAGTGATAGAGGCCATAGGGAGAGGAGATATGCTGTGGGGGTGGGAGAGTGAGAGGGGGAAGGGAGGAGAGGCGACCGGCGCCGTTATTGAGCCGTGCGCACACGGACTGCTGCGGCATGGGCGTCGAGGCCCTCGGCTTCGGCCATGGCCAGGATGGTCGGCGCCAACGAGGCCAGACCCTGCGGCGTCAGTTCCTGCAGCGTCATCTTGCGCTGGAAACTGTCGATGTTCACGCCGCTGAACGAGCGAGCCCATCCGCTGGTGGGCAGCGTATGGTTCGTGCCCGAGGCATAGTCGCCGGCACTCTCGGGCGAGTAGTGGCCGATGAAGACGCTGCCCGCAGCAGTGATGCTGTCGGCCACCTGCCAGGGGCTTTCGGTGGCGATGATGAGGTGCTCGGGCGCGTAGTGGTTGGCAAAGTCGGTCATGTCCTGCAGCGTGGGCAGCACGATGATGCGGCTGCGCGAGAGCGAGCCCGCCACGCTGTCGGCGCGACTGAGGAGCGCCGTCTGCCGCTCCACCTCGGCGGTGACGCGGCGCGCCATGTCCTCGCTGTGGCACACCAGGATGGCCTGGCTGTCGGGACCGTGCTCCGCCTGCGACAGCAAGTCGGCGGCGACGAAGGCCGCGTTGGCGCTCTCGTCGGCCATGACGAGCACCTCTGACGGTCCGGCCGGCATGTCGATGGCCGTGTGGCGGCTCACCAACTGTTTGGCCTTGGTGACGTAACGGTTGCCCGGGCCGAAAATCTTATCTACGCGGGGTACGCTCTCCGTGCCGTAGGCCATGGCGGCGATGGCCTGTGCACCGCCGATGCGGCAGATGCGGTCCACGCCACACCGGCGCGCGGCATAGACAATCTCCGGCGCTATGCGGCCGTCGCGTCCCTGCGGCGTGCAGAGCACCACCTCCCGGCAGCCCGCTATCTTGGCCGGCAGCGCCAGCATCAGCACCGTTGAGAACAGCGGGGCGCGGCCGCCGGGGATGTAGAGGCCCACGCGGCGGATGGGCACCGGGCGCTGGATGCAGCGCACGCCCTCCTGCGTCGTCACTTCGACCGGCTGCGGCAGTTCGGCGCGGTGGAAGGCGGCGATGTTGGCCGCCGCATTGGCGATGGCCTGCTGCACGGCCGGCGCTACGCCCTGGGCCATGCGCTCTATCTCGTCGGGGCTCAGACACAGGTCCGTCAGGTCGGCGCCGTCAAACTGTTTGGCAAAGGCGCGCAGGGCGGCGTCGCCCTCGCGTCGCACGGTATCGACAATGTGGCGCACGCCCGCCTCGATGGCGTCGTCGTCGGGGATATTGCGTTCGCAGAGCGCGTCCCACGCGCTGCGTTCGGGGTTGAGGATAGTCTGCATACTCTATAAACGTCGTCTTTATCGTATCATGTTCTCCAGAGCGAGCACCAGGATGCCCTCGGCGCCGAGCGCCTTGAGCTGCTCAATCTTTTCCCACAGTTCGTCCTCGCGGATGACCACGTGGAGCGAGCACCAGCCCGGGTCGGCCAGCGAGAGCACCGTCGGACTGCGCATACCGGGGATGAGGGCGACGGCTTCGTCCAGACGGTCCTTGGGCAGGTTCATCAGGACGTATTTCATGCCGCGGCTGTTGTTGATGGAGGTGAAGCGGAACTTGAGTTTCTCCACCTCGGCCATCTTCTCGGCGTCCAGACCGGGGTTGGCGATGAGCGCGGCTTCGCTGTCGAAGACCTTCTCCACCTCTACCAGGCCGTTCTGCACCAGAGTGCCGCCCGACGACACGATGTCGAAGATGGCGTCGGCCATGCCCACGGCGGGGGCTATCTCTACGCTGCCGGCAATCTCGTGGATGTCGGCCTGGATATGATTCTTTTCAAAGAAGCGTTTGAGGATGCGGGGGTAGGAGGTGGCGATGCGGCGTCCCGCGAACCACTCCAGACCGGTGTAGTTCACGTCGCGGGGAATGGCTAAGGAGATGCGGCAGGCGCCGAAGCCCAGCGGCATGACGGTGGTGACGTCCATCTCTTTTTCGGCCACCTCGTTGAGGCCGACGATGCCGATGTCGGCCACGCCCATCTGCACGGCCTGGGGAATATCGTCGTCGCGGAGGTAGAGCACCTCTAAGGGGAATCCGCCCGCGCGGGCTACGAGTTTGCGCTTGCTGGCGGCCACGCTGATGCCGGCGTCGGCCAGCAGGGCCATGGTGTCTTCGTTAAGTCTGCCTTTGGCTTGGATGGCAATTCTAAGCATGATGGATATGTGGGTTTGTTTGTGATGGCTGTTGATGATGTTCCGGAGTTTCCGGATTATCCGGATAATCCGGAAATTCCGGAATCTCCGGATTATCCGGAAAGCCCGTCTTATTCTGCCGCCGTCTCCCTCTTCTTAAAGAACGAGAAGTTGACGCTGCCGTAGGCGCGGTGCTCGACGAAGCAGGGATGCTGAGAGAAGTCGTTGCGCGCGCCGTGCTCCAGGACGAACAGGGCATCGTCGGCCAGCATGTCGCTCTGCATCACGCGGTCCGGCAGTTCGGGCAGTTCGGGCAGGGCGTAGGGTGGGTCGGCGAAGATGAAGTTGAACTTCTCGTGGCAGCGGCCGATGAAGCGCAGGGCGTCGCCGCAGAGCGGGCGTGCCGCCGTGGTGCCGAGGCTCTGCATGCACTGGCGGATGAAGGCGTAGTGTTTGCGGTCCTGCTCGACGGTGACCACGGTGGGGCAGCCGCGCGACAGGAGTTCGAGGCTGATGCTTCCCGTGCCGCCGAAGAGGTCAAGGGCGCGCGTCTCTTCGAAGTCGAGATAGGCGCGCAGCACGTTAAAGAGGTTTTCCTTGGCAAAGTCCGTCGTGGGGCGTGCGCTGAACGACGGCGGTATCTGGAAGTGTCGGCCTTTATATTGTCCGGTGATGATTCGCATGAGGCTTGTGAGGAAGGTGGATAAGGAAGTGGGGGCGATGGTGGTCAGCCGATGAGGTGCACCATCAGGTCGTAGGGTACGCCCGGCGTGCCGGCGATGACGTGGCGGTTAAACTCCGCCGTCGGCTGTATGGCGATGACCTCGTCGGCGAAGCGGCGCATCTCGCGGCTCACCGCCAGGCGCCGGCTTTCTTCGCCGCTGACGTAGAACGGTGTGGCTGCCAAGGCAGGCGTCCCGTCGCCGGCTGTCAGCCGTGCTCCCGTCTGCGAGGCGATGTTCAGCGCGTAATATATCGTATCCATCACGTCCTCCGAAGCGAAGGTGTTGGCCAGCGTCAGGCGGTTGTGGTCGAAGACGTAGATGTCCGTCGCCTTCTCGTGCAGGTTGATAAAGAAGCGCTGTGCGGTGCACACGTTGGCCCCCTTGGTGGCGAAGTGGCGCAGCAGGGCCGTGTGTGACGAGGCGTAGATGACGTTGTCGATGGCGTTTTCGAGCGCCTGACATATCTCCTCGCGCAGGCCGAAGATGACCACGCTGTCGGCCGCGCCCACCACGTCGTAGAAGATGCGGTGCTGGTTGTGCTTGGGAAAGCAGAAACGGTAGAGCGTCTCGCATTCGCTCTCCTGAAAGTCGGCCAGCGGCACATACGTCGCCGGTGTGTCGATGAGGACGTAGGTGCTGCCGCGCGCCGGTGCTTTCAGTAGTTCCTCGCTCTCGGCCATGTGTATGAGGTTAGGGCCGAGGGGCTTGCTATGCTCGGGGCGGAACACGGAGAAGGCGAAGGCGGCCGGGCGCAGGGCATCGTAACGGGCAATGCAGATGCGCTCGTCGCTGAGGCGGATGTACAGGTGTTCGGGCAGGGCGGGAGGATTTATGGCGGACACGTGGCTTGGATTTTGACGTGGGTGTGGATGGTTGAGATTCGCGGTGCAGGAGGATGGTGTAAACGCCTATTCTTCCTTGTCCGCTTTTGGTGTTCGGCACAGCAGGGGGCGCAGGACGAAGTGCCCCAAGGCGGCCGCCAGCACGACGCCGAGGCAGTTGGCACCGAAGTCGGTCCACTCGCCGCCGCGGTAGGACGTCAGGTAGGTCTGTGCCAGTTCGATGCTTCCGCTCATGGCGATGGGGCCGACGATGGCCCATGGCAGCAGGCGGCTCCAGCGTTCGCGGCCGTGAGCCCGCAGAAACTCCCACCAGATGATTGAGCACGTGCCAAGATACATCAGCGTGTGCGCCCATTTGTCGATGCCGGTGATGCCGTCGAGCGGCGTTGATGGCGGGCGGAACATGCAGAGGTACCAGATGACGGCCATGCAGGTCAGCGTCAGCGGGTAGTAGTGCAGGAAGTAGCGCAGGCGCGCTTTCAGGGTGGGGCGGTTGGGCATAGGGGGGGAGAGATGCGGTGTGGTCTTACAGCAGGGTGGAGGACGGGGCGTGGTCCGACGGCTACCAGAACCGGTTGTGCTCAGCGCTGTATTCAAAGCCCGCGTCGGCCAGCGTGCGCTCCAGTTGCCGGCGGTCAATGTCGAGCGAGGCGCAGAGTTCGTCCAGCGAAGGGTAAGCATCGCGCAGTTTCATGTTGACGGCGCTCAGCAGCATGAACGGGTCTTTGGGCAGATTATCCATATCTTACGTATTGTCGTTTTGACTTGCAAAAGTAGCGATTTTTACGCAGATTGCCGGCCGGTTTTCTATATTTGTGTACCTTTGTTGAGACTGAAACCCCATTCTTCCCCTGCAAATCTCTCCCGTCATGCTCGAACACGAGATGTCCGCCCTCATCCTGCGGTCCTTTCCCCACACCCCCACGCCCCATCAGCGCGATGTCATCGATGCCATCGGGCGTTTCCTGCTGTCGCCCGTCTTTCCCTCGGCCTTTATCCTGCGTGGCTATGCCGGTACGGGCAAGACCTCCGTCATCGGCGCCGTGGTGCGCGCCATGCAGCAGTTGGACCATGCCGTCGTCCTCATGGCCCCTACGGGCCGTGCCGCCAAGGTGTTCTCGGCCGCGTCGGGAGCGCGAGCCTATACCATCCACAAGGTCATCTACCGCCAGGAGACCTTCCGCGGCGAGGCCACGCCCTTCTCCTTGGGCTTCAACCCGCTCAAGCGCGCCCTCTTCATCGTCGATGAGGCGTCGATGATTGGCGTCGGCGCCGACGGCCCCGGCATCTTCGGCTCGGGCTGTCTGCTCGACGACCTTGTGCGCTTCGTCCGCGAGGGCGATGGCTGCCGCCTGATGCTCGTGGGCGACACCGCCCAGTTGCCCCCTGTCGGCGAGGACCGCAGTCCGGCCCTCGAGCCCCGCGTACTCGAGCGCTATGGCATGGAGGTGATGATGGGCCAGCTCACCGAGGTGGTACGCCAGCAGGCGCAGTCGGGCGTGCTGGCCGGCGCCACCGACCTGCGCTGCCGCCTGTCGGACGGGCGTTTCGACCTGCCGCAGGTCTGTGGCAGCCGCGACGGCGAGGTGCGCTTCCTGCCCGGCGACGAACTCATCGAGGCGCTCGTCTCGGCCTATGCCGACTGTGGCCGCCGCGACACCATTGTCATTACAAGAAGCAACAAGCGGGCCAATGTCTATAATCAGGGCATCCGCGCCCGCATTTTCGACTATGAGGAGCGCCTCTGCCGTGGCGACATGGTCATGGCCGTCCGCAACAACTACTATTGGACCGCCCGCGCCGCCGCCGAGGAGCAGCAGGCCCTCGCCGCCGAGCCCGACAGCGCTGAGGCCCGCCGTCAGGCCGCCGCCTCACCCCTGCTCTCGGGCCTCTTTTCCTTCATCGCCAACGGCGATACGGCCGAGGTGGTGCGCTTCCGCAACGTCCACGAGATGCACGGCTTCTGCTTTGCCGACGCCACGCTGCGCTTCCCCGACTATGACGACGCCACGCTCACCTGCCGCGTGCTCCTCGACACCCTAACCTCCGAAGCGCCGGCCCTGACGCGCGACGAGCAGCAGCGGCTCTACGAGAGCGTCTTGGCCGACTATGCCGACGTCCGCAACAGCCGCGAGCGCTTCAAGCGCCTGCGCGAAGACCCCTACTACAATGCCCTGCAGATCAAGTATGCCTATGCCGTTACCTGCCACAAGGCGCAGGGCGGACAGTGGGAGCGCGTCTTCATCGATCAGGGCTACCTCACGCCCGAGATGGTCGGCGCGCCCTACCTGCGCTGGCTCTATACCGCCTTCACGCGCACCACGGACCGCCTCTATCTGGTCAACTGGCCCGAGGAGCAACGCCTCGCAGCCGACGACGGGGCGGAGCAGACCGACGCCGGTGGCCTTTAGTCCGACCGTCGGTGCGGAGGCCCCTTGTCCTGTTCCACCGTGGCCTATTGCCGCCAAAAGCGTAGCGTTTTGGAAACTCGCCCTCGGCGCCAAAGCATTTTTCGGGAAAATGGCCGCCGGGGGCGATTTGCATTTCGCCCGAAATTGTTGTATCTTTGCTTAGCAAAGCGCATAGGGCCCCCGATGGAGCCCTTTTTTTGTGGCCAAAAGGCCAAAAAACGACTTGGGCGACTGAAAAAACGGTCGCCCAAGTCGTTTTTTCTGTCGCCCAAATCGTGACTCGCGTCGCGCGGGGCGTGCCGCCGGTCGCCCGAGTGCCCTCTTCTACCGTTAAATTTCTCTAAACTTTTGCCGGCCAATCGGGCGACGATGGAAAACTCCGGTACAAAACGTGAAGCGCGCGCTTCCCATGGATTTTCTTTTATTGCTGTCCGGTAAACCGACTCTATGTACTATACCAAAGGCGATTTCATTGCGACAAGCCTCTTAGCGGCGATGTGGATGGCTGAAGGCCATCCCTCGACCTCCGCAGGAGGGAGAGCTTGTAGCCCAGGGTAAGCGA
>JALEZQ010000077.1 GCA_022772475.1 Bacteroidales bacterium | reverse complement strand
GCCTACACCATATAAAACTGGGGACTGAGTTAATCCAAGGCCGATTTTTACTGGAACATCCCGAGTCCGAAAATGAAACTGGTCCCAACTGCTGAGAGGCAAAGTTTGTGACATTATGAGCACGTGTATGAAAATTCAACATCAACTCAGCAGTATAAATATAAATTGCCGAACATGCCAGCCGCGCACTTGCCCAACAGTGAGTGCTCTCTCTTTTTGTGTCATTGGCTCAGAGAATACATAAAAACAAAGTAAAACAGCCGTTATAAACTAAAACGGCACAAATAATTTTCGTATGAAAAAGAAGATTCTGCTTGTTGCCGGCATGATGGGCTGCGGTCTGATGCAGGCACAGGATATTTATAAGATGGAGATGCTCTCCGGTCAGGACCTGAACGGTACAGCCCGTTTCGTAGGCATGGGCGGCGCCATGAACGCTATCGGTGCCGACATCTCGACGATGTCCACCAATCCTGCCGGTATCGGTCTGTTCCGTCGCGGCGAAGTATCGACGACGGCCAGTCTGAACATCCAGACTAACGGTCGCGACCTCATGGATCACGGCAAGACGCGCATGTCGTTCGACCAACTGGGTGTAGTTGTACCCATCAAACTGGACGATGACGAGTTTAAGTACCTCAACTTCGGCTTCAACTACCACAAGTACCGCAACCTCAAAGGCTACGTGGGCACCTCGGCGCTGACAGGCGGCCTGTCCCAGTCGTGGCAGATGATGGACCTGACCTACACCAATCGCTACTTGGATTTGGACTATTCGGCCGACCGCGAATTAACGACGCCGCTGACGCTCCTCGGTTACGACACGAAGATGCTGGAACCGAGATTCGGTGCCGATGGCAAAGTGGAAGGTTACGATGCCGTTCAAGCCAGAGACTACAACTATCAGCGCGTACAGTGGGGCGGCGTTCATGAATACGACTTCAACTTTTCGGCCAACTTTTCTGACCAAATCTTTGTCGGCATGACCGTGGGCGTCTATGACGTGGACATCCACAGCGGCGTCCGCTATGGTGAGAATATCTACGATCCCGCCGGCGGCGGAGGCACCTTTCCCTACGCCATGGTGCAGCGCGAGCATCTGAGCGGTTCGGGTGTGGACTTTAAGTTTGGCGTCATCCTGCGCCCTATTGAGACCGGCTCCTTCCGCATCGGCGCCTACGTGCATTCGCCGATATTCTATGCGCTCAAGTCCGACCAGTATCTGGTGATGGAATCGCCCTTTGAAGACGTCGTTAACAGTTCGACGACCCTACCCTACACCACGCGCGACATGGATCCGGGCCGCAACGAGTATAACCTGCATACGCCGTGGCGATTCAACCTGAGTATGGGAGGCACGTTGGCCGGCTGTCTGGCACTGGATGCCGAGTATGAATATCGCGATTATAGCACGTGTCAGGTGCGCTATCCCTACGTCTTCGATGAATACGACTACTTCGCCGATGGTGAGAAAGATCATGCGCTCAAACGTGAGGCAGAAAACTATCTGTCCGGCGTGAGCACCATCCGCCTCGGTGCCGAGTTGCGTGCAGAAGGCGGAGCATATCTGCGTGCAGGCTACAACCACGAGACGTCGCCCTTCAAGAAAGATGCCTTCCTCAACCAGTTTACTCCCAGTTCGTCGTACTACTACAGCTGCACCACCGACTATATCAACCTCTCCGGCATCAACCGCTGGACAGGCGGTATAGGCTACCGCGGGCGCTCGTTCTATGCCGACATGGCTTATCAGTATCAGCATCAGTCGGGACGCGTCTATCCCTTCCACGTACCGACGGATTACTCCGACATCGCCAACAGACTCAGTGGCCGGAAGTTTGACATGAGCAAGCATCAAATCATGCTGACCCTCGGCTACAGATTCTGATAGACTTTCAGACCCAATGATATACAAGCAGGAGTGATTGGTGCGGAGATTCCCGCCAGTCACTCCCTTGCGGTCTAAAGAAGGACGACGGCCCCGAGAGCGTCCTCCATCCATACGTACTATATAAGTATATAAGCATAAACAAATAACCACTCATCACCGAAGGCGGACTTATTACAACTTTCCCTTGACAGATAAGGACCGCCAACTCATCTGACACAATTTATGGCAGACGACAAGAAAATCATTTTCTCCATGGTGGGCGTGTCGAAGACCATACGCCAGACCAACAAGCAAATTCTGAAAAACATCTACCTCTCCTTCTTCTACGGCGCGAAGATAGGCATCATCGGTCTGAACGGCGCGGGTAAATCGACGCTGATGAAGATTATCGCCGGCATCGATCAGGACTATCTGGGCGAGGTGGTGTTCTCACCCGGCTACTCCGTAGGCTACCTGCCGCAAGATCCGCCCCTCGACGACAGCAAGACCGTCATCGAGATTGTCCGTGAAGGCGTGCAGCCCGTGGTAGATGCCCTCAACGAATATGAAGAGATAAACCAGAAGTTCGGTTTGCCCGAATATTATGAGGACGAGGACAAGATGAATGCCCTTTTTGCCCGTCAGGGCGAACTGCAGGACATTCTCGACGCCACCGACGCCTGGAACCTTGACACCCGTCTGGAACGCGCCATGGCCGCCCTGCGTCTGCCCGCTGCCGATGCCTTGGCCGCACACCTGTCCGGCGGCGAGCGTCGCCGCGTAGCCCTCTGCCGTCTGCTGCTGCAGAAGCCCGACGTCCTGCTGCTCGACGAGCCTACCAACCACCTCGATGCCGAGAGCATAGACTGGCTCGAGCAGCACCTCAACCAGTATGAAGGCACGGTCATCGCCGTAACGCACGACCGTTACTTCCTGGACGACGTGGCAGGATGGATTCTCGAGCTCGACCGCGGCGAGGGTATCCCCTGGAAGGGCAACTACTCCTCATGGCTCGAGCAGAAAACCAAGCGTATGGAGATGGAAGAGAAAGTGGCCAGCAAGCGCCGCAAGACCCTGGAACGCGAATTGGAATGGGTGCGCATGGCCCCCAAAGCACGTCAGGCCAAAGGTAAGGCACGTATCGGTGCCTATGAGAAGATGCTCAACGAAGACCAGAAAGAGAAGGAGCAGAAACTGGAAATCTACATTCCCAACGGTCCGCGCCTTGGCCACAAGGTCATCGAAGCCCAGCACATCAGCAAAACCTATGGCGACAAGACACTGTTCAAAGACCTGTGCTTTGCCCTGCCTCCCGGCGGCATCATCGGCGTCATCGGTCCGAACGGCGCCGGTAAGACCACGCTGTTCCGCCTGATTATGGGATTGGAGACCCCCGATGAGGGCCGGTTTGAAGTGGGTGAAACCGTCAAGGTGGCCTACGTCGATCAGCAACACAGCGGCATCGACCCCGACAAGTCCGTCTTTGAGACCGTGGGCGGCGGCGCCGACCTGATGCGCGTAGGTGGCCGCGACGTCAATGTACGCGCCTACATCAGCAAGTTCAACTTCAGCGGGGCCGACCAGGAAAAGAAGTGCGGCGTGCTATCGGGCGGCGAGCGCAACCGTCTGCATCTGGCAGTGGCCCTGAAGGAAGAAGGCAACGTCATTCTCCTCGACGAACCGACCAACGATATCGATGTCAATACCCTCCGTGCCCTTGAAGAAGGTCTTGAAGCCTTTGCCGGCTGCGCCGTCGTCATCAGTCATGACCGCTGGTTCTTGGACCGTATCTGCACGCACATCCTCGCCTTCGACGGCAAGGGCAAGGTGCAGTTCTACGAAGGTTCGTACAGCGACTACGAAGCCTGGAAGGCCAAGACCGAAGGGCTGGAAGCTCCCAAGCGCATTCGCTACCGCGACCTGGAATAAACACTTGACAGTGATTCCTGTCACGCCTATGGATAATGTAGGGTGGGGACAGATAGTGCGCCCCACCCTACGCATTCCCTAAACATGTTAATTGATAGTTTGCAACCTGCAACATGCCCCTCAACGACACCCACCTCACACTGGCTACGCCCGGCGAAGCAACCTACACCGAAAGCAGAAGCCGCTTTTTGGGCTTCGCCATGCACGTGGCCGATGAAAACGAAGCCAAGGCCATCATCGTCAATATGCGCAAGACTTACTATGATGCCCGCCACGTCTGTTTCGCCTATGTGCTCGGCGCCGACGGGAAGCACACACGGCAAAGCGATGACGGCGAACCGGCAGGTACGGCGGGAGCGCCCATAGCGCGACGTATCGCATCGAAGGAACTGACAGATGTGCTGGTGGTCGTGGTGCGCTATTTCGGCGGCGTCAAACTGGGTACGTCACGCCTTGGCGTGGCCTATAAAACCGCTGCCGCCGATGCGCTCGATGCCGCCACTATCTGCGAAGTCGTTGCCACGACGACCTTTCAAGTGGCTGTGCCCTATACCGAAGCCGACACCGCCATGCGCTATGTGCGAGAGGGTGATGCACAGATAACGGGCAGAGACTATACCGCCACAGATACCCTGCTGACTATCAACGTGCGCCTCAAAAACGAAGAAGCCCTGCGGCAACGACTGGCCAAAATTTTCACACTCCGCTTCCTCAAGACCCACGATGAAGCCGAAGATGGCCAGTAGGCTTGATTGCTGATGGCCCTATGCCGCACTATGTGTCCTAACCTATAAGTAGCACATGCCCCATCATTGTTTCACTTTGTTCTCGCAATAACTCTACTATCCTTTCTCTCCAACCATCTGTAGCCATGACTCCATCCCCAGCTGCCCAGAAACTCTATCTTGATGCTTTCCCTCAGAATGAGCGCCGTGACCTCAAAGCTTGGGTTGCTTTGGCTGATGCCGAAGGGCCTTTCCGTATTCAGGAGTGGCAGTGGCAGGGCCAGTTTGCCGGTTTCTTGACCCACTGGACCTTCCCCGGTTTTACTTATGTGGAACACTTCGCTGCCATGCCCGAACTGCGTGGTCAGGGCATTGGCGGCAAATGGCTGGACAACTTCGTAGCACATACGGCACATCCCGTCGTTCTTGAGGTGGAGCCAGCCGAGACGCCCATGGCACAGCGCCGCATCGTCTTCTACCAGCGACACGGATTTCATCTATCCGCCATCCCCTACGTACAGCCGCCCTATCGTAAGGAAGACCAACCACTCCCCCTGTGTCTGATGACGACGGACAACCAGTATCTGACGGCCCATGCCGATGCCGTCATCCGGCAGATTCATAGCGCTGTCTATGGCGTAGAGAGCCGGTGAAGACGGAATGGGTAGCGACTGCGAAATTTTTAACGCTCTGAATGCCCAACGTTTGGAGGAGAATTTATAAATTTGCGAATCCATCGATATTTGTCACCCTTACTGCTCCTTTTCTCTTATGGCCCACCTATCTTCTTGCTTTCGTATTGCCTTGACTTTGGCTTTGGCCCTTATGCTGGCTGCACCCGCCGAAGGTGCAAAACGAAAGAAAGGAACAGCCTCCGTTCATGAAAAAATGCTGATGGAACCGGACGCCATGCCTGTCAAGTCGCGACAGACTGGACGGCTGGTGGCGGCTCAGGCCGTGGACGCGCACCGTCAGCATGGTAAAATCAACAACCGCTGGCGCGAGGGGATAGATGTGTCGCACTATCAGGGCACTATCGACTGGAACCAAGTGGCCCGAGGGAACCGCATCTCCTATGCCTACATGAAGGCCACTGAGGGCGCAACGTATGTGGACGACACCTATGCCTATAATATACGCGAAGCGCGGCGCGTCGGACTGAGCGTGGGCAGTTACCACTTCTATCGTCCGAACGTTTCGCCCCAGGAACAGTTTGACAACATCGTTTCCAATATCAAGGCCAACGAGCAGGACCTTGCCCCCATCATCGACATCGAGCATAGAGGAAACGTCAGCGAAGACCGTTTCATCGCAGATTTGAAGACCCTCATCCGCATGGTAGAGCAGCACTACGGTTGCAAACCCCTACTCTACTCGTATCAGAATTTCTACAACCGCTACCTCTGCGGCCACTTCAATGGCTACCATTTCATGATAGCCAAATATCAGGACGAGGAGCCTATCCTCAACGACGGCCGCACCTATATCATGTGGCAATATACGTCGAAGGGCTCGATTAACGGCATCCGCGGCCACGTGGACCGCAGCCGTATCATGGACTCGTTCAACTTGTCGCAAGTGGGCATTTGAGAGAACTATACCGCGGATTCTTAAACAAAACAATAGCGCCGATACTATCCCAACTTTAGGTTAGTATCGGCGCCTTTCATTATCATCTTATTCAGGCATGCCCTGTCGTATCCATTCCATCACTTGGGCCGGAGCCTGCTTGTGCATGAGTTGCTTCTTCATGTAATCCATGTAGGGTGCCACATGCTGGAAGAAGGCGTGGTAGCCCGCACAGAGATAGTTGTGCCCGGTTTCGCCGTCGGCCGATCGGGCAAAGCGGTTTTTGGGACATTCGCCATGGCAGGCCATGAGGTAGTCGCACTCGCGGCACTGGCGCGTGAGCAGGCGCTCTTTGTTGCGGCCGAACTCCATACGCTCGGGACGGTCGATAATCTCCTTCAGGCTTTGTTGCTTCATATTGCCCAGTTTGAACTCGGGGAAGACATAGTGGTCGCAGACGAAGACGTCGCCATTCCACTCCATCACCGGAGCGTGTCCGCAGGTAGCGGCCATAGAGCAGATGGAAGGCGGCACGCCCATCCAACCGGCCAGCGTGGCGTCGAAAAGTTGGACAAAGGTCTCGCCGACGTCGTGGCGTACCCACTCGTCGAATATCGTGATGAGGAATTGTCCCCAGTCGTCGGGCGTGATGCTCATTGGCGAGAGGGCGAGAGGGTCTCCCTCAATGGGCGAGGCCAGATGGCGGCCATCGGCATGGGTATAGAGTCGTTCGACGATGGGGGTAAACTGAATGTATCGCGCTCCAATCTCCTTGAAGAAATGGTAGAAGTCTAAAGGCGTCTTAACATTGATGTCGTTGACCACGGCCATGGCGTTCCACTCCACCCCATGGCGCATCAGCGTGCGGATGCCGCGCATGACCTGACTGTGCGTACCGCGTTGCTGCACGGTATGGCGATAGGCATCGTGAACATCTTCTGGACCATCTATGGACACGCCCACCAGGATGTTGTTCTTCTTGAAGAAACGCGCCCACTGGTCGGTGATGAGCGTACCGTTGGTCTGAAAGCAGTTGTCTATGTTGCGGCCATCGGCATATTTGCGCTGTAGGGCAAAGGCCTTCTCGTAGTAGGTTATCGGTCGGAGGAGCGGTTCACCGCCATGCCAGGTAAAGAGGACGTCGGGCGTAGTCTGCAACGCGATGTATTCGCGGATAAAGCGTTCAAGCAGACTGTCGTCAAGAAGTTGGCGACGGCTGTCGGTAAAAAGGTGTTGCTTTTCTAAGTAGTAGCAATAGTCGCAGGCCAGATTACATCGCGGACCGGCAGGCTTAAGCATGACGTAGAGTGGCTGCGCAAAGGGAGCAAGCATGGGGTGTAAGGATAGAAGTGATAGAGCCGTTATGATGTGGATTGAAGACCTCTTATGTGGCAAGAAGTCTGACGGGCAGGAAAAAGCCTCTCGGCCACTCGAAAGTCTGTGGTAGCAGGGAGTGACAGAGAGGCTTTGTGGGATGTTGAGGATGAAGAATTAGAGGTTGTCCTTCTCAATATCCTTGAAGTACTTGTACGTGCCGTGGGTGATGCACTCGCAAGCGGCTTCGTCGCAGACGATGATGCCGTGCTCGTGCATCTGAAGGACGGAGATGGTCCACATCTGGGTAACGGGGCCTTCGATGGCAGCCTGAAGTGCACGCGACTTGTTGTGGCCGTTGCAGAGAATGAGCACTTCCTTGGCGCTCATGACGGTGCCTACACCTACGGTGAGGGCGGTAGCGGGGACGCTTTCGGGGTCGCCACCGAAGAAGCGAGAGTTTGCCACGCGGGTGTCGGTGGTCAGCGTCTTCTGACGGGTGCGGCTGGTCAGCGAACTGCCCGGCTCGTTAAAGGCGATGTGGCCGTCAGGACCGATACCACCAATGAAGAGGTCGATGCCGCCGGCTTCCTGAATCATCTGCTCGTAGTGGGCGCACTCGGCGGCCAGGTCTTCGGCGTTGCCGTTGAGCAGGTGGATATTCTCTTTCGGGCAGTCGATATGGTCAAACAGGTTCTTGGCCATGAACGAGTGGTAGCTCTCGGGGTGCTCTTCGGGCAGGTTGACATATTCGTCCATATTGAAGGTGACCACGTTCTTGAAGCTTACGCGGCCGTCCTTAACAGCCTGAACAAGCGCTTTGTACATGCCGATGGGCGACGAACCGGTGGGCAGACCCAGCACGAAGGGCTTCTCGGCCGTCGGCTTGGCGGCATTGATCTTGTTGACTACATAGTCGGCAGCCCACTGCGACAGTTTCTCATAATTGGGCTCAATAATTACTCTCATTGGGATAAGAATTTAAGGGTTGAGTGTTTGAATGCAGGGTGAATATGCGCAGGCTATGCGGCAGAGATATGCCCCGGCCCGGCATGAAGATGCTAATGCAAGCCAAATTTAGGCATTCCACCCCATACGGCAAAACGTTTGATAGACTTTTTAAGAGAAAAGCCCTGGCGCTATAATTTATGGCGAGTTTGGCCAACGAACTAACGGATGCTGTGCCCATTAAACGAACGGAACGTAGAGTATAGCAGTTTGGCCCATACAAGCACCAAAACGGGAAGCAAGAGGATGAAGGGCACGATGACGGCAAATAGGGCAAAGACGATGACGCCAAGGAGGATGACTTTTCCGACGGCAATCACACTTTCGGTCATGGTCACGCCCGCATTGAAGACGTCCTCAATGACGGCCAGCGATGCCAGGAGCAGAAGCCACACAGCGGCCATGAAGCAGCCTACCGCGGGCGACAACTCGGGGCTGAGGGGCCAAAGGGCGGGATGATGATAAAACTCCACCCACTCGTTGGGCCAATAGTGCCAAATGGTGCGGTGAAGGGTGACGCTGCCGCTGAGCGTAAAGAGGAAGAAGCGGACGTAGCCCCCACGGGGCAAACAGACCAAGCGGGAAAAATGGGGCTGACGCCGTGCTTGGTAAAGCAGAAGAAACCAAAGGATGAGACCGGCTGCGCCAACGATGCCAAGAAACCATTTGAATGACTGGCTCCCTAAAAAATGGATAATCTTGGCTACGGGCGTGTCGGGGACGATACACTGGTGAAAAACGCTCTCCTTGACCCAGCCCGAACTGTGCCGGATGGACTGTCCGGTACGACTGAGACTATAATCGACAGCCGTAATCTTGATCCATAGGGTTGTTGTCGTAGAAGCGGTGTCGAGGCGGATGTCCTCAACAACGAGCACCTCGCCCGGCATCACCAAGGTGTCGGCCAACTGCGAGCGCAGACTGCCTAAATCGAAAAGCCCTTCTTGGCGAAGACTGAAGCTGTCAGTGGCTACGAAGTTGTCGCCTTTCCAGTAGTGGTAGATACTGCGGAAACGCGCCGAATCGACGCGTGTGTCTTTTTGGTCGAACTGCCATGTATCGCCCAGGTCGGGCGACGAGTACTGGCACGAGCACAGGCCGACCAGCATGAGGACGATGGAGAGGATGAACGAACGGGACAAACTTAACCGCATAGGGCATGGAATGGAAGGTGTGTGGAACAAACTGACGATGTCATGGCTATTATTTACGCCATATCAGCATTTCGCAGCGGCTGCAATTGAAACTCAAACGATAGCGTTGCCCGTCGGCCGTCTTGAGATAGAGAGCAGATGGCAACTGGCGGCCATTTTCTGTTTTCAGACAGGCACCGAGGGCGTGCCTCAGACAGTACTTGCAGGTCATCAGCGGCAGGTTGTCGTCGGGCTGATTCTCGTAAGCCGTCGTCGGGTGCAATGCGCCGAGTTGATGGCAGACCTCCAACGCGGCCTTGTTGGCTATATTAAACGCGTACAGACGTTCGCTGACGTCTGTCTTGAGGTCCTCTTTCCTTCCATTGGCTGTGGCTCTACCCTCTTTTTTATTCTCATTTGTGAAGTTCAAAGAAGTAAGCGCAGCCTGGCTTTCTTTCCATGACGTCGTTTTGTGTGCTTGCTGTGGGCCTTCAGCCTGACGGAGCAGCAGTTCGCAAACATTGCGGCGTTGTGCTGTGAGTATAGAAGCGGGGATGAATTGCTCGCCTTGAAGAAGTATTTGGCATTGGCGAGCCACGAACGGCGTGTCGCCCAGTTTTTGAAGGATGCGGGCTTGATTGGCACGCTGTGGCGAGACGGCAGTTTGTTTTTCACTCCCCCACTCGACGTGGGCCTGCCGGCCTTTCTCGTCCGTGATGGAAAGGCGGTAGCCGGAAGCCGTTTCTTCCAAAAGCAGGTCAATTTGTAGCGAACGCGTGGCAGAAGGCTTCTCCAGACTATGGGTAAACGAATAGTCGAGGTTGCGATAGAGCGAAGCGTCTTTGCTGATGTGTAAAGCCTTGGTTACAAATACGCTTTGGACATCGACACGATTGATGCGGAAACCTTGCAATTTGCCGGTTTCATCGACAAAACAAAGGCCGTCGCCGGCATGTAGCCTGACGTCGGGGAAGAGTTTGCACCGCAATTGCGTTGAAGCGGTACGATTGGCCTGGATGGTGCCAATCGCTTCGCCCACGGCCTTTGGCGTGGCAAAATTGTGCATTGTGGTGCGCCGCCCCTTCAAAAAATAATCGGTGAAACCGCGGTTAAAGCTCTTGTTGAGGTCTGGCGTAAAGGTAAAAGTGCTTCTCCCGTAGGAAGCACGTCTGAAATGGTTCGGCCTTTGGGCAATGATGGCGTCAATCTGCTGACGGTAAAAGGCTGTCACGTTCTTTACATAATCAGTAGGTTTAAGCCGGCCTTCTATCTTAAACGAACTGATGCCGGCGTCCATCATGGCCTCGATGTGGGCGCTGCGGTTCATGTCGCGAAGGGAGAGCAGGTGGCGGTCTTTCACGATAGTTGCCCCCTGCTGGTCAGTAAGGTCGAAGGCTAAACGACAAAACTGTGCGCACTGCCCGCGATTTGCCGAACGGCCGAAGGCGCACTGAGACGCGTGGCAGCGTCCGCTGTAACTGACGCATAGCGCGCCATGAACAAAGGCTTCGAGAGCAACCGGTGTCTGACTGTGGATGGCAGCAATCTGCTCCAAAGTGAGTTCGCGCGCCAATACCACCTGCTCGAAGCCCAAACGATGGAGCAGCGCCACCTTGTCGGCATCGCGGTTGTCCATCTGTGTCGAGGCATGAAGGGCTATCGGGGGCAAGTGCATTGTGAGAAAAGCCAAATCTTGGACGATGAGGGCATCAACGCCAGCCTCCCACAGCGCGTGGGCCATCTGTTTCGCAAGCGGCAGTTCGCTGTCCATCAGAATCGTATTCATGGTCACATAGACCTTGGCGCCATAGATATGTGCCGTGGTGCACAGCCTTTTGATGTCGTCGATGCTATTGCCGACGGCAGCGCGTGCGCCATAGGCCGGGCCACCGATATAGACAGCATCGGCACCGTGGAGGATGGCTTCGATGCCCGTCTGTGCATCGCGAGCAGGAGAAAGGAGTTCGATGGTTTGCATCAGACTACAAAGGAGCGAATTTACAGCGAATTGATAGGCTTACAGGGTTCAAGTCCTATGGTTTTGGCCTTTTCAAGGATAAAGGCCAGGGCTTCGTCGTGGTCATTATGTACCTCGCCATCGAGGATGGCATCCTTGAGCGCCGTCTTCAGAATGCCCACCTCATGACAGGGCGGCAACTGGAAGAGCGTCATGATTTCGTTGCCATCGACAGGCGGTTGGAAATTGCGAATGCGGTCCTTTTCCTCTATCTGCACCAGTTTTTCGCGGACGATGCGGAAATTGTTGAGGAAGGTCTGCTTGCGCACCTCGTTCTTGCTGGTGATGTCGGCCTCGCAGAGCGTCATGAGGTCGTCGATGTCGTTGCCGGCGTCGAAGAGCAGGCGGCGCACAGCGCTATCTGTCACGATCTCATCGGCGATAACGATGGGGCGCATGTGCAGTCCAACCAACTTTTTGACGTAGCGCATGCGGTCATCCAGCGGCATCTTAAGGCGACGGAAGATGGCGGGCACCATCTTTTCGCCTATGAAATTGTGGTTGTGGAAAGTCCACCCCAGTTGGTTGTCCCAACGTTTGGTAGCGGTCTTGCCTATGTCATGCAGCAGGGCGGCCCAACGCAGCCACTCGTTGTCGCTGTGGCGCGCCACGTTGTCCAGCACCTCGAGGGTGTGGTAGAAATTGTTCTTGTGCTTCCGGCCGTTGCGCGTCTCGACGATGTCCAGGCGGGACAGTTCGGGGAGAATGTGCTTCAGAATGCCGACATATTGCATTTCGGCGAAGCCCCGCGACGGTGTGTCGGCCATGATAATTTTCTGGAGTTCGCCGTAGATACGTTCGGCGCTGACAATCTTGATGCGTTCGGCATTGCGTTCCAGGGCTTCCCGCGTCTCGTCGTCAATCTGGAAGCGGAGTTGCGTGGCAAAGCGCACGCAGCGGAAGATGCGGAGCGGGTCGTCCGAGAAGGTGATGTCGGGGTCGAGCGGGGTGCGGATGATGCCGTCTTCCAGGTCCAGCACGCCGTCGAACGGATCGACCAGTTCGCCCAGGCGGTCCTTGTTCAGACAGATGGCCAGGGCGTTGATGGTGAAGTCGCGGCGGTTCTGGTCATCCTCTATCGTGCCCTCCTCCACCTGCGGATTGCGGGAGTCGGGCGTATAACTCTCCTTGCGGGCGCCGACAAATTCTATCTCCTGGCCGTGCCACTTGACCTGCGCCGTACCGTATCGGCGAAACACCGCGATATGCGCCTTGCCCTTGACCGATGCCACAAAGGCTTCGGCCATGGCGATGCCGCTCCCCACCACGACCACGTCAATGTCTTTCGACGGCCGCCCGAGAAGCAGGTCGCGCACATAGCCGCCAACGACATAGCAGGGCAGGTTTGCGGCGTCGGCAGCGATGGTAAGTTGTCTGAATACGGGCGTGTTGAGATGGGCTATGATGTCTTGCTGGGAAAGTATCTGCATAGAAGGTTGGTAGTGGTGTGAGGATGAGAAAGGCCGACGTAGAGGTGTGCCACTCCATAGCAATGGTTTAGACACACCGACGGCTGTCAGCGGCGGCCCATGACCAGGTCAAGAAACTCCTGGCGAGTTTCCAGACGCGAGAATGCGCCGCAGAAGTCGCTTGTCGTGGTGATGCTGCCCGGCTTTTCTACGCCGCGCATTTGCATGCACAGGTGCTGTGCTTCGATGACCACCATCACGCCGAGCGGGTTGAGGGCTTCGCGGATGCAGGCTTTGATTTGCGTCGTCATGCGCTCCTGCACCTGAAGGCGGTGTGAGAAGGCGTCCACCACGCGGGCTATCTTAGATAGGCCGGTGATGTAGCCGTTGGGGATATAGGCCACATGTGCTTTGCCGTAGAACGGGAGCATGTGGTGCTCGCAGAGCGAGTAGAAAGGGATGTCCTTGACGATGACCATCTGGTTGTAATCTTCGCGGAAGCGGGCCGACTGTAGGATGGCTATAGGGTCTTGGCTGTAGCCTCGTGTTAGGTCCCTCATGGCTTTGGCCACGCGCTGTGGGGTCTTGACAAGACCTTCCCGTTGGGGGTCTTCGCCAATGAGCCGTAGGATGTCGGCGATGTGAGCACTGAGTTCTTCCGGACGGGGGTCAGATTGGTTCATGCGATGTGGGTCTCTTGATGTGACAAATGGTTAGGGGTGGGCGCTGTTGTGCCGGTGTCAGTGGGCGAGCAGCACCTCGCAGCGTACGATGCGCACTTCGTTCGAGAGGTGGGCGGCGCGTATCTTGGCGGCATACTGCTCCGCCTCTTCGTGCGTTTTGAAGTCGCCCACGCGGCATATCCACCGCGGACTTATAAAGCGCGGATAGACCGAGAGCGTGGGGAAGAGTTTCTGGCACCGCGTACCCATTTCCTGTGCTTTGGCCTTGTCGGCGCCGGTGTTGCTACCTGTGAAAATCTGGATGCGGAAGCCCTGAGCCTTGTAGCGTGTCCGGCGTGTATGCGGCGTCGTTGCCGGGTCGTTGTGTGCAGGCTGTTCGGGCGTTTCGTGGGTCTGCCCGTCATGGGGCGCGGCCGGTTTGGGCTTCTCTTGCGGCTTGGCCGGCTGCTTCTTGGGCTCGGTGGCCCTGGGGAAGTTGATGGCGCGGTCTATCAGGCTGTCGTGCACAAGGATGACCGATGCCTTGCCCGTCACTTTGCGGGTGAGGTGTCGGGTGAACGTCGTTTGTGCGCTGGCGCATACCGTGGATGCAGCGGCAAAGAGAAGGATGGCGAGAAGTTTCATAGGATAGCGGACGAGGCGGTTAGCGGCGCAGGCCGTAACCGGGGATTCTAAATGAAGGATTGTGCCGGAGTGTCTGGCGAAATGCCCGGCGCTCCATGCACAATCCTTGGTCTGTTGCCTGTTTTAACAGATGCCGGTCGGATTACTTCCAGGCGTCGATGATGCCCTTGAAGTCGGCCACCTTGAGGGCAGCGCCACCGATGAGGCCGCCGTCCACGTTGGCCTTGGCAAAGATTTCCTTGGCGTTGCCGGGCTTGCAGCTGCCACCGTAGAGGATGCTGGTTTCTTCGGCTGCCTCGTTGCCAAACTTCTCGGCGATGACGCTGCGGATGAAGGCGTGCATTTCCTCGGCCTGGTCGGCGGTAGCGGTCTTGCCCGTACCGATAGCCCAAACGGGTTCGTAAGCCAGGATGATGTTCTTATACTGCTCGGCGGTGAGGTCGAAGAGCGAGCCTTCGAGCTGAGCCTTAACCACGTCGTTCTGACGGCCTTCTTCGCGTTCCTCCAGCACTTCGCCGATGCAGAAGATAACCTTCAGGTTGTTCTCCAGAGCGAGGTTGATCTTCTCCTTGAGAATCTCGGGCGTCTCGTGATAGTAGGCGCGACGCTCGCTGTGGCCCAGGATGACATACTTGGCACCCGTGCTCTCTACCATAGCGGCCGACACTTCACCCGTGTAAGCGCCCGAAGCCTTGTCGGCGCAGTTTTCAGCGCCGAGGCCGATTACGCTGCCTTCGATTTCGGCGGCTACAGAAGCCAGATGGATGAAGGGCGTGCAGATAACCACGTCACAGTTGGGAGCATCGGCTGCCAGAGCCTCTTTCAGTTCCTTGGCAAGAGCCACACCCTCCTGGAGGGTCTTGTTCATTTTCCAGTTTCCTGCAACAATTTTCTTTCTCATTGTGTAATAATTTAGGATGTTATATAGGGTTTTATTACTTGCTTTCTGCGTTCGGCATGTTGTCCGCCTGCGGCTTTGATTTGGCATCTTCCACACTGTCTTGACTGAGCAGACGCTTCATGATCCGGTAGTGTCGGTAGTACTTACTGCCTATCCATAAGCGGTCTGCCGTGATGACCAACAGCAGCGGCAGGATGAACCACAGCACGAGGCGCGCCAAGGTAACGTGGAGCGATTCGGTCTCTATCCCCTCCATGCGTATGCCGTCCATGCGTGATGAGGGCAGATTGTTGTTGCTCCACTTGTCGATGATGATGCCGTTATGAATGAGCATCAGTCCCGGGTTTGAGCGGACCATGTTCTTTATCTGGTCGCCATCGGTAAGCAGGTAGGGATAGGCTGCTCCGGAGCGGTCGGTCCATTGGTTACGCTGCTGTTCTGTGGTGTTGTGCGCGGCAACGGCATAGAATCGTCCGCCCTTGTCCTGACAGAGGTCGCAGATGTCGTTAATGCGGTCGTTACACCCGTCGTCTGCTCTGTCGATGTCTGATAGGATGAGCAGGAATGTGGCGCCCGTATCAGCCAGTATTTCTTCGGTCAGTGAGTTGCCCTCGGGTGTCGATAAGTCGAAGCCTATAAGGGCTGGCGGCGTTTCTGCGGTAGGGCTGTTCCATGCCTGACGCAGGTTGACGCCCGTCTTGAAGGCAGTGAAATCGACGGGTGGCAGATACTGTTGGGAGTAGAGTCCCAGCAGGATGATATACATCCACGACCACACCACGGTTATCCATTGGTTGCGCTCTGTGATGAGGCGCAGCATGAAGCGGCTCTTTCTAACCAACACGATGGCCATGGCCAGCAGGATAATGTTTTTGACCAGCGTCTCGCCGGGCCCCAGCGTCCATGCGGCGCCGAAGCAGCCGCAGTCTTCTACGGGACGTACCCAATAGATGAACACCGAGATGGCGGTCATGACGGTCATCAGCACCAGTGTGGCGGTGGCGGCGAGACGCCGTCGTATGCCCAGCAACAGGTATATGCCCAGCACAAACTCGATGGTGGCCAGCCCGACAACGCCCATCAGCGTAAAGGTGTCCGTGCCACCGAGGGGGATGCCCAGATAGTCCAGATAACCCTCCAGTTTGTAGCCCATACCTTCGGGGTCAACAGCCTTGACAAAACCCGAGATGACCAGTACGGAGGCCATGACGAGCCGGCAGAGGGTGACCGCCCAGAGTTGTGCTATTTCGCGCGTCCTATTCTTCGTTCTCAAGACTCAGTTTGATTAGGCCGAACACGGCATAGTTGAGCATATCGAGATAGTTGGCCTCGATGCCTTCTGAGACGAGCGTGTGTCCTTCGTGGTCCTCAATCTGCTTGGTGCGGTACAGTTTCATCATGATGAGGTCCGTATAGGAACTGACGCGCATGTCGCGCCAGGCTTCATCGTAGTCGTGGTTCTTGCGGAGCATGAGTGCCAGCGTGTCGGTGGCCACCTGGTCATATTGTCTGATGGCTTCCGCCTCGTCCAGCAGACTGTCGGCCTGTTCTGCGGGGCGTCTTAGCAGGATGACGCCCATGATGGCATAGTTGACGATGGCCACAAATTCGCCGGCGACGCTTTCGCCGACCATGTTGCAGCCCTTCATCTCGATAGAACGGATGCGTTTGGCTTTGATGAACAGTTGGTCGGTGAGTGATGGCGGGCGCATGATGCTCCATGCAGTGCCATAGTCGTGCATCTTCTTGACGAAGAGTTCGCGACATTGGGCCATCACGGTCTTAAACTGCGCCTCGGTATGCTCTGTTGCTGTCATGGGGAGATTCCTGTACGTGGCAGTTCAGTATGCCACACTGCAAAGTTACACCAACTTGCCCTATTTTCCAAGGATTAACGGCATGTTTTGCGCCTTGAACCGGTAAGGAACGGGCTATGTGGCGAGCATACGAACAAGTAAGGCAGCGACACAAAACCTGTGCCGCTGCCTTAGTGAAGTTGTATAGGTTGTTATTTTAGAGCAGTTTGCGCGAGCCGTCGCCAATCACTACATCGATGATGATGGGCTTCTTGCCGTATTTGGCGGCAAATTTCTCTACCACGGTGCTCTTGAAGTTGCTGACGAGTTCGTCGGGCACGAGGTTGATGGTGCAGCCGCCGAAGCCGCCACCCATGATGCGCGAACCGGTCACGCCGAGTTCCTTGGCAATGTCGTTGAGGAAGTCGAGCTCTTCGCAGCTTACCTCATACTCCTTGCTCAGGCCGTAGTGAGTTTCGTACATCATTTTGCCGACCATTTCATAGTCGTCATGTTTGAGGGCGTCGCAGACTGCGAGCACGCGCTCTACTTCGCCAATGACGTAGCGGGCACGCTTGTACTCGTCGCCGGTGATTTTACCCTGTACTTCATCGAGCATTTCCATCGTGGCGTCGCGGAGGCTCTCCACTTCGGGGTGCGTCTCCTTGATGATTTCGGCTACATGTTCGCACTGCAGACGGCGCTCGTTGTAGGGCGAGCCGGCCAGTATGTGCTTCACACAGCTGTTGACCAGAATGAGCTGGTAGCCCTTCGGATTCCAGGGGAAGTATTGGTATTCGCCGCTGCGGCAGTCCAGACGCATCAGGCTGCCTTTGCGTCCGAAGACGGAGGCAAACTGGTCCATGATACCGCAGTTGCAGCCCACGTACTTGTGCTCGGTGCGCTGTCCGACGCGAGCCAGTTCCATCTTTTCAATCTTATTCTCGCCCCAAAGGTCGTTGAGGGCAAAGGCATAGGTGCTTTCCAGGGCGGCGGAAGAAGACATACCGGCACCGAGGGGCACGTCACCGGCAAAGGCGGTGTTGAAGCCTTCTACGGGAACACCCAGAGCCATCATCTCGCGGCATACGCCGAAGATATAACGTGCCCAGGTAGCCTTGGGACCGGCTTCGTCGTCGAGAGAAAACTCCACATAGTCCTTCAGGTCGATGGAGTAAGCGCGGACGTTACGTGTGCCGTTGGGCTTGATTTCGGCAATCATACCCTGCTCTACGGCGCCGGGGAATACGAAACCATTGTTGTAGTCGGTGTGCTCGCCGATGAGGTTGATACGGCCGGGAGAAGCATATACGGATCCGGTGCTACCGTCGAAATGTTCGATAAAGCGACTTCTTACGTCGTCAATGGTGAGTTTCATGGGAGTATAGTTTTTAGAAGGTTAGGTAATGTGAGGAGCGTAGCCGCGTGGGCTGCGCTCCTGAATAAATTGTCAGAGATTAGTCGTTGGCGGTCTTCTTGACACGGCTACCTACGAGGGCATAGTAGAGCAGGTAAGCTGCGCAGAATACGACTACCCAGAAGCTCGTCAAGTAATTGGTGGCATCGGCTACCAAGCCCTGAACGAACATCATTACGGCGCAGCCGAATACCATCGTCATGAACAGACCCGAAGCAATGGCGGTGTACTTGCCAAGGCCTTCAACGGCCATGTTGAATATAGAGCCCCACATTACGCTGGTGCAGAGACCGACGAGCAGAAGAGCGAAGATGCCGATGGGCACCTGTGCCGTTACGAACGTAAGCGTGGACCAGTCAACACCGGGGAAGGGTACGAGGACGTCCTTGGGTGCGAACATGCCGAAGAGTACGAGGACGAGCGTGGCGATGCTTACGGTGGTGATCATGGTGCGGGCGCTGACCTTGCTACCGATGGATGCACCAACGAAGCGGCCGATGAGCATCATGAACCAGTAAACGGCAACGAGCAGACCAACGGTGGCTTCGGCCATCTTCATGTCTTCGGTGAGGTAGAAACCAACGTAGGAGGGCACACCTACTTCGATGCCCATATAGAAGAAGATAGCCAGCAGACCGAGCGAGAAGTGGCTGAAGCTGAGCGCACCCTTGATGAGGTCCACACGAACAGGAGCCTGTTCGGGTTCTTCAATCTTGGTCATCGAGATAACGATGAATGCAACGATGAAGATGCCGAGGGCGATAAACAGAGCGGGCGTTGCGTCAGAAATTTTGGCCTTGGACATGTCGGCAATGAGCGAACCCATCAGGATGTAGCAGGCTACGGCGGCAGCCGAGTTGAATACACCACCGATCTGGATCAGCTGGTTACCGGTGTTGCCACCACCACCAAGCAGGTTGAGCATGGGGTTAACCACACAGTTGAGGATACACATGCAAAGACCGGCAATGAAGGCGCCGATGAGGTAGATGGCGAATACAAGGCCCAGATTCTCCTGCGGGTCAAGCAGACCGCTGGCCCACTGAATCAGAATGCCGGTAGCACCCACGACGAGGCCGATGAGGGCGGTTTTCTTGTAACCATTCTTGGCGATGAGCATACCGGCAGGAATACCCATGACGAGATAGGCAATGAAGTTACCATAGTTGCCAATCTGTGCCAAGATGGTGGGAATGTCTCCCTGGTTCTTGATGATTTTTGCCATAGGATTGCAGAGGTTGGTCACGAAGGCAATCATGGCGAAGAGCGCAATCATCACGGCGATAGCGCCCCACTGTTTTTTTTGTTGACTCATGTGTTGTTTGAGATTTGTAGATTATTGATGTGGTTGTTTAATGTTTCGCCTTAAACACACTCTGTATTAGACCGTACCAAACTTATAAATCGTCTTCTGCGTATAGATTTCTCCGGGCTTGAGCACGACGCTGGGGAAGTAAGCGTGGTTGGGGCTGTCGGGGAAGTGCTGTGCCTCGAAGCAGAGGGCCGAGCGGCGGGGGAAGGTGGCGCCGTGCTGGCCCTTGTAGCCGTCGGCCCAGTTGTCGCTATAGAACTGTACGCCGGGCTCTGTGGTATAGACTTCCATGACGCGGCCCGAGTGGGGCTCGGTGATGCGGGCGGCAAAACTCAGTTCGCCGGGCTCGCGCTTGTTCAGTACGAAGCAGTGGTCGTAGCCGGCACCGTTGCGGGTCTGCTCGTCGTCGGCATCGATGGCCTCGCCGACGGGGCGCGGCGTGGTGAAGTCGAAGGGCGTGCCCTTCACGCTGCGGATTTCACCCGTGGGGATGGAGTTCTCGTCGATGGGCAGGAAGAAGTCGGCATTGATTTCGCAGATGGTGTCCTCGCACGTCGGCGTGGGGTTGGCGATACCTTCTAAGGAGAAGAAGCCGTGGTGCGTCATGTTGACCACCGTCTTCTTGTTTGTCGTGCCGCGGTAGTCGATGACAATCTCGTTGTCGTTCGTTAGGGTGAACATCACCGTCATCGACAGTTCGCCGGGGAAGCCCTCCTCATAGTAGGCCGATACATAGCGCAGAACGAGCGCCTGCGGATTAATCTGCTCGGCATCCCAAACGCGGGCGTGGAAGCCGGTGGGACCGCCGTGCAGGTGGTTGGGACCGTTGTTCACAGCCAGAGTATATTCCTTACCGTTCATCGTGAATCGTCCGCGGCAGATGCGGTTGGCATAGCGGCCCACGAGCGTCGAGAGGAACGGTTCGGGCGAACTCAGGCAGTCGGCGATGCAGTCGTGTCCCTGAATGACATTGGCCATCTTGCCGTCCTTGTCGGGCGCCATGATGGCCACGATGCTGCCGCCGTAATTGGTGATAGCCACTTCCATACCCCCTTCGTTTTTCAGAACGAAGAGGTCGGTCTCTTTTCCGTTGATGATGGTTTGGAAATCTGCGCGCTTCAGGCCGCAGAGGTACGTTTCGTTGTTTTCCATGGTATCTAAATTCTTCTGTTCGGCCATTGTGGCCGGGGTATTAAACTATGGTTGCAAGGGCAAATTTGCTAAATACTTTTCAATCGTGCAAACATTTTCGATTTTTTTGTAAAACTGTTTTGCGAATGAATGTACTTTCCGCAACACTTGTTCATCCCCGCTGTCGTGCTCGCCGCGATGTGCAGCATTGCACACGCTGCAAAAGACGTGAAGGGTGAGGTAAAAATAGTTGACAATCTCAGTCTTAAAAATAGGAACTGCGAAGCAAGACCGCAAGCCGCAAATGCACTTATGCGCTACGGTTTGGGCGACAGAAATTACGGTTTGGGCGACAGAAATTCCTCTCGCCCAAAGAGAATTTCCAAAAACGCTTACGCTCCGCCCTATTGAAAGGAGCGCTTTCAGGCCTTCGAGGAGAGGTATTTTGTAAACATTAACGCAAACCATGGGATGCCACCCCGATAATGTCGTATGATGTCAAAATCTATCTCGCCATGCTTGCGATATTTTCGTGCGTGTATTCGGTTGGTGATTTTCGCAGGCTTTTTCAGGGCCAAACCGGGGCAATCGGCGCTTTGCACACATGGTTTTTTGGCGGCTAAAAGGAGGCATTGTGTGCAAGCTCGGGCTGTGTCATTTTGACGGAAGCCCCGGCGCTGCAGTCCGTCAAAACGGCAGGTTGTGTTAGAGAATGTTACGAATGGCCCGTTGGCAAAGCGCTTGCACACAATGGGGTGTACGTCGCTAACAAGGCGTAGCGATGATGCGCTCGACCTGCAGACGGCCGGCGCTCATCGGCACGAGAGTGAAAACATTTAATAATAAATACGGTGTATCACCTATCGGAATTAGATCGGTGGCATACCAAAGCAAGAAAGGAGATTAGATTATGAAGTTTGACCAATTTACCATCAAAGCACAGGAGGCTGTGCAGCACGCAGTGGAACGCGCCGGGTCCGGCGGTTCGCAGGCTGTCGGCGCTCTGCATCTGCTGGACGGTGTGCTGGCCGTCGGCGAAAACGTGACGACCTTCCTTCTTGGGAAAATGGGCATACAGACCAAACAGATACAGAACGAGGTGCAGCGCGCCCTGCAAGGCAAGCCCCGCGTGGAAGGCGGCGGTCAGCCCTACTTGGATAACGAGGCGGAGAAGGTGCTCAATGAGGCCGTCCGTCTGGCAAAGGACATAGGCGACACCTACGTCGGCCTCGAACCGCTGCTGCTGGCCCTGCTGACGGTGCAGAGCGAGGCACGCACCATCCTGGTGAACGCAGGCGCGCAGGCCGAGAGTCTGAAGGCTGCCATCGGCGAACTGCGGGGCGGTCGCAAGGCCTCTACGCCGGAGAGCGAACAGACGTGGCAGGCGCTGAGCAAGTATGCGCGTAACCTTGTCGAGGAGGCCCGCGAAGGCAAACTGGACCCGGTTATCGGGCGTGACGAGGAGATACGGCGCGTGCTGCAAATCCTGTCGCGACGCACGAAGAACAACCCTATACTGATCGGTCAACCCGGTACAGGTAAGACCGCTATCGTTGAGGGACTTGCAGAGCGTATCGTTCGCGGCGACGTGCCCGAGAATCTGAAGAACAAGCAACTCTTCTCGCTGGACATGGGCGCCTTGGTGGCCGGCGCAAAATACAAGGGCGAGTTTGAGGAACGTCTGAAGAGCGTGGTCAACGAGGTGGTACAGGCCGGCGGTGAAATCATCCTCTTCATAGATGAGATACACACCTTGGTGGGTGCGGGCAAGAGCGAAGGCGCCATGGATGCCGCCAACATCTTGAAACCGGCACTGGCCCGCGGCGAACTGCGCAGCATCGGTGCGACGACGTTGGACGAATACCAGAAATACTTTGAAAAGGATAAAGCCCTGGAGCGCCGTTTCCAGACCGTCATGGTGGATGAGCCGACGCCAGAAGATGCCATCTCCATCCTGCGCGGACTGAAGGAACGCTACGAGAACCACCACAAGGTGCGTATTCAGGACGATGCGCTGATAGCCGCCGTCCAGTTGTCCCACCGCTACATCTCCGACCGCTTCCTGCCCGACAAGGCCATCGACCTGATGGACGAGGCGGCGGCCAAACTGCGTATGGAGCGCGACTCGCAGCCCGAAGAACTGGACGAAATCACGCGCCGGCTGCGTCAGCTCGAGATTGAACGCGAGGCCATCAAGCGTGAGGGCGACGAGCCCAAACTGGCAAAGCTGCAGGAGGAGATAGCCCAACTGCAGGAGAAGGAAAAGGACATGCGCGCTAAGTGGCAGGGCGAGAAGGATATACTTTCTCATATCCAGCAGAACAAGCAGCAGATAGAAGACCTGAAGTTTCAGGCCGACCGCGCCGAGCGCGAAGGCGACTACGGCAAGGTGGCTGAGATACGCTACGGCAAACTGGGCCAGTTGCAGCGCGAGATTGAGACGCTGCAGACACAGCTCCACGAGCGTCAGGGCGCCGAAGCCATGGTCAAGGAAGAGGTGACCGCCGACGACATCGCCGACGTGGTCAGCCGCTGGACGGGCATCCCCGTGAGCCGCATGATGCAGAGCGAGCGCGAAAAACTGCTCCATCTGGAGGAAGAACTGCACCGCCGCGTCGTCGGGCAGGACGAGGCCATCACGGCCGTATCGGACGCCGTGCGCCGCTCGCGTGCCGGACTGCAAGACCCCAAGCGGCCTATCGGTTCGTTCATCTTCCTCGGTACGACGGGCGTCGGTAAGACCGAACTGGCCAAGGCGCTGGCCGAATACCTCTTCAACGACGAGAACATGATGACACGCATCGATATGAGCGAATATCAGGAGAAGTTCAGCGTGTCGCGTCTGGTCGGTGCGCCTCCGGGCTACGTCGGCTACGACGAGGGCGGTCAGCTCACTGAAGCCGTGCGCCGCAAACCCTACAGCGTGGTGCTCTTCGACGAGATAGAGAAGGCCCACCCCGACGTGTTCAACATCCTGCTGCAGGTGCTCGACGACGGCCGGCTCACCGACAACAAGGGCCGCACGGTCAACTTCAAGAACACCATCATCATCATGACGTCCAACATGGGCTCGGCCTATATCCAGCAGCGTTTTGACGAGATGAAGGGCAAGGGCGAGGCCGAACGCGAGCGCATCATGGACCAGACCAAAGCCGGTGTGCTGGACATGCTCAAGAAGACCGTCCGTCCCGAGTTTCTCAACCGTATCGACGACATCATCATGTTCAGTCCGCTGAACGAGGCCGACATCCGCACCATCGTCCGCCTGCAGGTCGAAGCCATCGTGCGTCGCCTCACGGCACAGGATGTCACCCTCAGCGTGGACGACACCGCCGTCTCGCTCATCGCCCGCGCCGGTTTCGATCCCGAGTTTGGCGCCCGTCCCGTCAAGCGTGCCCTGCAGCGCCTGCTGCTCAACGACCTGAGCCGCGCCCTGCTCTCGGGCAGCGTGGACAAGACGAGACCCATCCACGTCAGGGCCGACGGCGAGCAGTTGACCTTCAGCAACTGATTCCTTCCTATATATATAATGCCACGCAGACACCATCCGAACAGATGGCGCCTGCGTGGCTTTTTGTGTAATATGGGTTGTGTGACGTTGCGCGTCGTCAGTGTTCCTCTTCCCAAACAAAGGTCCGGGCACCCCATGGCCCCTCGTTGACGCCCATCTCGAAATGGAGTTTGGCGATGCCCATGTCCATCCGGGTGTAGCCCACGAGCGAGCGACCCCGTCGAATGCGCACCACCGGCAGCGGGCCGTCACCCCCGATCAGGGCGAAGCGGTATTTCTGCTGGTTGATGGCCGAGGGGGCAAGCAGGGCAGCGTCAACGCCTTGGCGATACCACAGCGGGGCCGCGGCATAGTCGGGTGCGAGGGTCTCCGGCGACCTCAGTTTGTGCAGCACACCCTTATCCTCCGCATACCCGATGGCGATGACGCTGGCCACCCGTTCGCCCTCGTTGAGGGTGAAGGCCCGCGGCACCTTGCGGTAGGTCAGCCCCACCCAGCAGGAGCACAGGCCCCATTGCCGGGCGCGGAGCACCAGGCGCTCGCCGTAGTACCCTACCCTCTCGTCGGCCCGCTTGTCTTTCGGTGCCGCCATCACCAGATAGTGGCAGACGCCGCAAAACTTGCCATACGAGGCCAGGCCCTTGAAGGCCGCGGGCTCGTCCGTAACCAACTGGATGTGCAGGCCACTCTCGGCGTTGCACTGCGCGATCTCATCCTCCAACATCCGGCGCACAGCGTCGTCAAGAGGCTGTGGCGTGTAGCGTCGCACGCTGTGGCGACTGCGGAGGGCTTCCATCAAGGTCATCATGGCGCATCAATAGCATTCGCCCTCGTTGGGAAAATCGCCGCTGCGCACGTCGCTGACGTAGCGGCCAATGGCGTCGGTCATGATGCCATGAAGGTCGGCATAGCAACGCAGGAACTTGGGATGAAAGCCCTTGTTCTTGCCCAGCATGTCGTCGATGACCAGCACCTGTCCGTCGGCCGGGCCGGCGCCGATACCGATGACGGGGATGGACAGGCTGCTGCAAACGCGCTGTGTCAGGGCGGCGGGAATCTTCTCTAGCACCAGGGCGAAACAGCCCGCGGCCTCCAGCGCCTTGGCATCGGCCATGAGGCGTTCGGCTTCGGCCTCTTCGCGAGCACGGACGCCGTAGGAGCCGAAAACATTGATGCTCTGCGGCGTCAGGCCCAGATGGCCCATCACGGGGATGCCGGCGGCGATGATTCTGCGGATGGCCGGGATGATGGCTTCGCCACCCTCCAGTTTGACGGCGTCGGCACCCGTCTGCTGCATGAGGCGGATGGCGTTGCGCACGGCGTCCTCGGCCGACACCTGGTAGGAACCGAAGGGCATGTCGCACACCACCATGGCGTGGCTGACCGCACGGACCACGCTGCGGCCATAGAGCGCCATCTCGTCGAGGGTGATGGGCAGCGTGGTGCTGTTGCCCGCCATCACGTTGGAGGCGCTGTCGCCCACGAGGATGATGTCGATGCCCGCAGCATCGACGATGCCCGCGGTGGTATAGTCGTACGAGGTAAGCATGGAGATTTTCTCGCCCTGTGCCTTCATCTGGCGGACGCAGAGCGTGGTCACCTTCTTGGCCGTTTCGGAAAGATACTGTGCCATAAGTTTTTTCTTGCTTTAGGTTGTGATATAAGTCTGTATGCTCAGAGGCTGTGATGCCAGTGGATATGACGTAGGCGTATTGCTATTTGGCCACGTTGTGGTCAAGACCGCGGAAGTCGGCGATATGGGCGTCAGAGAGTGGTGCCACCTCGTCGGCAGAGAGCCCCGTCAGCAGCGCCACGACGTAGGCGCCGCTACGCTGGCCCGCGGTGAGACCGTTGCGACTGTCCTCGAAGACGACGCAGCGGCTGATGTCTGCGCCGAGACGGGCGGCAGCGTTGAGATAGCAATCGGGCGCCGGCTTGGAGTGCTCGGCGTCCTCGGCCGTATAGACTGCGGTGAAGAGCGGCAGCAGGTCGGGACGTTTATCGCGGAGCGCCTGCATCTTGTCGCGGTCCGAACTGGTGACCACGGCGGTGGGGATACCCTGTGCGCGGAGGGCGCGGACAAAGTCGAGCGCACCGGGAATCAAGGGAAAGTCCATCTGCTGCTCGAAGCGCAGCAGGGCTTGGCGCACCTCGTCTTGCCGGCGAGCGTCGGGGAAATAGGCGGCGAGAATCTCCACCAGCGTGCGGCCCTTGATGGTGTGGGCAAAGTGGAGGTCGTCGGGGAAATAGACTTGGCGTATGCTGTCCCAGAAACGGGTGTAGGCCGGTTCGGTGTCGATGATGACGCCGTCCAGGTCGAAGAGGACAGCCTGCGGGGTAAAGGGTAACGACAGTATGTGCATACCAATAGGTGTAAGGTGCTCGCCAAGCGTTCCGGCCATAATGGCGCGCAATGGGCGGGCAGCCTTGTTGGGGTTAATGTTTCTTAGTCTGACGAAGGAGGGAGGCGTAATACCCCACGCGATAGAGGTTGAAGACCGTCAGCGAGGGATGGTGGCCGAGCAGATGGTGGCGCATGATGCCGCGGCAAAGGCTGAAAATCCGGGCCATAAGGCCGAGCACATGCCAGTGGGCCAATTTGCCGGCCACTCGCGACGCCCCGGCATGTAGCGTCATGGGCGGGCCGAGGGTGAGGAGCGTCTGTAGTGCCGTTTCCGTTTTGTGGAGGAAGGAGGCATTGCTGTCTATGCCGAGATGAATCAGCGGATTGTCCGTGTGCAGGATGCTAATGCCAAGGCGTTGCATCTGCAGGCCCATCAGCGCATCCTCATAGCCGTAGTGGCGACAGCGCTCCTCGAAGTGGATCTGTTCCCATACGCTGCGCGCCATCATGGCGTTGAAGGCGGTGAAACGTTCGTAGGGATGGCGGTTGCGATAGGCGGCCGGCCGTTGGCCCTCGGCCTTTTTCTCGTAGCGGTAGCGCAGGGTGCAGTTTTCGGCGAATGGCGGCTTTGGGTTGCGCAGGGCGCCGCAGATG
The DNA here is from genome assembly GCA_022772475.1 of Bacteroidales bacterium. Classification (GTDB taxonomy): domain Bacteria; phylum Bacteroidota; class Bacteroidia; order Bacteroidales; family Bacteroidaceae; genus Alloprevotella. The sequence continues at coordinate 3,252 of JALEZQ010000077.1, read as the reverse complement.
ACGTCGGCCCGTGGGGCATCAGCGGCGTAGCGGGCAATGAAGTCGGGCGTGCAGACCTGCGCATCGCTGTCGATAAAGAGCAGGTGTGTGCCCTTTGATGCGCGGGCCAGCACGTTGCGCAGGCGGCTCTGTCCTTGGTTTTCGTCCATCAGCAGATAGCGGACGCCCAGACTCTCGGCCGTCTGGCGGTTGAGCGCCGTGAGGTCCTGCCGCGACGACGCATCATCCCCGACGAGGATTTCGTAGGAGAAATCGGGGTGGGTGGCGGCATGGGCGGCGCACTGGCTGGCCAGGTCGGCCATCAGACGGGTGCAGTCGGCATTGTAGCTCGGGATGAGTATGGACAGGACCATGGGCTTCTTTTCGGCGTGAGCCATTGTGAACGATGATTTCGGCCTGCGAAGTTACGCATTTTGCCCTGTATCTATGATGAACAAGGGCGATTGATGCCCATTGAGAAAGCTTTGCTGCAAAAACATAGCATGTTAGTGCGTGTGTTCCAAAAAATTATCGTAATTTTGCCGCTGAAAAGCACCGCCGACCTTAGGTATCTCCCCAAACTGCCCCGAGCGCAGCGCAGGATGTACGTAAGGCCGGCGGTAGATTTTGTAAGAATCATATCCTATATATCACTCAAACAAACCATTCTATGTTACAAGAAAAAGCAGGCGAACTCGCCGGTAAAATTTGGCAGGCTCTCAACGAGACGGCTTCTCTCACGGGTAAGGAACTGAAGAAGGCTACGAAGGCCAAGACAGAGAAGGAACTCTACCTTGGTCTGGGCTGGCTGCTCCGTGAAGACAAGGTCGTTATCGTTGAAGAAGAAAAGGACATCCGCGTTTCGCTGAAGTAATATCCCTTTTAATTCTTTTGACAGCGTGGAGCCTGACGCTCCTTGCATACTATACGGGCAGCACCTGTAGGTCTCCTTGTTTAGGAACCTACAGGTGCTGTCTGTATTATCTCAACGCAGATGGCCGGGATATAGTGGTGTCCCGATTAATAGTCAGCGATGCTGTCGGCATATACTTCATCGACTGCCACCGAATCAACGGCTACGGTGTCTTCATCGGACCAATTGTCGTCCGACAAATCGCCATCTTCCATTGAGCCGCGGGCATTGTCGAGGTTAACCTTGTCCTCTCGACCCACGCCAACGTAAAGGATGTTGGGGCTGTCGCGTTCGATGAAGGCCATGACTACATTGCCCGATGCCGTCTTCACGGCAATGCCGGTATGGTCGGAACGCTCGGCGATGACGCGCCCCAGGCCGGTGAGTTTGTTCTTCAGCGCCTTCATCAGTTCGGGCAGTTTGCCTTCCAACTTGTCGTAGAGCACGTTGATGCGTATCTGTATGGCATCGACCTTGGCGTCCGTGAAGCGATAGCCCGTGGTTTCCTCGCGTGAGAAACGATAGCCATAGTAGTCCTCATACACGGTTTTGGTGATGGCGGCGCTGATATCCTTGTCGAAATAGACGGTGAAGTAAAGGTTGGAGTAGTCGTGCTCTTTACTATAAGTGAGTTCGTCGTCGCCCCGGCTGTCTTCGGCCGTGATGGTCTCGCCTTTGCGCTCGCCAACCATAGAGGCGGCACGTTGGGCCGACGTGCCAAGGCTGATGCCGTCAAGGCTGTTGCCGGTGATGTTCATAGAGGCCACATAGGCCGCGTAATCGACGAAGTCGCTATCCACCCAGTCGTCGCCGGTATACAGCAGGACGTCGTAAAGTTCGGTGTTGTTATCCAACTTCAGACGCTCGCCATCCTTGCTGACAAAGCCGTACTCGTTGCTGTCGAAACGCACCAGACAGTACGCTCCGTCGCCATAAAAACTGTAGCCCGATGTGAACTCGGCGTTGCCTACCGGATTGCCCTCAAAGTCGATAAACCGTACAACGTCGTCACCCTCTTTCTGTGCACAGAGCAAGCCCTCGGCAGCAAATGTCAATTCGCTATACTTGGCACGCAGCACCACGTTGCCTTCGAAGTCCATCAGGCCGTACCTATCGTCGTCACGGAAAATGAAGTGCTCGCCTTGCACGCTATGGATAGAGTGGTTCTTGGCGCTGGGCGCTACAACAAATTCGCCCTTCTCGTCCATCAGTCCATAGCGTTTCTCGCTGCCATATTTCTTGGCCACAATGACCACGCCGTCCATGAAGTCGGTCTTCAAGTTCATCACGCCCTTCATAGGAATCTCACCGATGAGGCTGCCGCTCGTATCAAATACTTTCACGACGGCCTTGTCGAACGTGTCGTCATCGTTGTTCAGTTCCTCCTCATACTTCTTTTCGAGGGCAAGCACCTTACCTTCAGTAGGCAGCGATATGTTGCAGTATTCGGCCGGGATGACCACTTCGCCACTTGTGTTGATGGCGCCATAGGCATCGTCTTCGTTCTTGAAGACCGCTATGCCCTGACAGAAGCGCGATACGCCCTTGACCTTCTTTCCGTCGATCACGTCCAGCACTTTTACCTCCTCGCCGTCGCGGTCGATGAGAATGACATGGCCGCCGGGCTTAACGGCCGGCGTAACATCCTCGGTAAAGGGGGCTATCTCCTTATAGACATCGCTGCCCACCTGCTGGGGCTTCTCGTCGGTGGTGTAAATCTCCCATAGGTCATCGTCGTTTTGGGCAAAGAAGCGGCCATTGATAGCCATCGTGATTCTCTCGGAAAACTCATCTGCAAACAGCACTTCGCCATCGGTGCTGATAAGTCCCCAACGGCCGTCCTCACAACTCTGGAACGGGATATATTCCACAAGACTATTGATATTGTCGGATTTAGAACTGCATCCGCAAAAGATAAGCAGCGCGGCAAGACATGCGTAAATAGTATTCTTCATAAAGAACGAGGATTAAGGTTTTCATATTCTTTTGCAAATGTAAGTATTTTGGCGATAAGCCGCGTCATATATGGGGTAAAAAATCTCCCACAGGCTGGGAATACGATTCCCAGCGGCTGGGAATAATGTTCCCAAGGGCTGGGAATAATGTTCCCAGCGGCTGGGTGTCTTTTCCTGATTTCACTAGACACTTTCTTGCTACATTACCTGAAACAGTAGACACTTATGTGTTAGCCATACTGATTCGCTAGACACAATCTTGATTTACGTGCTGATTCTGTTGACACATCGCTTCAGGCTGCCGGACATGCAAGAGACCGGGCCGTCTGTTCGGCAAAGACTGGAAGCCCCTCGATGGGGCTCCAGTCTTCTGGTCAGGTTTGCCGGCATACGCTTTCAACCGGA
>JALEZQ010000042.1 GCA_022772475.1 Bacteroidales bacterium | reverse complement strand
CCCCGAGGAGGTGACGGCAGCCGGCATCAAGCACGTCCGCACCCGCTTCACCCCCGGTTCGCGTCTGGTGGCCGCCATGCGCACCGGCGCCGGTAGCGGTCTGACCTTCGGCAAGGTATCGGCAGGCAATGGGCAGGACATCCCTGCGGACGAGACGGAGTAATAGTCCTTCAAACCAATGTCCCCGGGCTGTTCTCTCAACGAGGAGGCTCGGGGACTTTTCCCTGCTTTGGCGCTACCGGCGGAAAGAAGGGGCTGCTTGAGAATTTTCAGAAAAAGAAAGAGACAGCCGCGAGGGCTATGTCATGGCCGTCATATCACGGTGACTTTTGCCACGATGCCATTTTGGCCGTCGGCGGTGCTGACCATGATGAGATAGACGCCGGTAGGTACGCGATGGCCGGTGGCGGTGCGTCCATCCCAGATGAAGGTGCCTCCGAGCGATGTGCCGGTGCGTACCAGCCGGCCGTCGGCGGCTGTAATCTTGACATCGGCCCCTTCGGTGAGGCCGCTGATGGTGATGTTGCCACGATACTCGGGGCGCACGGGGTTGGGATAGACGCGCACATGGTCGGTGCTGAGCGTCTGTTCGGCCTCGGTGGCATCGCCGCCGTAGGCGCAGAGGCCGCGGTCGGTGCCGATATATACGGTGCCGGTTTGCGGGTTGATGGCCAGGTCGTAGATAACGTCGGAGAGCAGAGGGGTTTCGCCGGCCATGAAATGGTGTACCACCTCCAGTCCGTCGGCACTGACGAGGTAGAGGCCGTTGCCCATGGTGCCCACCCATTTGCGGCCGGCGCCGTCGCATGCCATGGCCGAGATGGGTACGCCCGCCAGGAGGTAGTCGGCATAGTTCGTGCCGTCGTTGCGAGGCACCTTGATCTGCGTGGCACGGAAAGAAGCCGCGGCCCAGTTGTCGGGGTCGTCGATGACCAGCAGTCCGCTGGCCGTGCCTACCCATAGCGAGCCGTCAGGACATTCCATGATGTCGAAGACCCCCGTGGAGAGGTCGAAGACCGTGCCGTCCTGGTTGGTCACCGAGGTGCGGTAGCGCACGACGTCGTCGCTGCTGCTGCTCTTGTTCGAGCCGAAGTCGATGCACAGCAGGCCGGCCGTATGGTTGATGTCCACCGTGGTTCGGCGCGAGCACACCCACAGGCGGCCTTTGCTGTCGAAGAGCGTCTTCTCGAGCGTAGGTGCCTTTTTCAGTTCTTCCACATAATACTTGCGCCATGTGCCGTCCGTGCGGAGGACACGTAGGGTGGTGTCGGTGCCGTTGTTGACCATCCACAGGTTGCCCATCTCGTCGTAGGACAGGCCGTCCGTGCGGACGTAGTAGGGGTTGACTTTAGATGCTGAGCGCAGGGGCGAGTTGTTCACCGAGTACTGGCGGACGAAGCGTCCGTTGCGAAACTCGTAAAGACCGGTGCCGCCCGTGGTGGCATAGACGTGTTCGGGGTCGGTAGGGTCGGTGGCTACGCAGGTGACGTCGCGATAGGCCACCTTGGTTTGCTGCACGATACTGTCCTCCTGAAAGATGGTCCATTGGTCGTCGGCGAGCGTCATGATGGTTCCGGCATAGTGCTGTCGGTCGTAGGGGTCGAGGCGTCCTCCGCCTACCATCAGGCGGGTGTCGTCCCATCGGAGGTAGTAGCACAGGTCGCGGCGCGGTCCGTATCCACCAATCTCGATGCCCGTGTCGGTCAGCACCGCATTGTCCGCCTTGTCCTTATAGGCTCTCAGTCCGCGCGTGCCGCAGGCCGCCCATAGCGTGCCGTCGGCAGTAGGAGCGATGGATGTGCACTGTGCGGGCAGTGCGTGCAGACTGGCAAAGCGATCGGGGGCGCTGCCATCCACAATCATCAGGCGGCTGGCGTCGGTCAGCGTCAGACGTGTCTGTCCCTGCGGAACGGCATGTAGGGGCACGCGTTGCGAGATATGGTTGACAAGGGTCAGCGTGCCATCAGAGGCTGCATGATAAAGGAGCAAGCCCTTGACGGTGCCCTCCTCTACCGCCACGTACAAGCCGTCGTGCCACGATGCCAGCAGAGGTACCTTAACGTCCGGCATCACGGTGGTCCACTGTGTGGGGTCAAACAGATTGGCCGAGAGCAGGCCCGACACGATGCCCTGTGATGTGGCAGCATAGATGCGGTTTTGGTATATCGTTGCCGCCGTAACGGCCGTGCCCAGCGTATAACTGCCACGCACTAAAGCCTGTGCTACATCGATGTGTGCCACGCCGTCAGAGAGCGCCAGCACCACGTCGCCACCACAGACGCTGAGGCTGTTGAGCGTGCGTGTGCCGTCGTTCTTGTCGCGCAGTTGTGGCAGATGCGTCACCAGTCCGCTTCTCTCGTCCAAAAGGTCGATGAGCAGGTCGTCATACACGATGACCAAGGTATGGGCATCGTCGCACCATACGATGTGCGCAATCGTGGGTCCGCTGAGGCCGTGCATCTTGTTGAGCAGTGTCACCTCGGTGGTGGCAGGATCGTAGGCCAACAGGTTGCCATCATACAGGGCATATATGGCGGTGCGTCCGGGAGCAGTCTGCCCGGCCTCGTGATAGGCGGCGAGAATGTCCCATTCGCCCACCCGTTGTGCCCCCGTATGTATGGTGCAGGGCAGTATGGTGGCAATGAAGAGGAAAAGAGAAGATAGGAAGCGCTTCATGAGAAGGTTGAGATAACGTAGAGAGGAGAGGAAAGGGAGGAGAACAAAGAAGGCAGCGTTTGGGCAGAAAAGCGTCAGCCCTTCTGTTCATCCGCCTTCATGAGGAAGCGGCACAGGGCCTGTACGGCACGGGCGCGGTGGCTGATGCGGTTTTTGGCTTCGACGCCCATGGAGGCAAAGGTGATGCCCGTTTCATCGGGAGCGAAGACAGGGTCGTAACCGAAGCCTTCTGTACCGGTGGGCTGGAGGGGGATGGTGCCGTCCACGCGTCCCTCAAAGGTATATTCCTTACCGTCAAGGATGAGGGCGATGACGGTGCGGAAGGCGGCGTGGCGGTTGGTCTGCCCCTTCAGTTCGTCCAGCAGTTTGCGGGTGTTGGCCTCGGGGTCGTGACGGTCGGGATAGGCGTAGCGTGCCGTGTGTACGCCGGGCTGTCCGCCCAGGGCCTCTACTTCAAGCCCCGTGTCGTCGGCGAAGCAGTTGACGTGGTAGCGCTCGGCGATGTAGCGTGCCTTCTGCAGGGCATTGCCCTCGAGGGTGTCGGCCGTTTCGGGGATGTCGTCGTGACAGCCGATGTCGTCGAGTGAGAGGATGGCGAAGTACCCATCGGTGATGGCGCGCACTTCAGACAGTTTATGGGCGTTGTTTGTGGCAAAGACAAGTTGTTTCATATCTTGAACGGGGAGAGGGTTAGTACTTGAATGTGCTGCCGCCAAGAAACTCGCGGAGCAGCGACGTGGGCGGAAGCCCTTCGGTGGAGATGGGCGTGAGGTAATGCAGGAATTTCCTGAGCCGGTAGGCTTCGCTGTATTCGGGACAGTTTTCCGGCACCTGTTCGAGCAGGGGCAGGGCCTGCTGGCGCAGGGCTGCCAGCTCGAAGAGCAGGGCGGTGTTGATCATCACGTCGGCCTCTTCCTGGAAGGGGAATATCCAGCGCTCCTCGCCGGCACGAACGGACGGCCATCGGGCGATGGTGTCGCGTGCGCTGTAGTTGCGGTATTTGTAGTCGCGTACGATGCGTCGCAGCAGCCGGTTGTCGGTGGTGGGGATGTAGTTGTGGTTGTCCAGGAGGATGGACGTCAGTGCCGAGGCGTAGATGCGGAATTTGGCCTGCGCCGGTATGTCGCGAGTGAGCATGGGGTTGAGGGCGTGTATGCCTTCGAGGATGAGGATGGTGTCGTCCTGCAGGCGCAGGAGCGTGCCGCTCTTCTCGCTCTTGCCGGTGAGGAAATTGTAGCGGGGCAGTTCTACCTCCTCGCCCTGAATCAGGGCATTCATCTGCGCGTTGAACAGCGGGATGTTCATGGCCTCGATGTGTTCGAAGTCGTACTTGCCGCTTTCGTCAACCGGTGTTTTCTCGCGGTCCACGAAGTAGTCGTCCAACGATATGGATACGGGGCGCTTGCCCGAAGCCATCAGTTGCACCGACAGGCGCTTGGAGAAGGTTGTCTTGCCGCTCGACGATGGTCCGGCGATGAGGATGACCTTGATTTCGGGCCGTGCGGCAATCTGGTCGGCCAGACTGGCGAAGCGCTTCTCCTGCAGCGCCTCGGAGACGTTGATCAGTTCGTTGGTGTATCCCTGTCGGCAGGCTTCGTTAAACTGTCCGATGGTCGATACGCCCAGGATGTGCTGCCAGCGGTGCTGCTCGCGGAAGACGTCGAACATTTTCGGCTGGTGCGTCAGGGGTTGCAGGCGGTCGGGCTGCTGAGGGTCGGGCAGTCGCAGGAACAGGCCGTCCTCGTAGGGCAGCAGGTCGAAGTTGAATATCTGTCCGGCATCCGTCAGCAGCGAGCCGTAGAAGTAGTCGGGCGTATCGTCCAGCGTGTAGTAGGTGGTGTAGAGGGCGCCACAGTTCTCCAACAGTTGTGCCTTATCTTCCAGTCCGTCGCGGCGGAACAGGGCCACCGCCTCTTCCGTGGGACAGGTGTGGTGGTGGAAGGGGATGCGGGCATCGATGATTTCCTGCATGCGGCAGCGCAGGGCGCTCACCACGTCGGGCGTCACCGCCTGTCCGCCCTCCATCTGCAGATAGCAGAAGTAACCGCGTGATACGGGTGTGCTGATGCGCAGGGTGGCTGTAGGGTAGAGGTCGCGCACCGCCTTATAGAGTACGAAAAACAGTGAGCGCGTATAGGTGCGCATGCCCGACGACGAGGTGATGTCCAAAAACTCCACGTCCTTGTCCGTGAAGAGCACATAGTGCAGGCCCTCAACCTTGTTGTTGACCTTGGCGCTGGTGGCGCCCCAGGGCATGTGGAGGCCAATAAGCCGGTACACCTCTTCGAGCGTCGAGCCCAGAGGTACCTGGTGCGTCTGCCCCGTGTTGTGGCAGCGTACCGAAAGGCGTTTTTTCATCATAGTCATCGTCGTTGGTTAGAGTGGTTATATATTAGAATTATATACGGGAGGGCGTGTGACCGGACCTATTCCACCACCTCGCCCTTGAGCGTGGCCGATGAGGCCTCGGTGATGCGCACGTTGACATACTCGCCGGGGTGGTGCTTCCCGCGGTCAAAGACGACGACGCGGTTCTGCTCCGTGCGACCGAAGAGCTGCTCGCGCGAGCGCTTCGACGTGCCCTCGATGAGCACCTCGAATGTGCGCCCGATGCAGCGCCGGTTGTTCTCCAGCGACAGTTCGTTCTGCAGCGCAATCAGTTCGTTGAGCCTACGCACCTTCTCCTCCTCGCTCACCGTGTCCTCAAAGTGGCGGTCGGCATAGGTGCCCGGGCGCACGCTGTATTTGAACATGAACGCCGAATCGTAGGCACACTCCCTCATGAGCGAGAGCGAGAGCGCGTGGTCCTCCGCCGTCTCGTAGCAGTAGCCGGCGAAGATGTCCGTGCTCAGTCCGCAGTCGGGGATGATGCGGCGTATGGCCTCGACGCGCTCCATGTACCATTGGCGCGTATATTTGCGGTTCATCAACTTGAGGATGCGGTCCGACCCGCTCTGTACGGGCAGGTGGATGTGCCGGCATACGTTCGGTTCGTCAGCAATGACCTGCAGCGTCTCGTCGCTCATATCCTTGGGGTGGCTGGTAGAGAAGCGTATGCGCATGTGGGGCACGGCGCGCGCCACGCGGCGCAGCAGGGTGGCAAAATTGACCGTCGTGCCGTCATCGTCCGTACCGAGGTACGAGTTGACATTCTGTCCCAACAGCGTCACCTCCTTGTATCCGCGTGCCTCGAGGTCGGCCACCTCGCGCAGGATGCTCTCCACGTTGCGTGAGCGTTCGCGGCCTCGGGTGTAGGGCACGATGCAGTAGTGGCAGAAGTTGTTGCATCCGCGCATGATGCTGACGAAGCCCGAGAGGTGCGAACTGTGGTAGCGTGTGGGCACGATGTCGCGATAGGTCTCCGTCAGCGACAGTTCGACGTTGATGGCGGGGTGTCCCGTTTCCGCCGCCGCCACCAGTTCGGGCAGCGACAGGTAGGCGTCCGGTCCTGCCACCAGGTCGGCGCCGTGCTGACGGATGAGGTCGTCCTTGACGCGCTCCGCCATGCACCCCAGCACGCCCACTATCAGGCGGCGTCCTTTGCGCTTCTGCGCGGCAAGTGCCTCCAGACGGTGTATGATTTTCTGTTCGGCGTTGTCGCGCACCGAGCAGGTGTTGAGGAAGAGGGCGTCGGCCTCGTCGGCGTTGTCGGTGGGCTCGTAGCCCGCCATGCGCATCACCGAGGCGACCACCTCGCTGTCGGCCACGTTCATCTGGCAGCCGTAGGTTTCGATGTATAGTTTCTTCATAGAGGAGTATTTCTGTGTGGGAAAGGGAATGTGAAAGATGTGTTGCCGCCGTCAGTCGTCATCCGGTGTTTCGGCCGTCATCGTGCGCAGCATGCGGTAGATGTCTGCCGGTGCGAAGCCCTTGGCCGCTGCGGCGCGTATAGCCCGTGCTGTCGTTTTGCGCGGGTCCTCGTCGGCCCGTCCCTTGCTCAGGGCGCGGCGCAGACAGGCTTCCAGCAGCGCCATCTGTTGATCGCTGTCGATGCCCTCGTCTATGGCCGTCTGCACCCGTTGCGCATCAAGGCCCTTTCGCGCCAGCGCCATACTTATCTTGCGTGCCGTCCATCCGTCGTAGGCCGCCTTGTCGTGGACAAAGGCGCGGATATAGCGGTCCTCGTTGATATAGCCCTCGCTCTCCAAGCGGTCCACCAGCGCCTTGGCTGTGGTTGGGTCGAAACCCTGACGGCGGAAGCGTGTGTGCCAGTCGCTGCGGCAGTATTCCGCTGCGGCGCAGCGTCGTGCGGCTGCGGCATAGGCGCGTTCGGGCTGTGGCGGGCGTTTGGCGGCGCCATCGTGCTGCGGTATGCGGTCGTCGGTGGTCATAGCGCAGGTTATTTCTTGATGATGCCGCGCACCACGAACCAGGCGTGCATGGCCAGTGCCGTGCCCCATCCGTAGTGGTGCGCCATGATGCGCAGACGCTCCATGAGCGAGGCGCGGTGGTGGCGTGTGGTGGCTCCCTCGCTCAGGTAGTTGGCCACCGTCTGGTGTACGTTCGTCAGTTCCAGTCCGCGCCGCTGCCCTTCGCGCATGAGGCGTATGCACCAGTCGTAGTCGGCTGAAAACCGGTATGCCGTATTGTAAGCCATCCGTCGTGCCAGGTCGGTGCGTGCAAAGAAGGCCTGATGGCATACCGTCATGCCGTGGCGGAAAGCACGCCAGGTCAGCACCTCGGGGGCTGTCAGGCGGCGGTGGCGCAGGAAATGGCCCTGCTCATCGACAATGTCCGTCTGTCCATAGACCACGGCCGGCAGCATCCCCAGGTCGCTGTCGTCGGCTTCGGGCAGGGCATGGTCGCCGTAGGCAGCCGTGGCGGCGCAGGCCACCAGACTCAGCGTCTGCCGGCTGTGCAGGGTATCGCCGGCGTTGAGGAAAAGGATATAGTGTCCCGTGGCCATGCGCAGGGCCTTGTTCATAGCGTCGTAGATGCCATGATCGGGCTCGCTCAGGCAGTTTACTTCGTGCGGCACGCGGGCCACGCTGTTGCGTTCCTGATAGTGGTGTACGGCTTCGAGCGTGGCGTCTTGCGAGTTGCCGTCGATGATGAGATGCTCCACGTGCGGATAGTCTTGCTCTTCTACGCTGTTGATGGTGCGCTCAATAAGACTTGCCGCATTATAGCATACGGTGGCCACGGTGATTTTTAGCGGAGGTTCTTCCATAAGGGGGAGAAGGGAGGATAAGGGAAATGGGAAGTTAGGGGTTAATGAAAGGGTGATGTTAATCTACCGGCGGTTCACTCTGGCAACAGGGGACGTATGCCCTCCATGATGGCGAAGAGTTCGTCCACCGTCTCGGCGCGCAACATGGCGATGCGTGTGGGGCGGAAGTTGGCGATGCCCTTAAACAGCGGACTGGCCGCCAGATGGCGCCTGACGTGCAGGATGCCGCGGTATTCGTCGATACGCTCCACGCTGGCGCGCACCTGCTCCTTGAGGACGTCCAGCATCCACTGTGCCGTCATCGGGGCGTACCGGCTGTCGATGACGCGGTCTATGCGGTGGTCGCCGCCGTCCAGGGTGTCGCGTATCTCCTTGAATATCCATGGGCGTCCGAAGGTGGCGCGTCCCACCATCACGGCATCCACGCCGTAGGTGTCGAAGGCGCGCAGGGCGTCCTGCCCCGAGGCGATGTCGCCGTTGCCGATGATGGGGATGTGCAGGCGAGGATTGCGCTTCACCTCGCCGATGAGGCTCCAGTCGGCCGTGCCCGTGTACATCTGTGCCCGTGTGCGGCCGTGTATGGTCAGGGCCTGAATGCCACAGTCTTGCAGGGGTTCGGCCAGGTCGGTAATGATTTTGTGACTCTCGTCCCACCCCAGACGGGTCTTCACCGTCACGGGGACGTTGACGGCCTCTACCACGGCGCGTGTGATGTCGAGCATCAGCGGCACGTTTTGCAGCATACCGGCGCCGGCGCCTTTGCCGGCCACGCGCTTCACGGGGCAGCCGAAGTTGAGGTCGAGCACGTCGGGCCGCGCACGCTCCACGACAATCTGTGCTGCGTCGCGCACGGCGATGGGGTCGCGCCCATATATCTGTATGGCCACGGGGCGCTCTTCGGGGCATACCGTCAGTTTGTCCAGACTCCGGCTGACCATGCGCACCAGAGCGTCGGCGGCGACAAATTCCGAATAGACCATCGAGGCGCCGAGGCGGCGGCACAGCAGGCGGAAGCCGATGTCGGTCACGTCTTCCATCGGCGCCAGCAGCACGGGGCGCGGGCCCAGGTCAAGCGTTCCTATCTTCATCGTTCTGATGGGGTACTATGGGGTGAGAACTGTGTAAGGGTAAGGGATGGGGCATGGCGACGTGTGGTCAGCAGCAGGAGGACACCCAGCGCTATCAGCGCCGCGCCGACGGCCACGATGGCTGCTGCGGGCCAGGTGGCCACCCGGGCCTCGATGTCGGGGCGCGACAGGAGCCATACGGCCAAAGCGTTGTTGATGACGTGTGCCGAGTAGCACAGTTTGATGTTGCCTGTCAGGATGTACAGCCAGCCCAGGGCCAGGCCCAGCAGAAAGGCCGGTATGCTCTGCGCCGGATTCATGTGTACTGCGGCAAACGATGCCGCCGCGATAACTGTGGCCCACAGGGCTCCTGTGCGCGGGGTGAGCAGGCGCTGTATGCTTTCGCGGAATACCATTTCTTCCACCAGTGGTCCGAACACCGTCAGCAGCAGGACGCCGCCGATGCTCCGGCTCATGCCGTTCAGCAAAGCCGTCGATCCGCCGTCGGCCAAGTCCAGTGGCGAGAGGCCCACACTCAGTCCGACGGCCACGCACATGAAGCCTGCCAGCGCTGCCGTCATCGTCGTGCCGGGCAGGGGGCGCCCCTTGCCGGGCAGGGGGCGCTGCGTCATGCGGCACAGCCAGAGCAGCAGTATGATGAGCGGCACGCAGGCCATCTGGGCCGTCACCAGTGCCGTGGCGTCGGGCAGCGTGCCCTGTGCCAGCGCCTCACCATCGATGAGGTAGGCCAGCGCGGCAGCCGTACATTGGTAGGCGATGAACGCCAGGAATGCCAGAAATGCTTTCAGCATATTGTAAGGAAATGGTCGTATTTGTCTATCGGTTATTTTCTATCTCGCAGGCTGTTGCTTCATCCAGCGCCACCTGTGCCACCCGTGCATCCTCGCCGAGCCGGGCTCGCAGGTCGTCCCGCGAGGTGAAACGCCGCTCGTCGCGCAGACGGGCCACGAAGTGTAGCGTCAGCTGCCGGCCGTACAGGTCGCCGTGGAAGTGCAGCAGATGGGCCTCAGTCGTGGGGCGCAGCCCGTCGCCTATGGTGGGGCGCACGCCGATGTTCACCATCGCGGCGTGCCGTCGGCCGTCGTCTGTCTGTGCCCATGCGGCATAGACGCCGTGTGCGGGCAGCATGAAGCGGTCGTCGTCGGCCTTCACGTTGGCGGTGGGAAACCCCAGACCTGTGCCCACATGGTTGCCGTGCACCACCTGTCCATGCAGGGCGAATGGCCGCCCCAGGCACGCCGCTGCTCCGGCGGCGTCGCCGGCGGCCAGCAGGCGGCGTATGCGCGACGAACTCACGGCCTCGCCGCCCAGCATCAGCGGGGTGGCGTGAACGATGTCCATACCGGCCTGCGCCGCAGCCGCAGCATAGTCGGCAAATGCCTTCAGGCGGTCCGAGCCGAAACGGTGGTCATAGCCCATCACCAGGGTGGCGGCGCCGAGGCCCTGTACCAAAATATCTGTCATAAAATCCGCCGCCGTCAGGCGCGCCATCTCGGGGGTGAAGTGGAGCACGGCACAGGCGTCCATGCCGCTCTGCCGCAGCAGCGCCACCCTGTCGGCCGTCGTAGTGAGCAGCGCGGGCTGATAGCCGGCCTGAAGCACCTCGCGCGGGTGGCGGTCGAAGGTCATCACCACGGCCGCGCATCCTCGGCGACGGGCCTCGGCGGCGACCTGGTCCAGCAGGTAGCGGTGCCCGCGGTGTACGCCGTCAAAGCAGCCTACCGTCACGACGCCGTTGCGTATGCCCTCGGTTGCCCTCGCGGTAAACGGGTATAGCGTATAGGGTGTGCCGGCCATCACGTGGTCTCGGGGATATAGATGCCCTCGGGCGTGAAGTATTCCAGCCATTTGCTGTGCGCCGGCGCCAGACGGGCCTGCAATCCGCAGCGGCGTGCGCCCTCGCAGTTTTCTTCGCAGTCGTCGAAGAAGAGGATTTCCTCCGGTGCACAGCCTATGCCTTTGATGACGGCCTCGTAGATGGCGGGTGAGGGCTTCTCAACGCCCAGTTCGTACGAGAGGAAGGCCTTGCGGAAGAAGTCGTCCAGCGTGTAGCCCTTGTAGCGGAAATAGTTTTCGCGGGCCAGCCGCCAGTGGATGGGGTTGACGTTCGACAGCACATACGTGGGGTAGTGCCGGCGTATCTTGAGCAGCATGTCCAGCCGTTCGTCGGGCACGCCGTTCAGATACAGTTCCCAAGCGCCTACAATCTCGTCGTCAGTGGGCTTGTAGTCCGTGCAGTGGCTGCGCAGTTCGTCGCAGAATCCGTGGACGTCTATCACGCCACGCTCCAGTTTTGACAGGAAACCGCCCTGTACGAACGTGCCGATGAAGGGGCGTATGTCGAAGCCGATGGCGGCGAAGGCGTCTATGCAGCGCTGGCGGGTCAGGTCCACCAGGACGCCGCCGTAGTCGAAGAGTAAGTTCATAGAGTATGTAAGAAAGGTATATGTGTCTGTGCTGTTTGTGCACGGGATATGTGATGGAGAGCCCGTCGGCGGTATGCCGCTACCGCTGTCAGGCCCACAGGGCGGCCAGACGTTCGGCCAGGGTGTCCACCCCGCGCGACGCCACGTCGCTGATCATCTCGAAGTGGCGCGTCGTGGGCACGCGGACGGCCTTGGGATCGATGACGAAGACGGGCACCTCGGGGCGTACGTAGCGCACCAGTCCGGCAGCGGGATAGACGTTCAGCGACGAACCGATGATGGCGAAGGCGTCGGCCTGGGCCACGGCGTCGGCGGCGATACCCAGATTGGGCACGGCCTCGCCGAACCACACTATCCATGGGCGCTCCAGCGAGCCGTCGGCCGACCGTGTGCCGGGCTGCACCTCCACGTCGTCGGCCGTCAGCGTGCGGATGAAGCGCGGATTGTCCGGATCGCGCGAGGAGCACACCTTCATCAGTTCGCCGTGCAGGTGGATGACGTGGGTCGAACCGGCCCGCTCGTGCAGGTCGTCCACGTTTTGCGTCACCACCGTCACCCGGTAGTGCGCCTCCATGGCCGCCAGCGCGCGGTGGCCGGCGTTCGGACTGGCGTTGACCAACTGGCGGCGAAGGCCGTTGTAAAAGGTCGTCACCAGCGTGGGGTCGGCCTGCCAACCTTCGGGCGTGGCCACCTGCTCCACGGGATAGCGTTCCCACAGTCCGCCGGCGTCGCGGAAGGTCTCAAAACCGCTCTCAGCGCTCATGCCGGCTCCCGTGAGCACGACCAGATGCTTGCGCACGTTCTCGTTGATATGTGTTGCCATAGACGTCTGTTGTTAGTCTGTCATATTAAGGGCCGTGGTGCCCTGTTTGCAAAATTACGGCTTTTCGGCCAAGCAACGCCGTTAAGTGATGATAAAAAAACAACTTGCACCGATTTGCCCGGTCACATTGATTTTCGGTTGGCAGCAAAATCTGAGGGAAGAAAACCCCGAAAGCAGCCCTTCTTCACACTGTTGTGCAATAATGTCCCCGGCCCGCCCCCTCGGTGAGAGAGCGGTCCGGGGACATTGGTTAGAAAGACGATGTTACTCCGTCTCGTCCGCAGGCATGTCCTGCCCATTGCCTGCCGATACCTTGGCGAAGGTCAGACCGCTACCGGCGCCGGTGCGCATGGCGGCCACCAGACGGGTGCCGGGGGTGAAGCGGGTGCGGACGTGCTTGATGCCGGCTGCCGTCACCTCCTCGGGGGTGTCGAAGGTATAGGCGCTGAGCGTCGGGCGGAACGAACCGAGGTCGCCCAGACGGACGCTGTGGCCGTCCGACAGACTGTAGATTACCTGCTCCTGAAGGGCCGAGAGCACGGCCTTGACGTCATGCTCGGTCACCGTACAGGTCTTCGAGATGCGGGCGGCAATGTCGTTGACATAGACGGGACTCACGGGAGCCACCTTGGCATAATACTTGATGCTGCCGTCGGTCATGTTCTTCTTGCGTGCTACGATGTAGTTAATCATAAGGCT